>CP054837.1:5203750-5534375 GCA_028768525.1 Desulfobacter sp. | reverse complement strand
TAAACCTTTGCATATTCCTTCATCACCGGTTCGGAAATGGCCCAATCCAGAAAGGCCTTTGCCTCGGGCTTGATATGGGCCTTTTTGATCAGGCAGTTGGCCTCAACATCCCAGCCAGAGCCCTCTTTTGGGAATACTGTGAGTACCGGTTCCCCCTTGGATTTCTGCATAAATCCCCTGTAGGCGAATGAGAGTCCGATGGGCAGTTCTCCGGCACCGGCCAGCTTACAGGGCTTGGAACCGGAATGGGTATACCGGGCCATATTTTTATGCAGCTTGTCCAGATAGGCCCAGCCCGCATCCTCCCCCTTCATCTGGAGGATGGCGGATACCGTGAGAAACCCGGTACCCGAAGAGGCCGGGTTGGGCATGACCAAATTATGTTTGTACACCGGATTGAGCAGGTCTTCAAAACTCTGGGGAACAGGCAGATTCAAGGCCTTGCATTCAATGGTGTTTACACAGAATCCGGTCATCCAGGCCTTAATCCCAACCCAGTGGGGCACCGTATGGGTATCTTTCATTTTGGGCACCACCCGGTCAATGCCTTTGGGGGCATAGGGCGCCACCATTCCGGCCTGGTCGCAGAGCATAAGACTGGTGGCGGCCGTGCCCCATACCACATCGGCCCTTGGGTTATCTTTTTCCGCCAGCAGCTTTGCCGTTACAATCCCCGTGGAATCCCTGACAATCTTGACATCAATCTGGGGATGGCTTTGCTTGAGCAGGTCCAGATATCTTGGAATCTCATCATCCTCCAGGGCCGTATACACCAAAAGCTCCCCGGCACAGGCCTGGTGGGGCAGAAACAGACAGAACAGAGCCGTTACGGCCAGAATAAACTTTGGAACACCTCTCATTTTTCATCTCCTTTGCTAAGCTGTTTAAAAATTCTATTTTTCTCTTTTTCTTTTTCCGCAATATCCAGAAATGCGGATATCACCGCCAGTTCCCGGTATTCCGGTTGACACACAAAATACTGTCCTGCCGTAAGATCCGCACCGGTGAGCCGGATCTTTGCCAGGCGCGGATCCGGCCCGAACTCATCCTCCAGGGCGATGCCGAATCCCACACCGGCCGCCACCACCTCTTTCATGGCATCCCAGTTGTCCAGCTCCAGCATGATTTTCGGGCAGATATTCTCCTCATCTAAGCGCCGGTTGAAAATCTGCCGGGTCATGGATGGGCTGTGCAGGGCCACCATCCGCTCTCCGTGAAGGGCGCGGATATCCATTTTTCCCTTGGCGGCCCAGGGATGGGTTGAGGCAATAAAAAGCAGGATTTCCTGTTCACTGTATTTGAAATGATGAAGCCGGGGATCCGGCTGCAGGGCAGTGACTTCCGCCACATCCATCCGGCAGTCCAGCACCTCAGCCATCAGGCTTTCGGAATGGCCGATACTGGCCTTCACCCTTACGCCTGGATAACAGCCCATGAATTCGGCAATGAGTCCCTTTACAAAATAATGGCAGGAGAGCCCGATATGGATGCGGCCGGTGAGCAGATCCCCGGCCTCCTTAAGGCTGGCGTCCATTTCAGCCAGCAGGCCCAGCACCTTTCTGCCGGTTTTAACCAGTTCCACTCCCAGCTCCGACAGGTGGATCTGTTTGCCCCGCCGAAAATAAATCCCCACGCCGTAACGCTTTTGAAGCTCCCGAAGCTGAAGGGATACGGCCGGCTGGCTGATCCCCAGATACTGTGCCGCCCGGGAAAAATTTTTCTCCCGGTCAACGGCATCCAGAATTTTAATTTGGGCAATGCTGATATGGTCCATTGGGTCACGCTTTAAGTTGATGTTTCGCCCACCCTATTAGACCGGGATTAGGCAACGATTACCCAAACATTAATGTTGTATTAATAAAATTTATGAAAATTTATGGCTTCCAAAATAACGCTTATACTCCGTTGGACATCCGCCCCATCCGGCACCCCCCCATTCCTTTCCCATTCCGGTATAGTGGATTGCATATGCAAAAACGCTTCAGCCCCATTGAAAATTGGAAATATTTAGCCGGGTGTGGTATTTCATAAACCGCTGGGACATAAATTTCAGGCAGGGGAAAATAAAATGGAAAAAAGCGATAAAAGATACCAGGCATACCTGGACGTACTCAAAGAAGAGCTGGTGCCGGCCATGGGATGCACCGAGCCCATTGCCATCGCCTATGCCGCGGCAAAGGCCCGAAAGGTTCTGGGACAAATGCCCGACCGCGTGATCATTGAAGCCAGCGACAACATCATTAAAAACGTTAAAAGCGTTGTTGTGCCAAACACAGGCAATCTGAAAGGCATTGAGGCATCGGCCGTGGCCGGCATCGTTGCCGGCGACCCGGACAAGGTTCTGGAAGTCATCTCCTCGGTTGATGACAAGGGAAGGGATGCCATCCGCACCTTCCTGGAAACCAAAGAGGTCCGGGTAAAAAACGCCAGCAGCGGTTTTATCTTTGACCTGGAAGTCCGGGTCTTTTCCGGAGACAGTAATGCCTCCGTCCGTATTTCTCATTTCCATACCAATATTGTCAGCATCACCAAAGACGATAAAAAGATTTTTCAGGACACCCATTGCGACACCCTTGAAACCAGCAAGCTAACGGACCGGTCCTTCATGAGGGTGGAGGATATTCTGGATTTTGCCGATTCTGCGGACCTGTCCGACGTGGACGGGCTTATCCGCCGCCAGGTGGAATACAACACCCGTATTGCCAAAGAAGGCATCAACGGGGACTGGGGGGCCAACATCGGCAGCATTCTCCTGGAGACCTGGGGGGATAATATAAAGACCCGGGCAAAGGCCATGGCCGCAGCAGGATCCGATGCCAGGATGAGCGGCTGCGAACTGCCCGTGATCATTATTTCAGGTTCGGGCAACCAGGGAATCACCGCTTCGGTGCCCGTGTTTGAATATGCAAAGGAACTGGGAAAGGATGAAGAGGCATTGTTCAGAGCCCTTCTGGTATCTAACCTTGTCACCATCCACCAGAAAACCGGTATCGGACGGCTGTCAGCCTACTGCGGAGCCGTCAGTGCTGGCGTGGGCGCCGGCGCCGGCATCTGCCGTCTCCACGGGGGCGGGTACAAAGAGGTGGCGCACACCATTGTCAACGCCCTTGCCATTGTCTCGGGCATCATCTGTGACGGGGCCAAGCCGTCGTGCGCCGCCAAAATCGCTTCTGCCGTAGAAGCCGGGATCCTGGGCTTTCACATGTACCAGAAAGGCCAGCAGTTCTACGACGGTGAAGGCATCGTAACCAAAGGGGTGGAAAATACCATTGCCAACATCGGCCGGCTGGGACGGGACGGGATGCGGGAGACAGATAAAGAGATCATCCGTATTATGCTGGGGGACTAAGGCCTGCCTGCAACCGGGGCCCCAACCGGACCAATCCCTATACAGATTTTATAAAGCAGCCATAATACAGCAGCCGAATCCCTTGACTATCCCCGGGTTATAAAGGGCGGCGGCCGGGAGGATAGCTATACAAAAAAACTGCCAGCAGGGTTGCCCACAAGCGCCATTGACAAAAAACCGCAAGCTATCTATCCTTGCACAGGAGACTAAAGGAGAAAATACCTGGGCAAAACCATGATTATTGATCACATCATACCTTTCATTGATGCGTTCGCCTATGTGATGGACAAGTATGTGAATCTGAAGATCAAACCCGGGGAACCTTTTTATTCCAATGGCATGGAAACATTTTTCCAGGAGTCTGTAACCAGTGTGGTGGCACTGCAGGGTAAGGATCTCAGCGGATTCGTTTCCATCTCTTTCCCCCATGTTCTTCTTTTTGATGCAGCCTGCGAATTGTTGTCAGGAGATAAAAAAGAAGCAAGGGAAAGCTGTGAAAGCCTCGGGGGGGAAATCGTCAATATGGTTTCAGCCAGGGGGAAAGATGTCCTGAAAAAAAGTAAAGGCATCGTATTCAAGACATCCGTACCTTCCATTGGTAAAACGGGATTTAAAGACAGGCTGTCCAAAAAGAAGACCCCTGCAGTGGTTATACCTTTCCGTGTGTTGGGAAAGGAACACATTTATTTTTCTTTTCAGATTGAAAAAGAGTCAAGGAGTGCTTAGATGGGAAAAAATCACGATATCAATATTCTGATTGTCGATGATTCCAAGATGATGCGGACCATGATAAAAAAGAATTGTGTCATGGACGGATTTTCAAATATAGATACGGCTTTAAACGGTAAAGATGCCCTGACAATGCTTCAAAAAAAACAATACCAGCTGGTGACTCTGGATGTTGCAATGCCTGTGATGGACGGCTTTGAATTCCTTGAAACCCTGAGGCAGTTCGAAGAATTCAACGATGTCTTGGTCATGATGGTAACGGCAGAGGCTGACCGGGAGCTGATCATAAAACTTATCGAACTGGGGGCCAATGATTATATTGTGAAACCCTTCAGCAGCCAGACATTTACCAAAAAAGTACACTATATGCTGGAAAACAGGAACAGAAAAAAGGAAGAAATCCTGGCCGATCTCGACAGAGACAAAGAGACTCAGGAAGACCTTCTTTCCCAGGTTAAGGATCATCTGAGTTCCAAATCCTGGGAAGATGAAACCCCTGGGCGGGCAGAGTTCTGTCCCAAGTGCGGCACAAAGGCAATGGCGGACTCTAATTTCTGCTATAAATGCGGTAATCCCTTGACCCTCAAGAGCTAACCCGTTCAAAATGCCGATGTCACCTTTTGGCAGCCCCCATCAGTGGTGCAACCCTCATACCTAAGCTGACACACCAGCGAAGACGGCATCCAAGGCCGGCAGGCACAAATCCCGTCCCCCCCTGTCTAATCACGCCCCCGGGTGGGGCAGATATCATAGAGAAAACATTCGCCGCAACGGGGGTTTCTGGCATCACATATTTCCCTTCCCAGGTAGATAAGCTGGAGTCCGATATCATTCCATGACGACTCGGGAATGATGTCCATGAGTTCAAACTCCACCTTTACCGGATCTTTGCTGCGGCTCAGTCCCAGGCGCCGGGAAAGTCGGTGGACGTGGGTATCCACCACAATGGCCTGGACGCCGAAACTCACCGACCTTACCACATTGGCGGTTTTCCGGCCCACCCCGGGCAGGGATGTCAGCCCGTCTATATCCTCGGGGATCCCGCCCTGAAACTCATCCACAATCTTTCGGGCGCAGGCTTTGATGTTTTTGGCCTTATTGTTGTAAAACCCCGTGGAATAGATAATGGACTTGATCTCCTCCAAAGGGGCAGCGGCCAGTGAGGCCGGGTCGGCATATTTCCGAAACAACACCCTGGTGACCCGGTTTACCTGGGCATCGGTACACTGGGCCGACATGATGGTGGCAATGAGCAGCTGAAAAGGGGTGTCGTGATCGAGCTGGGTATTGACAACCGGGTAGCGGGCACTTAATCTTTCCAGAATAATTGAAACAACCTTAGCATCCATAAAGCAATATATATATGAACGAAAATAAAACCACAACAGGGATAAAGGCCCTGGGGCTCTGCTCCGGGGGACTGGACAGCATATTATCGGCCCTGGTCCTCCGGGAGCAGGGCATTGAAGTGACCTGGGTCAGCTTCGAGACCCCTTTCTTCAATGCAAAATCAGCAAAAAAGGCTTCAAAACAGACCGGCGTTCCCCTCATTGTAAAAGACATTACCCCGGAATACCTGGAAATGATGCGGGCCCCCCATGCCGGGTTCGGCAAAAACATGAACCCCTGCATGGACTGCCATGCCCTGATGTTTGCCCAGGCCGGAAAAATAATGGAAGAACAGGGCTTTGACTTCCTTTTTTCCGGGGAGGTCATGGGGCAGCGCCCCAAATCCCAGACCAAGAACGCCCTGCGCTATGTTGAAAAAAACTCTGGATATGACGGATACATCGTCCGCCCCTTGAGCGGGAAGATTCTGCCCGAAACCCGGGCCGAGCAGGACGGCCTGGTGGACCGGGAACAACTCCTGGACATCACCGGACGGGGCAGAAAGAGACAGATGGAACTGGCCGACAAATTCGGCATCACCGAATTCCCCTCCCCTGCGGGCGGCTGCGTGCTCACCGACAAGGGATTCTCCATCCGGCTGAGGGACCTGCTTTACGTCCAGAAAACCGAGGATCCTGTGCAGCTTCGGCTGCTCAACCACGGCCGACACTTCCGCCTCAGCGACAGCGCCAAACTGATTGTCGGAAGAAATAAGGGGGACAATAAGCGGATCATGGCCCTTTACGATCCTGACTGTCACATCCGGCTGCGCCATGCCGGCCTCCCCGGCCCCGACGCCATTTTCTACGGCAGTGCCGCCGAAGAGGATATCCTCCTGGCCGCCCGGATCACGGCCGGGTACACCAAGGCCCAGCCGGGCGATGTTTCTCTGGTCAGGGTATTCGAAGGGGATCAAACCCGTGAGGTAAAAGTCACCACCCCGGAATCCGGCGCCTTCCATGACCTCCTTGTGCCGCCCCCGACCTGATTCAGGAGCGTGTTTTTGCCTTGAGCTGTCCGCAGGCAGCGGAGATGTCATCCCCCTTGCTTTTTCTCACAATGGCGGTCATATTCCGGTCCAGCAGAATCTTTAAAAAACGGTTAATCCGGTCACGGGAGGGGCGCTTGAACGGTGCCCCGCCGTGCTCGTTGAATGGAATGAGATTGACCTTGGCCCGGATGGGTGCCAAAACCTTAACCAGTTTTTTGGCATGGGCGTCGCTGTCGTTGACCCCGGCCATGAGGATGTACTCAAAGGTAATCTTGTCACGGGATTTCATTTTATACTGCCGGCAGGCATCCAGCAGTTGTTCCATGGGGTATTTATTGTTGACGGGCATGAGCTGTGACCGGCTGTCATTGTCCACGGCATTGAGGGAAACCGCCAGGTTCACCTCTGTATCCTGCCCCAATTGTATGATCTTAGGCGCCAGGCCCGAGGTGGAGACAGTGACCCTGCGGGCGGAAAACTTCATTCCGAAATCCGTGTCCAGGATCACGCCTAAGGCCTGTAGCAGGTTGCCATAGTTGGCCAGGGGCTCACCCATGCCCATGAAAACAATATTGGAGAGTTTCAACGGATCCAGCCCCTTTTCCACCATCACATACCGCCTGGCGGACTGGACCTGGCCCACAATTTCCCCTGCGGTGAGATTCCGCTTGATGCCGGCTTTGGCCGTAAGGCAGAACCGGCAGTCCATGGCGCAGCCCACCTGGGAGGAGACGCACAGGGTATAATGGTCCTTTTCAGGAATCAACACCGTCTCCACATACTCGCCGTCCTGGAGACGGAAAAGAAATTTTTCAGTGGTGTCGGCGGAAACCTCCTTGTTTTCCACGGCCATGGCCCCGATGGTAAAATGGGTTTTCAGGGTCGCCCTCAGGTCCTTGCCAAGGTCGGTCATCTCATCAAAATCATCGGCCAGTTTCAGGTAGAGCCACTTAAAGATCTGCTTGGCCCGAAAAGCTCGAATCCCTTTATTCTCAAGCCATTCCCCCAGGTCTTCCCGGGTCAGCTCCAATATATTTTCCATTGTGTATTTCCTGTACTTTTTATTACTTTCTTGACATTACATGGATTATAGTTTAAAATCAATGATTTGATTTGATATTAGAAGGTGATCTATTTATGTTTGAAAATCTGAGCGACAGACTGGATACAGTCTTTAAGAAGTTGAAAGGTCACGGCACCCTTAACGAGAAGAACATCGAAGACGGTTTAAAGCAGGTCAGGATGGCACTTCTTGAGGCTGATGTCAATTATAAGGTTGCAAAAAATGTCATTTCAGATATAAAGACCCGAGCCCTTGGTCAGGAGGTAATGGAAAGCCTTACCCCGGGCCAGCAGGTAATCAAAATTGTGAACGAAGAGTTTACAAAGATGATGGGGTCTTCCCACCAGGATCTGAACTTTGCCAAAACAGGGGCAACGTCAATCATGCTGGTGGGCCTGCAGGGCTCCGGTAAAACCACCACGGCGGGCAAGCTGGCCCGGCATTTGCGCAAGCAGGGGAGAACCCCCTATCTTGTGCCCGTGGATGTTTACCGCCCGGCCGCCATCGACCAGCTCACCAAGCTGGGCAAGCAGATGGATGTGCCGGTATTTCCGTCCACAACGGAAATGGCGCCCTTAAAGATTTGCCAGGACGCGCAATTGGCTGCAAGGGAAGCGGGATGCGACACCCTCTTACTTGACACGGCCGGCCGGTTGCACCTGGACGATGAATTAATGGCGGAACTTGAAGGGATTAAAACAGGCATAAACCCATCAGAAATCCTCCTGGTGGCGGACGCCATGACCGGTCAGGATGCGGTCAACATAGCCGGAGAGTTTGACAAACGGCTGGACATTAACGGTTTCGTACTGACCAAGATGGACGGTGATGCCCGCGGTGGGGCCGCCTTATCCATCAAAGCCGTTACTGGTAAACCCCTAAAGTTCATTGGTGTGGGCGAAAAAACAACCGCCCTTGAGCCCTTCCATCCAGACCGGATGGCCTCAAGGATCCTCGGCATGGGAGACACCCTCTCCTTTATTGAAAAAGCTGTGGAATCGGTTGACATGAAAGAGGCGCAAGCCTTAGAGAAAAAACTGCGTAAAAATGCATTTACCCTTGAGGATTTTAAAAACCAGATGCAGTCGGTCCGGAAAATGGGATCCATTAAGGATCTTCTGGGCATGCTGCCCGGGGTAAATAAAAAAATGCTTAAGGACCTGAATATCAGCGACCGGGAGTTTGTCAGAATCGAGGCCATCATCAATTCCATGACCCCTGAGGAGCGTGAGAAACACGCCATCATCAAGAGTTCACGGAAAAAGAGGATTGCCGCAGGGTCCGGGACCACGGTCCAGGATGTGAACAAATTGCTGAAAAGCTATACCCAGTCCATGAAAATGGTTAAAAAGTTTAATAAAGGAGGCATGAGATCCCTGAAGGGCATGCTTCCGTTTTAAGGAGAAACAGACACAATGGCCGTAAAAATAAGACTCACCCGCAAAGGCACCAAGAAAAAACCCTTTTACAGAATCGTTGCAGCAGACATTGAAGCCCCCAGAGACGGCAAATTCCTGGAAGCCCTGGGCACCTATGATCCCTTGCAGGACCCCGCAGTCATTACCCTGAAGGAAGACCGGGTAAAATACTGGCTGGGAGAAGGTGCTGAGCCCACCACCACGGTGAAGAGCATCCTGAAAAAACAGGGTGTAACCGGCGCTGACGCGGCTTCCGCTTAATCTTGGTTGGGCATCGCGGCCCTGGCCAGGCTTTGGCCGTTCTATGGACACCTCTATACCATTGAAAAGGAGATGTTTTTATGAAAGAGCTGATTGAGTACATTGCAAAGGCACTGGTAGACAATCCTGACGATGTTCAGGTATCTGAAGTTGTGGGAGACCAGACTTCCGTACTGGAACTCAAAGTGGCAAAAGAGGATCTTGGAAAGGTAATCGGCAAACAGGGCAGATCCGCCCGGGCCATGAGAACCATTTTAAGCGCTGCATCCACCAAGCTGAAAAAAAGAACCGTTTTGGAAATCATCGAGTAGTCCATGACTGGCAGCACCTGGCTCACCATAGGCAAAATTACAGGGGCTCACGGCCTGGCCGGGAATCTCAAGGTCTGGTCATATGCAGACTCTCCGGACACCTTTGCCAAGGGGCGCAAAATTATGCTCCGGGACGAGGGCGGGGACAACGGCGGGACATTCACCATTGTCAAAGCCTCTCCCCGGAAAAAAGGAATTCTCCTGGTCCTCAAAGAGGTCAGCGACCGGGATACGTCCGAGTCCCTTGTGGGCAAGGAGATCCTCATGGACAGGGCCCAGCTGCCCGAACTCGAAGATAATACCTGGTACTGGGAAGACCTGACAGGGCTCCAAGTCACAGACCATGAACTGGGAAACCTGGGAAAGGTTGACCGGCTTTTTTCCACAGGGGCGGATGATATCCTGGTGGTTTTGGGAGCGGACAAGACAGAAGTCCTCATCCCCATGAACAGCCACTTTGTGGACGAAGTGAATCTGGACGCCGGTAAACTGACCACCACCCTGCCCGAAGGATTCATTACGGAATAGGCGGCTTCATGGAGTTTACCGTTTTAACCCTTTTTCCGGAATTTCTGGAGGCCTTTTTTGCCAACGGCATCATTGGCCGGGCCATTGAATCCGGCGCAATACAGGGCAAGGCCGTCAATATCAGGGACTTTTCCACGAATAAGCACAACAACGTGGATGACAGGCCCTACGGCGGCGGCAGCGGCATGGTCATGCAGCCGGCCCCCCTGGAAGCGGCCATTGAGTCGGCCAGACAGGGCAGCCCCGGCGCCAAGGTCATCTGCATGAGCCCCCAGGGCCAGCCTTTTAGTCAGGCCAAGGCCTGTGAGCTGGCCGGAGAGAATCAGGGACTGATTTTCATCTGCGGCCGGTACGAAGGGATTGACGAACGGGTATATGCCCGGCTGGTGGACGAGGAAATCTCCATGGGAGATTTTGTCATGACCGGCGGGGAAGTGGCGGCCATGGCCATGATTGATGCAACGGCCAGAATGCTACCCGGTGTACTGGGAAGCGATATGTCCTCCCAGTCCGATTCTTTTATGGATCACCGGCTGGAACATGCCCAGTATACCCGGCCGGAAGTCTATAAAGAAATGGCCGTTCCCGGGGTGCTTTTATCCGGGAACCATGAAAAAATCCGGCAGTGGCGCAGGCGGTCGGCACTTCAGAGGACCTTTATGAAGCGGCCGGACCTCTTTGATATCCATAAACCGGATAATGAGGAAAAGGCCATTCTCCGGCAGTGGTGCCGGGAGCTTGAAGGGATCATCAATGGCTGATTTGTATATCGCCCTGATTCACCATCCGGTGGTCAATAAAAAAGGGGATACCGTGGGATCGGCTGTGACGAACATGGACCTTCATGACATCGCCCGGGCGGGCAGGACCTTCGGGGTAAAAGGCTACTATGTGGTCACCCCCTATGAAGACCAGACCCTTCTGTGTAACCAGATAATGGACCACTGGGTAACAGGGGCCGGGGCAAAGGCCAATCCGGCACGCAAATCCGCCCTGGAGCGGGTTCGCCTGGCAGACAGCTTTGAAGGGGTATGCCAAGCCATTGAAGCAGAGACAGAAAAGCCCCTGGTGAAAGTGGCCACCAGCGCCCGGAAATATGAAAACACCGTCAGCTGCAGCAGCTTAAAACGGAATTTAAATGAAAATATGCCCCATGTCATCGTGTTCGGCACGGCGTGGGGCCTGGCGGAAGAGGTCATTGAGCAGTGCGACCATATCCTGGAACCCATACAGGGGGCAGGATCATACAACCATCTTTCCGTCAGGTCAGCGGCATCAATATATTTAGACCGACTTATAAATGGCTGAGATTCAGCCAAAAGGGAAGGAATTAGACATGACAAACGTAATTGCAAAACTTGAAAGAGAACAGATGCGCATGGACATCCCGGAATTCGATTCCGGCGATACCATCAAGGTCCACGTAAAAATCAGGGAAGGTGAAAAAGAACGTATCCAGGTATTCCAGGGCGTGGTCATCAAGAAGACCAAAGGCCTGGCCTCCGCCAGATTCACTGTCCGGAAAATCTCCGGCGGCATCGGCGTGGAAAGAATTTTCCCCCTGTACTCCCCTGCCATTGACAAAATCGAAGTGGTTACCCGGGGCCGGGTCAGAAGATCCAAACTCTACTACCTGAGAAACCTGCGGGGCAAAGCTGCCAGAATCAAAGAAAAACGCTTTGCCTAATTGCCACAAAAAAGACCTGTACCCGATGCGGCACTTCGAAGAGAAGGCCAATGCCGCCGGGTACAGATATATTGCAGGCATTGACGAGGCCGGCAGGGGACCCCTTGCCGGCCCCGTTGTCTCTGCAGCCGTGATCCTGCCCGAGGATTTTGTTTGCTCTGAGATAACGGATTCAAAAAAATTAAGTGAAAAAAAACGGGCCGCCCTGTTTCCCTTCATCAAAAAGAATGCGCTGGCCGTCGGAGTCGGCATTGCCGATCACCTGGAAATAGACCGGATCAACGTGCTCCGTGCCTCCCTGCTTTCCATGAAACGGGCGGCTGAAGACCTGACGCTTCCTCCCGACTACCTGCTCATCGACGGGAAATTCACCATTGATATGGAAACCGACCAGGAAGCCATTGTCAAAGGGGATGCCAAGAGCATTTCAATTGCAGCGGCCTCCATCATTGCCAAAGTGACCCGGGACAGGATCATGGAAGAGATGGCTGTAAAATATCCGGAATATGATTTTCACCGTCACAAAGGCTATCCCACCAAGGCCCACAAAGCCGCCATTGCAGCCCACGGCCCCTGCCCCATCCACAGGAAAAGCTTTAAAGGGGTGGCATGAGCCTGGCCGGCAAACAGCTGGGGCGGACCGGTGAAGACGCGGCCGCCCAATTCCTGGCGGCCAGGGGCTATACCATCATCCAACGGAATTTCAGTACCCGCCGCTTTGAAATCGATATCATTGCAAAGGACGGCGATACGCTTTGCTTTGTTGAAGTTAAGACCCGTTCAAATCTTAAAAAGGGGCTGCCCAGGGAGGCGGTGCTGCCGGCAAAGCAGCAGAAAATCATTATGGGCGCCAGCTTTTATCTGAAAAAACACAATTGCATCAACCAGCGGGTCCGTTTTGATGTGGTCGAGGTCCTCCTTGCCGGCGGACCGCCGGAGATCACCCTGATTCCCAACGCATTCCAAGGAGTTTAATAATGGCGGGCACCCTCTATATTGTGGCCACCCCCATGGGCAATCTTGAAGATATCACCTTCAGAGCCCTGCGGATACTCAAAGAGGTCGATCTCATTGCCGCAGAGGATACCCGCCATTCCAGGCGCCTCCTGGATCACTACGGCATCACCACCCCCATGACCGCCTGCCACGAGCACAATGAGGACCGGAAGTCCGAAGATATTCTGGACCGAATTGTCGAGGGCCTCGATGTTGCCCTGATCTCAGATGCCGGTACCCCCCTGATCTCCGATCCGGGTTACCGCCTGGTAAACCGTGCCGCCGCCCGGGAAATCAAGGTCGTACCCATCCCCGGATGCAATGCCGCCGTCACCGGCCTGAGCGCTTCGGGACTGCCCACGGACAGTTTTCTGTTCTGCGGCTTTCCCCCGAAAAAGCAAAAGGCCCAGGAAGCATTTCTGGATGGACTCGCCCAAGGATCCGCCACCCTGATTTTATACGAATCCCCAAAACGGATAAAAAAGCTGATTTCAAGGGCAGTCGACCGCCTGGGGGACCGGCATGCATGCCTGGCCAGGGAAATGACCAAGCATTATGAAGAATTTCTAAGGGCGCCCCTTTCGAAACTCCTCTCCGATCTCGAAGACCGGGACCAGATCAAAGGGGAATGTGTCCTTTTCATTCAGGGCGCTGGCAAAACTTCTGCCCCCCCCTCCCCCGATTCCCTTGAAGACCTGATCCGGGAACGGCTTAAGGAAAATCCCAAAACATCGGCCCTTGCAAAGGAGCTTGCCGGTAGATTCAACCTGCCCAGAAAACAGGTCTATGACGCCATCCTTGCCCTGAAAAAAAGCGGCGCCTGATCCCACTCTGAGCCCACCCCATTTTATGACCCGGGTTTATTATTTTCTAATTGTTAGCATTGTGTTAGAATACCGGCCAACATCTTGATAAATTAGGTAAAATAGCTTAAATACGGCAGCAAATTGTTAATGTTTAATTAGCAACACTAACCCGGAAACCGCTATTCATTTCTCCAGGTGGAGACCCTAAATCCCAACATAAAAAAAAGGACGTAAAACGCCATGGGCATTGAAATCTACTATGGTATCGTAGGTATGCTGATCCTGTTTGCCATTTTTGACCTGGTCGTGGGGGTGACCAACGATGCGGTCAATTTCCTCAATTCATCCATCGGTTCCAAAGCCGCCCCGTTCATCACCATAATCATTGTTGCCAGCTTCGGTATTCTGGCCGGAGTAACGTTTTCAGGCGGCATGATGGAAGTGGCCCGGAAGGGAATATTCCATCCGGAATTCTTTACCATGCCGGAACTGCTCACCATCTTCCTGGCCGTGATGATCACGGACATTCTTCTGCTGGACCTGTTCAACACCCACGGTCTGCCCACCTCCACCACGGTCTCCATTGTATTTGAACTCCTGGGTGCTGCCGTGGCCCTTTCCCTGATCAAAATAACGGCCCAGGCCAGCAACGGCCTTGATCTATGGGACTATATCAACACGGCCAAAGCCCTGGCCATTGTGGGGGGCATCCTGCTCTCCATTGTGGTGGCCTTTGCCTCGGGGGCTGTGGTCCAGCTGATATCCCGCCTGATCTTCACCTTTGACTACAAGGAAAGGCTCAACCGCTACGGCGCCGTCTGGGGCGGAATCGCTATGACCGCTATCACCTTTTTTATCCTGGTTAAGGGCTCAAAGGGAGCCACGTTCATGGACGCCCAGACCGTGGCATGGATAAAAGGCCATTCCTTAATCATTATGGCCGGCATATTTGCCGTTTCCGCCGTGATCTTTCAGATCCTGCTCAGCTTTAAGGTGAATATCCTCAAACCCATTGTTCTCATCGGCACCTTTGCCCTGGCCATGGCCTTTGCCGCCAACGATCTGGTGAATTTTATCGGGGTCCCCCTGGCAGGACTAAATGCCTTCCAGAGCGCCCTGGCCTCGGCCGACCCCATGACCGTTACCATGGAGGCCCTGAGCAAGAAAGTCCAGTCCCAGACCTTTATCATGCTCATTGCCGGTACCATCATGGTGATCACCCTCTGGCTCTCCAAAAAAGCAAGAACAGTAACGGAAACGGAAATCAGCCTGGGCCAGCAGGACGAAGGAATGGAACGGTTTGAATCGGTATGGCTCTCCCGCCGGATTGTCAACCTCTTTGACAGCCTGTTCAACTCCGTGAAAAACATCACCCCCCTGCCTTTGAGGGAAGCCGTGGCAAAACGGGTCACCCCATTGAACGAAACCACCCATGTCCACCATAAGGAAAAACCCTCCTTTGACCTGATCAGGGCCTCGGTGAATTTGATGGTGGCCTCGGCCGTGGTCTCCTTTGCCACCTCCCTGAAGCTGCCCCTGTCCACCACCTATGTCACCTTCATGGTGGCCATGGGCTCTTCCTTCTCAGACCAGGCCTGGGGCCGGGAGAGTGCCGTATACCGGATTACCGGTGTGCTGACCGTCATCGGCGGATGGTTCATGACGGCCCTGATCGCATTCGTGGTCTCCTTTATCGCCGCCAACATCATCTTTCATTTCAAGCTGCCCGGCATCATCGGCCTGATGGTCTTTGTGGCGGTCATGGTCTGGAAAAATAAAAAGCGCCACGAAGGCAAAGAAAAAACCAAGGAAGAGATCAATATTTTCCATCTTGAAAAGGTGGAAAACTTCCAGGATTCAGTATCCGACACCTTTGACCACCTGTCATACCAGCTCAAGGGCATCCGGGATTCTCTGGACGTTACCTTTGACGCCCTCTTTGCCGAAGACCTGGATATGCTGCGGGCCCAGCGCAAAAAAACCAAGCAGTTCCAGCTGGGCAGCAATATCATTATTGCCAACGTGTTCAAGGTGCTTCGGCTCCTCCAGCGGGAGGACAACGAGGTCTCCTACAACTATTACCAGATCATCCGCAGGCTGCAAAAATTCACCGACGGCCACCGGGATACGGTGATCCGCTGCACCATGCATGTGGCCAACCGCCACAAGGGCCTGCTGCCGGTTCAGATTGAGGAACTCAAGGCCATTAAAAAGGTGTTTATAGACATTCTGGACCAGGTGGAAACCGCTTTCAGCCACAAGGATATTGTGGACTGCAACCACATCGGGGCCCAGTTCCATTACCTGCGGGAACTGGTGGACGATTATAATGCCAACCAGATCCGGCGGATCCAGTCGACCTCGTCCAAAACACGGCTCAGCATCATGTTCTACGCCATCTCAGGCAATTGTGTAATGATGGCAAAACAGGTGGTGAAACTCCTTGAAATCTTCAACGAAGCCTTCCCCCTGGAAGATCCCCATAAATCCTGCCACAAGCAGGTGAACTAAGAATAAAAAAGGCCGGTATGACAGATCATCATACCGGCCTTTCAGTCTCTATTTCTGCCTACCGTCTCGTTAGGTCCTTATGGCTGTCAATCAGGCTGTCAACCACCTCAGGCTCGGCCAGGGTGGAGGTATCTCCGATGCCGTCGAACTCATCCGTGGCGATCTTGCGTAAAATCCGGCGCATAATTTTGCCCGACCGGGTTTTCGGCAATGCCGGTGCACTATGGATGATATCAGGGGTGGCAATGGGGCCGATCTCTTTTCTGACATGCTGCCGCAGCCCCTTGAGCAGTTCCTCGCCCCCGGCGGCACCGGGTTTGGGTGTGATAAAGGCATAAATCCCCTGCCCCTTAATATCATGGGGAAAACCGATGACAGCGGCCTCCGCCACCCCGGGATGGCTTTCAAGGGCACTTTCCACCTCAGCGGTCCCCATCCTGTGCCCGGAGACATTGATGACATCATCCACCCGGCCTGTAATCCAATGGTATCCGTCTTCATCCCTCCGGCATCCGTCTCCCGTAAAATAATACCCGTCAAACATCTGGAAATAGGTGCTTTCAAAGCGTTCGTGGTTGTTGAATACCGTCCGCATCTGGCCGGGCCAGGGTTCTTTCACGGCCAGAATCCCCTGGCAGGCACCGGAGAGTTCATTCCCCTCCTCGTCAAGCAGGACCGGGTTGACGCCAAAAAAAGGCAGGGTTGCAGATCCGGGCTTCTGGCCGATGGCATAGGGCAGCGGGGTGATCATGATCCCTCCGGTCTCGGTCTGCCACCAGGTATCGATCACCGGGCATTTTTCTTTGCCCACATATTTGAAATACCACTGCCACGCTTCGGGATTGATGGGCTCGCCGACAGAGCCCAAAACCCTCAGGGAAGTCAGATCATACTTTTCAACCCATTGTTCCCCCTGGGCCATCAGCGCCCTGATGGCCGTGGGGGCCGTGTAGAACTGGTTGACCTTCCATTTGTCCACTGTGGCCCAGAACCGCCCGGGATCGGGATAATTGGGAATTCCCTCAAATATGAGGCTTGTGGCCCCCTGGGAAAGGGGCCCATAGACAATGTAGCTGTGCCCGGTGACCCAGCCGATATCCGCCGTGCACCAGAAAATATCATTATCATGGTAGTCGAATATGTATTTAAATGTAATCCCTGTATATACCATGTACCCGCCCACATTATGCTGGACGCCTTTGGGTTTCCCGGTTGAGCCGGAGGTATAGAGAATAAACAGGGGATCTTCGGCATCCATCCACTCCACCGGGCAGTCCGGTCCCTGCCTTGAGACCTCATCCGCCCACCACA
The DNA here is from genome assembly GCA_028768525.1 of Desulfobacter sp. Lineage (NCBI taxonomy): Bacteria > Pseudomonadati > Thermodesulfobacteriota > Desulfobacteria > Desulfobacterales > Desulfobacteraceae > Desulfobacter > Desulfobacter sp. The sequence goes on along the minus strand of CP054837.1, from coordinate 5,517,025 downwards.
GATCCCTGCCCGGCTTCATTTCAACCGCAGTCCCGGTTCTGTGCACCACAAAACAGGTATCCACGGAATGGCCTTTTTTTTCGCATTGTGCCATGGCCCGGTCGGCATTTTCTTTCAGGGGAATGGCCTTGGCCCCCCTCATCACACCGTCCGTTGTGACAAGGACCCTGGAATCACTGTCAAGTATCCGGTCGCAAAGGGCGTCGGGACTGAAACCGCCGAACACAATGCTGTGGACAGCGCCGATCCGTGCACAGGCCAGCATACTGATGGCCAGTTCCGGCACCATGGGCAGGTATATGGCCACCCGGTCCCCCTTTGAGACCCCTTTGGATTTCAGGGCGTTGGCAAACCGGCAGACCGCTTCATGGAGATGCCTGTAAGTGATCTCACCATCTTCCCCGACATCGTTTCCTTCCCAGATAATGGCTGTCTGGTCCGCCCTGGACTCAAGATGCCGGTCCAGGCAGTTATAGGCCATATTGGTTCTGCCGCCGGTGAACCATTCAATGCGGACAGGCCCTTTGGACAGGCTGTAGTTAAAGTCCCTCACCTTGTCCCATTTTTTTTCCCAATAAAACGCCTGGGCTTTTTCAGCCCAGAATTCATCGGGATTTTCAATGGAATATTTGTGCATGCCTTTATACTCATCCAGGGATTTCACCCAGGCGTTCTTCCGGTGGTCATCAGGTGCGTGAAATACAAACTGGCTCATCATTTTCCTTTCAGCATTATCATAACAACGGAGACGGGCAGGGATTAAAGATCTCATCCCCTGCGGCCAAATTAAAAAACGATAGGATTAGGATAAATGACGAGTTGTTGTCAAGAAAACTATGTAAAAATTGTGTTAAAGAAAGAAATCGGGAACCCGGGATGCTTAGCAAACGGCACCGGATAGTATCCACCGGCACAACAAAAAAACGGCTTCCCCCTTTCGGAGGAAGCCGTTTTAATCTATATAATCTAATCGAATCTTATGGATTCAATTCAATTACATCTTGGAGCCTTCTGCATGGCTCTGCAGTTTAACTTCTACTTTTTCTTTCAGGCCGGCATAGTATTCTCTGAGGATAACCAGGACTTCTTCACGGCCGAAGTGGTCAACAACTTCTTCGTTGTTGGACAGGGCGTGACGCAGTTTGGTACCGGAGAGGATTACGCGGTCTTCTTTGCCGTGGGGGCAGGTTCTCATGGAAGCCATGCCGTCACATTTGTGGCAGTAGAAAGTCCAGTCGATTTTCAGGGCTTCGCACAGCAGGGCTTTGCCTTCTTCTTCGGGCTGGGGAATGATGTCGAAGATTTCCTGGGCTTCGAACAGGGTGTAGAAGTCACCAACACCTGCATGGTCACGGCCGATGATCATCTTGTTGACGCCGTAGTTCTGGCGGAAGGTGGCGTGCAGGAGGCCTTCACGGGGACCGGCATATCTCATATCCAGGGGATAGCCGCCGTTAACAACATGCTCGGGTACGAAGTAGTCCTGAATCAGTCTGTCGATACATTTGATCCGTACTTCTGCGGGGATGTCGCCGGGTTTCAGGTTACCGATCAGGGAGTGGATCAGAACGCCGTCACACACGTCAAGGGCGATCTTGCACAGATGTTCGTGGGAACGGTGCATGGGGTTTCTCAGCTGCATGGAAGCAACGTTGGCCCAGCCTCTTTCGTCGAAGATAGCGCGGGTTTCTTTGGGGGTCAGGTATACGCCTTTGAATTTTTCGGGGAATTCGCCTTCGGAAAGGACTTTTACGGGACCTGACAGGCAGAATTCTTTTCTGGCCATAACAGCCTGAACGCCGGGATGATCTTCCAGGGCGATCTTCCAGAATACGTCATCTTCAGACTCTTCGCCATGGCCTTTGTATACTTTCTCGCATTCCCATTTTTTTTCATCTTCGGTCATTTCGAATTTTTCTTCGACCTTCATGGTAGCGTATACTTCGCCGTCTCTTTCAAGGGCAATTTCGTCGCCTTCGTTGATTTCAGCGGCGTCGGCAGCAGCAGCGTCCAGCATTACGGGTACCGGCCAGAAAGTACCGTCGGCCAGCAGGAAGTCGGCGCAAACGCCTTTCCAGTCAGCCTTGGTCATGAAACCGTTCAGCGGAGAGAAACCGCCGATACCGAGCATGATCAGGTCGCCTTTAACCTGGGAAGAGATTTCGATCTTCTTCAGGCCGGCAGCTTTTTTAATTTCAGCTTCCAGTTCTGCGCCTTCGAGTTTGCAGCAAACAAGACCTTTACCACCGTGGGGTGCAACTAATTTAGACATATACTTCATTCTCCTTAATTATGGTTAAATTACCATTTATGGGTGTCAGATGTTTACCCCCATCTGACTTCAATTTTATTTAAAAATCTCATAAGATTTAATGATGATCAGGACATTTGTCAAGAGTTTATTCTTTTATATTTAAGAGGTCTGCAATCTCATCCATGGCCCCCACATGGAAGTGGGCGTCCAGCTTGGGGGACTTGAATGCCGCAAACCAGGTCCCGGCGCTGTGGGCGGCGTTCTGGTCATAGGTTGAATCCCCCACAAAGAGGATTTCCTTGGGGTCGAATCCCTGGGCATCCATGATTTTGATCAATTGGTCCGGGGCGGGCTTGGGGTGTTCCACATCTGCGGCCGTCACCACCATTTCAAATGAGGCGGTGAGGTTATTTTCCGCGAGGACCCCCTCCATGGTATTGGTCCGGTTGGTGGCCACCCCCCGGAAGAGTCCGGCCTTTTTCAGGTCCGCCAGCAGCTCGGGCAGCCCCTGCTCCATTTCCATATAGGGGATGAACTTGGCGTACCCGATTTCCTTGATTTTCAGATAGACGGGCCTGAGATCGCCCATCTCGGGAAAAAGGTATTCAATGGCGGCCTTGACCGTCATCATATGCACATTGATAAATTGTTCTTCGGTGAGGGAAGTCTTGCCGAATTCGGCAAGGATTGCATCGTAAAACTTTCGATTGGACAGGGCCGTGTCAAACATGACCCCGTCACAGTCAAATACCACGGCCCTGATCTTTGAAATATCCATATTACTCTGGTCCATTATGAATTACTGCCGCTTTTTTCAAAATAAATAGCGTATACCCTGACCTTTAGTCTCGGTTTCAGGGGATTGTCGGTTTTCAAGGTGAGGATATCGTAAAAATCATCAGCCTTATCTGAGAACGTGTTGATTTTAACCTGCCACTGCCGCTTGCCCTGCTCCGGAGCCACCAGCTTCGCCTTGATATTGGTATTGAATTTCTGGGTCATTTCCAGAATTTTCATATCGTGATTTTCCGCCGGCGTAATGGTGACAAGGGCTTCCAGGGATTGTCCCGGGGTGCCGCTGAGGCTGACCACGGCGGGTTTAACCTCGACGATGCTGATCACCTTGCCGGTGATGGTCAGATAAAACTGCCGTTTTGCCGGGTCATCGGTTTTCACCAGGATTCTCTTATTCATCCGGTTACCGCCGTATCCGTGGGTGTCCACACCGATCTTTATTTTTCCTTCCCCGCCCGGGGGAATCTGCTTGTCAAAGGCACGGCTGTCACAGCCTCAGGGAGGAAGGACACTGAGAATATTCAGTTCGGTGTCCCCTTCATTTTTGACGATGAATTCGTGGGTCAGTTTCTGCCCCTCGGAGGTGGGAGGGAACTCGTAATTTGAATCGGAGACCACGGCTTTGGGCGCAGCCCCTGCCAAACCGGTCCATAGCGCCAGCAATGCCGCCGCTATTAAACTAATGGATCTTGTTTTCATTTTTCTGTTCCGTTTCATATTATGGTTATTCCAAGGTGTATCCTATCACAAAATGAAAAACAAGTTACCAAATGGTTATTCCGCCCCCTCCAGCAACCTGTTTATCATGGGGCAAAGCGCCGGGTCATGGAGAATTCCGATCTCCCCTATCCGGTCCACCGGCACCGCCCCCATCAGGGAATTGGCCGCCATTACATTGGGAAGGGCGGCCAGCCGCTCTACACTTAGCGGTTCATGTTTTACCTTGTACCCCCGGCCGGCCAGGGCGCCTGTTACGGCCGCCAGGGTCACCCCGGGCAACACATGTGTGGATTGGGGAATAACCAGGGTGTTGCCCTCAAGGGCAAAAATACTGCAGGTATTGGTTTCGGAGACACTGCGGTCCGGATTGAGGATCAGCGCTTCATCGGCACCGTTCTTCCTGGCCCAGGCCCCTGCCCGCTCGTAAAAAAAATAATTCATGGTTTTGTGATCCGCAAGGAAAGTTTCCCTGGATTCCGGGAATACGGCCAGATCCAGTCCGCTTTTACCCAGGACCTCCAGCCGATGGACATAGGGCCGGATATAAGCGGCGGTATACACCCTATGCCCGGGCCTGCCGTCCGGGGCCATGATCAGCTTTACGGCCGCGGTCCGGCCAGCCAGCCCGTTTTCCCGGACCAGTTGGTCAATCACCCTGTCCCAGGTAATGTCGGGCAGGGGCAGGTCAAATAATTGATCCCAGGATCTTTCCATCCGCCGGATGTGTTCGGCCAGCAGCACCGGGCGCCCCCGATCCACACGGAGGGTCTCAAAGAGCCCGGCACCGTACTCATATGCCGGGCCTGCAGCCGGAACCACAGAGCGGTCTTGATCGGTCAGTTTCCCGTTAATCCAAGCCTTTAGAGGGGCGGTATCCGGTTTCGAGGATGCGCTGAGCAGGGTTTCCATGATGGTCTTTCCCTTGTCCAGGGTCTCCTGGAACTCTTTTTCGGGATCGGAATCGTAAACAATCCCACCACCCACGGAAAAAATCAGCCGCCCGTCAAAAACCGTGGCCGTTCGGATGGCAATGGAAAGATCCATGGTGCCGTGAAAGCTTATGTACCCGATGGAGCCGGTGTAGACATGTCGTTTTACCGGTTCCAGCTCATCGATGATTTCCATGGCCCTGATCTTGGGGCAGCCGGTGATGGACCCCCCGGGAAAGGTGCCCCGGATGAGGTCCACAGCCGTCTTATCCGGCTGTAATGTCCCCTTTACCACGGAGACCAGGTGAAAGACGTTTTCATAGGGTTCCAGCCGCTTGTGCTCGACGACCTCCACAGAACCGGCTTCCGTCACCCTGGAAATATCGTTTCGCATGAGGTCCACGATCATGGTCAGTTCGGCATCATCCTTTAGGCTTGAGGAGAGCTTCCGGCCATTGGCTTTATCGGCGTCAGGGTCGGCACATCGGGCAATGGTCCCCTTGATGGGACGGGTTTCCACAGCCCTGTCCGCCACCTGGATGAATCGCTCGGGGGAGGTGGAAACCACCTGGTGGTTGCCGGCATTGATATAGCTGAAAAAGGCGGCAGGATTCCGCCGGAACAATTCCAGAAAAAGGCTGTAGGTATCCCCGCTGAATCCGGTTTCAAACCGCTGGGAAAGGTTGGCCTGGTAGATATCCCCGGCCCTGAGGTATTGGATGACCTTTGCAACGGCGTCCATGTACTCATCCCGGGAAAAAGAGGAGGTAAACCCCCGGAAATCTATGGAAAATCCAGACGGTTCCCAGGGATAATCCATCCGGGCGAGAAAGGTCTCGGCACAGGTTCGGGCACGGGCCATATCCTTGTCCAAGACCGGTACGGACAAAGTCGTCTTGCCGGATCTTTGATCCTGGGTCAAAACAGCGGAAGGCAGATAAAGGCAGATATCGGGCAAAAACGTTTCCGCGCAAGTTCTGGGCAGCGCTTCGATCTGATCCTTGAGATCATAGCCGAAATAGCCGAACAGCCCTGCGGCGCAGGGCAGATCGGTCTGAAAATTACTGAGTGTCAGCCGGGCGACCAGGTCATTGAGCAGGTCGAAGGGATTCTGGGTAATCCGGGTTCTTGTGACCGTTCCATCGGCAGACCTTATCTCCAATGCCATGCGGTCCCGGTATCCGGTCAATTCCAGCCAGGGATCCACGGCCAGGCAATTATACCTGGCGCAGTCCATGTCCGAACCCGAAAGCAACACCACGGTGCCGGGGTCTCCGGCAAACCGTGCTGCTGCCAGTTCAAAGGGAAATCCAGGGGAAATTTCCTGGACGAAAATATCTGTTATTGCGGGGAGGTCAGGCAGCGTTCCCATCATCTGAGGAAGGGGTTCATCCGTTTTTCGTTTCCGATATTGGTTTCAGGGCCGTGACCCGTATAGACCATGGTATCTTCCGGCAGATCAAGCAATTTGGTCTTAATACTGGAAATCAAGGTGTCGTAGTTCCCGCCGGGCAGGTCTGTGCGGCCGATGGACCCCATGAAAAGGGTGTCACCGGCAAACAAATGGCCCGGGGTATACAGGCAGATTCCCCCTGGGGAGTGGCCCGGGGTGTGGATCACCTTTAAAGTAATCTCACCGAAGGAGACCTCATCCCCCTCTTTGAGCAAAAGATCGGCAGGGGGAGAATTCTCGGCGGAGAGGCCGAACATGGCGGCTGACCTGGAAAGTTCCACCAGCATGGGTTCATCCTCAGGGTGGCAGGCGATGTCGGCGCCGGTGGCTTCCTTCATCCGCTTGTTGGCCCCCACGTGATCAAAATGGCCGTGGGTGTTGATCAGATACTTTACTCTCAGTTCGGACTTGGCCAGGGCCATCAGTATCCTGTCGGCATCATCCCCCGGATCAATCACTGCCGCTTCCTTGGTTTTTTCACATCCGAGAATAAAACAATTGGCCATAATGGGGCCGACTTCAAGCTTCTGTATTATCACATCAACCTCCTGCTGAGGGATTAATGCCGCCCGAAAACCACAAATTTTATCGATGACGTCCTTGGGTTAAATTTCAATCCTGAACATACTTAAACCTATGTTTCCGGTTGAAATTTATCCCCCGCTTGTACTCGAAAAAAATTGCAGATTTTCAACCCCGGCATTGGTTATAAACTCTCCTGAATCCTGATCCGGTCCAGCACCCCGTTAATAAAAGGGCCGGAATCCCGGGTGCCGAATTTCTTTCCGATTTCAACGGCTTCGTTGATGGAGACCGAAGCGGGGATATCGGGCCGGCGTATCATTTCGAAGACAGCCAGGCGCATGATGTTACGGTCCACCACCGGCATCCTGGAAATTTTCCAGTTCTTGGCCCATTTGTTCAAGAGGCGGTCGATTTCGTCCTGGTCGGCCAACGCCCCGTTGACCAATTCCAGAAAAAAGGGTTTCACCTCCTCACTGATCTCCCCTTCATGCTCGGTACAAAACGCTTCAATACCCGTTTCGGGATCAGCACCGTTCACGTCCAGGAAAAACAGGGCCTGGAGCGCCAGTTCCCGGGATTTTCTTCTGTTTCCCATTTTTTATTTGCCCATATCCTGGCAGAGGTTGGCCATTTCAACGGCACCAAGGGCCACATCAAACCCCTTGTTACCGGCTTTGGTACCGGCCCTTTCAATGGCCTGCTCAATGGTTTCCGTGGTCAAGATGCCAAACATAACAGGAACCTCGGCATCCATGCTGACTGCGGCGATCCCCTTGGAGACTTCGGCGCAGACATAGTCATAGTGGGTGGTGGCACCGCGGATCACCGCCCCAAGGCAGATGACGGCGTCGTATTTTTTCTGGCCGACCATTTTCTTGGCCACCAGGGGAATTTCAAAGGCACCGGGGACTTTAAGAACGGTGATATCTTTGTCTTCGGCGCCGCTTCTGACCAGGGCGTCCACGGCCCCGTCAACCAGCTTTCCCACAATGAAATCATTAAACCGGGAGGCAATGATTCCGAATTTCTTCCCCTTGGCACTCAGGCCGGCTTCAATTAGATTCGGCATATCTTTTTATCCTTTCAAAATTACATATGAAGAAGGTGGCCCATCTTGGCCTGCTTGCATTTCAAATAGCCCTGGTTGTGGCAGTTGGCTTCCACTTCAATGGGCACCTGCTCCACCACGGAAAGGCCGTAACCTTCCAGGCCGATCATTTTTTTGGGATTGTTGGTCATCAGACGCATTTTCTTAACGCCGATGTCCACCAGCATCTGGGCGCCGACCCCGTAGTCACGCAGGTCCGCGTCAAACCCCAGCTTTTCATTGGCTTCAACCGTATCCAGTCCCTGGCGCTGGTATTCATAGGCCTTGAGCTTGTTAACCAGGCCGATGCCCCGGCCCTCCTGGCGCAGGTAAAGGATAACGCCCATGCCCTCTTCATCCACCATTTTCATGGCCCGGTGGAGCTGGTCCTGGCAGTCACACCGCTGGGAAGAAAATATATCCCCGGTCATGCATTCGGAATGGACCCGGACCAGGATTTCTTTTTCAGGGTCTATCTCCCCCTTGACCAGGGCAATGTGGGTGAGATTGTCCATATCGTTTTCATAGGCAATGATCCTGAACTCGCCGCCCACTTTGGTGGGGATAACGGTTTCAGCAGCACGCTTCACAAAACTTTCGGTTTTCATCCGGTACTTGACCAGATCGGCCACGGTGCAGATGCCAATGCCGTGTTTCTTGGCAAATGTCTCAAGGGCGGGCATCCGGGCCATGGTGCCGTCTTCGTCCATGATCTCGCAGATAACACCGGCGGGTTTGAGGCCGGCCAGCCGGGCCAGATCCACAGATCCTTCGGTCTGGCCGATTCTGACCATGACCCCCCCGTCGCGGGCCCGCAGGGGGAAAATATGTCCGGGCCGTGCAATGTCGGCCGGGGTGGTGTCATCGGCCACGGCGGTGAGAATGGTAGTGGCCCGGTCCGCTGCGGAGATACCTGTGGTCACGCCCCGTTTGGCTTCGATGGAAACCGTGAAACCGGTCTCAAACTGTGAGGTGTTGTTTTCCACCATCATGGGCAGATCCAGGCGGTCGGCAATGGAAGAGTCCAGGGAAAGGCAGATCAGCCCCCGGCCGTAAGTGGCCATAAAATTAATGGCTTCGGGCGTAACCGCCTCGGCCGCCATGGTCAGGTCGCCTTCATTTTCCCGGTCTTCATCATCAACGAGGATGACCATTTTACCGTTTTTAATATCTTCAATTGCCTGTTCAATGGTTAAGTGCGGCATATCTATACTTTCCCTATAAATTATAAAAATCCATTACGGGCCAGGAGTGACATGGAAATATCGGAATCATTGGACCCCGGAGAATTCACGCTCCCCCCGCCTGTGTTTAAAATTTTTCTGACATACTTGCCCAGCATGTCCGTTTCAATATTGACCTCGTCCCCCACCTGCTTTGTGCCGATGGTGGTAATCTGGGCGGTGTGGGGAATAATGCTGACCTGAAATCCGGTCTCCCAGCATTTATTGATGGTCAGGCTTATCCCTTCAATGGCCACCGATCCTTTTTCAATCATATCTGCGGCCAGGTTTTCCGGCACCGTCACATCTATGATGACAGCATTGCTCATTTTTTTTATGGCGCTGATGGTGCCGGTACCGTCAATATGCCCCGACACCAGATGGCCGTCGATGCGGTCGGACAGCTTCAATGCCCGCTCGATATTCACCCGGCTGCCCGGTCCCATCTTTTTAAATGTGGTTCTTGCAACGGTTTCCGGGGCCATATCCACACGAAACTGGTTGGTGCCAAGACTGACAGCGGTAAGGCAGGCGCCGTTGACGGCAATGGAATCGCCGATCTTGCTCTGGGAGAGGTCCAGGTCGCATCCGATAAGCAGCACCTTCCCCTCTCCATTGGATTCAATGCGCTTGATGGTGCCAAAACTTTCTATGATACCGGTGAACACGGGCGGTCTCCCTGATGGTTATTTTTGGTAATATAGCCGGTGACCAGGATATCAGAGCCAAAGCTCATTGTCGTCACCCGGGTCAATTCACAGACATCCTTGATTTTCTCAGGTCCTTCTCCGGAGAATACGGGAAGGCCGTCGCTGCCCCCTAGAATTTTGGGGGCGATAAAGTAGCAGACCTTGTTGACAATACCGGCTTTCAGGGCTGAGGCAGCCACCCGGCCGCCCCCTTCTATGAGGATGCTTGATATGGACATGTTTCCTAACTTAATCACAAGTTCATTTAAATCAAGCTTTCCGTCAATAAGATTCACCCGGATGATCTTCACCCCTTTGGCTTCAAGCCTTGAGGCTTTTTTGGCGTCCGCATGGGGACCCGCAACGATGATGGTGGGCGCCTGGGAATCCTGGGTAATAATTTTGGCATCTTCTTTCACTGTCAGCCGGGAATCCAGAACAACCCGGGCCGGGTCCACGGTGGTTTCCCCGGGTATCCTTGCCGTCAGCGATGGATTGTCGGCATGGAGGGTGCCGGAACCGATGAGGATGGCGTCGGCCTCGTGGCGAAGCCTGTGCCCGTACCCCCGGGAGAGTTCATTGGTAATCCACTGGGAATCCCCGGATCGGGTGGCAATGCGGCCGTCAAGGGTGGCCGCGCACTTGAGGGTGACAAAGGGACGTTTTTCATTCTGGTTGTACCAGATAAAATCTTCGATGAGGGTCCGGGCCCGGTCCTGTAGAATCCCGGTTTCCACATCAACCCCGTTTTCCCTTAAAAGATCAATGCCGCCGGCAGCCACGGGATTGGGATCTGTGCAGCCCACCACCACACGGGTGATGCCTGCAGACAAAATTTTCCGGGTGCAGGGCGGGGTTTTTCCGAAATGGTTGCAGGGTTCAAGGGTAACATAAATGGTGGAACCGGCAAGCCGGCCCGGCGCATGGGCATGGGCGTCGTCAATGGCCACCACCTCTGCGTGGGGCCCGCCGGCCTTGGGATGGTATCCGCGGCCGATAATATCGCCGTCTTTCACCACCACTGCCCCTACGCAGGGATTGGGTGAGGTAAACCCCTTTCCCTTGGCCGCCAGCTCCAGGGCCAGTTCCATATACCTGTTATCAGTCATGGTTCCTGTCCGTCGAGCCCAGCTGGTCCAGTTCTTCAGGGCGGCAGTCATCGGGCAGCATCCCCTTGAGTTCCTGGATAAAATCGGCCACATCCTTGAACTCCCGGTATACAGAAGCGAACCGGACATAGGCCACATCATCCACTTCCTTCAAGGCCGTGATAATCTTCTCCCCGACCACCTTGGATAAAACCTCCCGGTCCGCACCTTCACGAAGATCCCGCTCAATGGAGGCCACCATTTCTTCAATCTGATCCACACTGATGGCCCGCTTTTCGCAGGCTTTCTGGATGCCTTTGAGGATTTTTTCTCTGTCGAATTCCTCCCTGCGGTTGTCTTTTTTGACAATCATCACAGGGACCTGCTCCACCCGTTCATAGGTGGTAAACCGCTGGGAACATCCCTGGCATTCCCTTCTTCGCCGGACTTCAAACTCAATTTTGCCCGGCCTGGAATCAACCACCCGGGTATTCAGTTTTCCGCAAAAAGGGCATTTCATGTCAGCCTCTCAATTCTCAATTCAGGTACTCAGCCGGACCAGTTCCACACCGGCCTGGGCAAACATGTCCATGGAAAGGGGATCGTCATACCCTTCCTTGTAATATACCTTTTTTATACCTGCGTTAATAATCATCTTGGCACAGATGGAACACGGCTGGGTGGTGCAGTAAAGAACGGCCCCGTTAACGGGAATGCCGTGGAAAGCCGCCTGGATGATGGCATTCTGTTCAGCATGCACCCCCCGGCACAACTCGTGTTTCTCCCCGGAAGGGACCTTGAGTTGTTCCCTCAGACAGCCGGTTTCCCGGCAGTGGGGCACCCCCGAGGGCGCCCCGTTGTATCCGGAACAGAGAATCCGTTTTTCCTTGACCAGCACCGCCCCCACCTTTCTCCGGGTGCAGGTGGCGCGGCCGGCGACCAAATCGGTGATCCCCATGAAATATTCATTCCATGAAGGCCGTTTTCCGGGTGACTGATCCATAATATGATCCATGGCGGGTTCAGGAATCTGGGTCATGGCCAGCGTCCTAAGCGTAAAGGGGATACTTGCTGCAGAGGTCTTTGACCTCCTGGGCCACCCGGGCAATATTGGCGGCATCGTCCAGGATATCGCAGATGAATCCGGCGATGGTCCGGGTTGCATCTTCCTTCATCCCCCTGGAGGTGACCAGGGGCACACCGATACGGATACCGGAGGTCACAAAGGGGCTGCGTTTTTCATTGGGCACAGTATTTTTGTTTACCGTGATATTGGCCTGGCCCAGCCGCTCTTCAGCTTCTTTTCCGGTGATATCCCGGCTGGAAAAATCCACCAGCACCATATGGTTGTCCGTACCGTTGGAAACCAGTTTGTAGCCGCGGTCCATAAGCACACCGGCAAGGGCGGCGGAATTTTTCACCACCTGTTTCTGGTAGTCGGCAAATTCCGGGGAAAGGGCTTCTTTAAAGGCCACAGCCTTGGCCGTGATCACGTGCATGAGCGGCCCGCCCTGGATGCCCGGGAATATCTGGCTGTTGATGGCCTTGCCGAATTTATCCGAGGACAGGATCAATCCGCCCCTGGGTCCCCTGAGGGTCTTATGGGTAGTGGACGTAATGACGTCGGCAAATCCCACGGGGGAAGGATGGAGGCCGGTGGCCACCAGTCCTGCGATATGGGCCATATCCACCATGAACAGTGCATTGTGGCGCTGAGCAATCTCCGCAAACCCCTTAAAATCAATGATCCTGGGATAGGCGGAGGCACCGGCCACAATCAGTTTGGGCTGTTTGGCCTTTGCCAGGTCTTCCACCTGGTTGAGATCAATCATTTCTGTCTGGGGATCCAGGCCGTAATGGGTGAAGTCAAAAAGCTTGCCTGAGAAACTGACACCGGCGCCGTGGGTGAGGTGACCGCCGTTGGACAGATCCATGGCCAGGATCCGGTCTCCGGGTTTCAGCATGGCAAAATAGGCCGCCATATTGGCACCGGACCCGGAATGGGGCTGGACGTTGGCAAATTCCACGCCGAAAAGTTTTTTCACCCGCTCAATGGCCAGGTCTTCGGCCTGGTCCACAAATTCGCACCCGCCATAATACCGTTTGGCGGGATACCCTTCGGCGTATTTATTGGTCATGATGGAGCCCTGTGCTTCCATCACGGCCGGGCTCACCGTGTTTTCAGATGCAATAAGGTTCAGGCCGTACTCCTGGCGTTCAGCTTCGTTAGCCAGAACCCCGGCGATTTCAGGATCATTCTTCTCAATATAACTCATTTTGCGCGTATCCATCTCCTCACACGGTTATTTGGATTTCTGGGGTGTTCCACCGGGCTGATCCGCCCGGCTATACATCCAGGGATTTAATGCGGTCAAGGTGGCGGCCGCCTTCAAACTCAGTATTCAGCCACGTCTTGACCAACTCAAAGGCCAGGATGTCGCCAACCACCCGGCCGCCCATGACCAGTATATTGGAGTCGTTATGCTGCCGGCTCATCTGCACGGAAAAAATATCCGAACAGAGGGCGGCGCGGACCCCCTTATACCGGTTGGCCTGCATGGACATGCCAAGGCCCGTTCCGCAGAGCAGAATGCCTTTGGCATATTCACCTGATGAGACCGCACCAGCCACTTTTTTGCCGTAATCGGCATAGTTAACGGACGCTTCGCCATGGGTCCCGGCATCTTCCACGCCGTAACCGAGGTTAAACAAAAGGTCCTTGATCTTTTCCTTCAGTCCGAATGCGGCATGATCGCTGCCGATAATAATGGTCTTTTCCTTATCCATCCTGCCTGATCCCGATTAAAATTTAAGATTTTGCCTTGATGTAATCGATGGCATCCTGCACCGTCACAAGTTTTTCGGCGTCGTCGTCATCGATTTCAATTTCAAAGACTTCTTCCATGGACATGACGAGTTCAACAATGGTCAGGGAATCCGCACCCAGGTCTTCAATCAGGGATGCTTCCGGCACCACGTCATCAATATCAATATCCGGAATCTTTTCAGCAATCACTTTTTTAATTTTGGTTTCAACGGTCATGCCCGCACTCCTCTTTAAGGATTTATTCGTCTTCAGCACTGTCGTTTACGTTTCTATCCTTGTAGGCGCCGCACTCAGGGCAGGCGGTGTGGGGGAGCTTGGGCTCCTGGCACTCGGGGCATACGCTGACGGTGGGAGCGCTGGTTTTGTAATGAGTTCTTCTTTTTCTTCCTCTTGCCTTGGAGCTTTTCTGCTTAGGTACTGCCATTTGATTTTCTCCTAACTATATCTTTTTATTTACATTTCAATTATTTTTCACCAAAATAATAAAACAAACATATCTACCCCAATTTTCACAACCTGTCAAGAATAATAGAAATTCTTTTATTGCCGGAGTCCACATTTTATGGTAGATAAGGCGTCGATTTTACACCATTTATTTATACTAACTAACCGATCTATTTATAGAATATTGGAGAAAATATATGGATCCCATCATTACCCGTTTCCCCCCCTCCCCCACGGGCTACCTGCATATCGGCGGGGCAAGAACCGCATTGTTCAACTGGCTCTATGCCCGGAAAACCAATGGCAAATTCGTTCTGCGCATCGAAGACACCGACGAGGTCCGCTCCACCAAGGAGTCCGTGGACGCCATCCTGGAATCCATGGAATGGCTGGGCATGGACTGGGACGACGGCCCCTACTTCCAGACCCAGCGCCACGATATTTATAATGAATACATCGACCGGCTGGTGGAATCCGGCCATGCCTATTATTGCGACTGCTCCCCCGAAGAGGTCAACGCCATGCGCGAGGAGGCCAAGGCCAAGGGACTCAAGCCTATGTACAACGGAAAATGCCGGAACCGCGGGCTTAAAAAAGGGGAAAACACCGTGGTGCGTCTAAAAACCCCGGACACCGGGGTCACCGTGGTGGAAGACATTGTCAAGGGCAGCACCGCCTTCCAGAATGCAGAAATCGACGACTTTATCATCCAGCGGAGCAACGGGGTGGCCATGTACAACCTGGCCGTGGTCATTGATGACATCACCATGGGCATAAACACCATTGTCCGGGGGGATGACCACCTGGTCAACACCCCCAAGCAGATGCTCATCTATCAGGCCCTGGGGGCAGACATGCCGGTATTCGGCCATGTGCCCATGGTCCTGGGATCGGATAAATCCCGGCTGTCCAAACGCCACGGCGCCATGTCCGTGGGCGAATATAAAAAGATGGGATTCCTGGCCGACGCCTTGATCAACTACCTGGTCCGCCTGGGCTGGTCCCACGGCGACCAGGAGTTCTTTGAGCGGGAGGAGCTCATTGAAAAATTCGACCTGGAGCACCTGGGACGGTCCGCCTCCATGTTCGACATGGACAAGCTGTACTCCCTCAACGCCAAACACATCCAGAAAAAAAGCCCGGCAGAACTGGCCGCCCCCCTTCTGGACCACCTGGCCGAACTGGGAATAGACGCCCAAGACGACACCTTCACCCACGGGGTTATCGAAACCCTCCAGCCCAGGAGTAAAACCCTGGTGGAAATGGCCGAAGCCGCTCAATTCTACTATAAGGATGAGGTTGAATTCGAGGAAAAGGCTGCCAAAAAATTCCTCAAGCCCGAGGCCGCTTCCCTGCTGACCCGGTGCGCCGAGGGCATCGCCGCCCTGGACGAGTACACCCATGAAAATCTGGAAACCCTGTTCAAGGCCGTAATGGAAGAAACCGCCCTGGGCTTCGGGAAAATCGCCCAGCCCCTGCGGGTGGCCGTTACCGGCACCACCGTCAGCCCCGGCATATTTGAAATGCTTCTGGCCCTGGGCAAAGAAAAGACCGTTCAGCGCATCGAAAAAGCAGCCGCCTTTGCCGGCAGCAACGCTGAATAACTATACAGGATACACCATCCCGCAATACCCCACAAAGCTTGAGGCGCGGGAGAGATCGTAACTTGAGGCGTAGTCAAGACAGATTCCCTTGGCTGCGCCTATTTTTTTACAGGCCGCCACTGCGGCAGCCGCAGCCCCTGCGCAGCACATATTATGGTTGGACAGGCCCTGCTCAATAATGCCGGACACATCCATCCGGATCAACGCCCCTATGGCAGCGGCATCATTCTCCTCTTTCACCCATTCGACAGCCTTCGGCCCCCTTCCGGCCGGTTCAAACCCGAAATTGGGGCCGTAGTGGGTCATGTCCGTGGATCCCAGGATGCGGATGCGCCGCCCAAGTGAGGTTGCCCCGTCCACAGCCGCCTCGCCCATTAGGGCTGCAAGGCCCGAAGGCGGCACCCCGCATGCAACAAGCTTTGTATCGGGGAAAAAATGGCGGATAAAGGGATACTGGAGTTCCAGGGTATTATCATCCGGAAATCTTGACGGGGGAATGGATCGGATATCATGGCCGGTATCGGCAAGTAGTTTCCCCATATAAGCCGCCAGGTCCTGGTCGGCCTCAATCGGACCCACAGGGGTATCCACGGCACCGGACCCGAGGATAAATGCCTGGGAACCGGGGTGCATATGGGCCCCGAATAATACAATGGTATCCGGAGCCTCTGCGGTGGGGGATACCAGGGAAGCGATGACCCGGCAGGCAATGGCGCCGGAATAGACCCATCCGGCATGGGGAACGATCCCGCCGATATGTTCTCCCGGATCGGGTGCCGGATCCGAAAACTCACGGATGGCCGCCTCACATTCATCCGCCGATCCCGGGTACCATGATCCTGCAAATGCCGTGGGTTTTATTTCCATGATATCCCTCCTTTTACATCACTAACCTAGTTTTTCCTTAACCTTTGTTCTCAGCCATTCCAGCCAGGGTTCAAACCCCTCCTCGGTCTTGGCTGAAATTTCAAATACCGGCATCCCCGGGTGGACCTGCTTCATGTTTTCCACAGCCAGGGGCGCGTCAAAATCCAGGTAGGGCAGCAGATCGATTTTATTTAAAATGGCAGCATCGGCCACCTGGAACATCAGGGGGTATTTCAGGGGTTTGTCTTCCCCTTCGGTGACGCTGAGCACGACTGCCCGGGCATCCTCTCCGATATCAAACTCCGCCGGACAGACCAGGTTCCCGATATTCTCAACAATGAGCAGATCCAGGTCATCGCAGCCCAGTTCCCGGGCCGAGGCGTCAATGAGGTGGGCGGCCAGATGGCAGTCCCCGCCGAACTGGTCCGTATTGATCTGGGTGACCTTGGCGCCTGTCACCTCCAGTCGGTCGGCGTCGTTGGTGGTGCAGACATCCCCCACAATCACCCCCACCCTCACCCCGGGCATAAGCCGGGCCAGGGTTTTGCACAGGGTCTCGGTTTTTCCGGAGCCCGGAGACGACATCATATTCAGAACAAACACCTTCTGCTCTTTAAAAAAGGCGCGGTTTTTTTCCGCATCGGTCAGATTTTTTTCCAGTACACGTTTTTGAATATTTATTTCCATTGGATTTTCCTCGATTCTATCAGTCGTCGGCCAGCTCCATGGAGGAGATTTCAATTTCCCGGCCCGTCAGCATCTTCACTTCCCCGTCCCCGCAGTCCGGACATTTGAACATGGGGGCGTCGGTTTCCCATTCCTTTTGGCAGTTGAGGCATTGGATTTTCACCGGCACCTGTTCAACGGCCAGTTTCACCCCGTCCAGGGGGGTATCCTTGGTGATAATTTCCATGCAAAAGGTCAAACTGTGCTCCACCACGGCGGCCAGCTTGCCGATACGCAGGTTCAGAATCTCCACTTTGGGATTTTCAATATCATCGGGAATGGCATCCAGCGCAATCTTTACCAGTTGTTCGGCAATACCCATTTCATGCATAATCAGTTCCCCTATGACGTATTTCTATTTGGAAAGTTTTTCCATGGCCCGGTTAAAGCCAGGCATGGCTGCAGTAATGGTACGATCGTCAACGCAGAAGGCCAGGCGGAAATAACCGGGCCCGCCGAATCCGCTGCCGGGCACGGCCAGGATCAGTTCTTCCTGGAGTATCCTGACAAATTCCACGTCATCCTTTAAGGGAGATTTCACAAAGAGATAAAAGGTTCCCTTGGGCACGTCAAACTCGTAACCTGCACCCTGCAGTCCCTCTACCAGCAGGTCCCGCTTCCGCTTATAGGCATTGATATCCACGCTGGCGTCCTGGAGATCCGGCAGCACCCGCTGGATCATGGCCGGCGCATTGACAAATCCCAGGGTCCGGTTGGCCAGGGTCATGGCGCCCACCAGGGCGCCCCGGTACTGTGCTTCTGGATTCACCGTTACATACCCGATGCGCTCACCGGCCAGGGAGAGATCCTTGGAGTGTGAGGTGACCACAATGGACTCCTCGTAGAACTCAAACACCGGCGGCACCTCGGTGCCGTCAAAGATAATCCGGGTATAGGGCTCGTCGGAGACCAGGTAAATCACCCGGCCCAGTTCCTTTGATTTTTTCCGGAGCAGGTCGCCCAGGGCCGCCAGTTCCTCACGGGTGTACACGGCACCGGTGGGGTTGTTGGGGGAATTGATGAGCACAATCCGGGTCTGTTCCGTAATGCCCTTTTCCAGGGTATCCATATCCAGGCCGAACCCAGCCCCTGTGGCAACGGTTTTAAGCACCCCGCCGTGGTTGTCGGCGTAAGCGCCGTACTCCACAAAATAGGGGGCGGGCACCAGCACCTCTTCACCGGGGTTGAGCAGGGCCTTGCAGACGATGTTCAAACCGCCGGCCGCCCCGCAGGTCATAATAATATCGTCGGCGGTCACATCCTTGCCCTGGTAGGCACAAACGGTTTGGGCAATGGCTTCCCGCACATGGGGATATCCCGCATTGGGCATATAGCCGTGGAGACCGGGGGTGGTATCCTGTGCCGCCGCAGCCATGGCCGCCCGGAAGGCTTCAGGCGGCTCCAGGTTGGGGTTTCCCAGGGAAAAATCAAATACATTCTCCGCCCCGTGCTCCGCCTTGAGCCGGGCACCGGCTTCAAACATCTTCCGGATCCAGGAAGAGGTTTCAATTGTTTTTTCTATTTTTTTAGCAATGGTCATCCCTTTGCATTCCTTTCAGCAAAAAATTCCCTTTTGAATTCCATAAAACGATCTTCTTTTATTGCATGGCGTATTTTTGCCATGAGGTCAAGGTAATAATAGAGATTGTGAATGGTGTTCAGCCGGTAGGCGAGCAGTTCCTTTGCCTTGTACAAATGGCGCAGGTAGGCCCGGGTGTAGTTCCGGCAGGTGTAGCAATTGCAGTTTTCATCAATGGGCCGTTCGTCCGTGATGTATTTGGCATTGGGGATATTGATGTCCCCCTTGCTTGTGAACAGCTTGCCGTTCCTGGCGTTCCGGGAGGGCATGACACAGTCGAACATGTCGCAGCCCATGCCCGCCAGGGTCACCAGATTTTCCGGGGTGCCCACCCCCATGATGTACCTGGGCTTGTTACGGGGCAGCAGCGGCAGGGTATGGTCAGCCATCTCGTACATCACCTCGGTGGGTTCGCCCACGGAAAGGCCGCCGATGGCAAAGCCGGGAAAATCAATGGCCGTGATCTGCTCGGCGGAAAGGGAGCGCAGGTCCTTGTACATCCCACCCTGGACAATTCCGAAAAGGTTATTGACCCCGCCCTTTTCCTGCCAGTAGTCATACCCCCGTTTGGCCCAGGCGGTGGTCATATTCAGGGCGTCCACAGTCTGCTTTTCAGTGGCCGGCTGGGCAATGCACCAGTCCAGGGACATCATGATATCCGATCCCAGGATCATCTGGATTTCCACGGCCCGCTCCGGGGAGAAGAAATGGCGGGACCCGTTAATATGGGACTGGAAATGAACCCCCTCATCGGTAAACTTGGCCAGCTTGGCCAGGGAAAAAAACTGGAACCCGCCGGAATCGGTGAGCATGGGCTTGTCCCAGGCAATGAACTTATGCAGGCCGCCCATGGGCTCAATCACCTCGCACCCCGGGCGCAGGTAGAGATGATAGGTATTGCCCAGGATAATCTGGGCACCGCAGTGATCCAGGTCCTCCTTGGACACCGCCTTTACCGATCCCACCGTTCCCACGGGCATGAAAATCGGGGTTTCAATCTGGCCGTGGGCCGTGGTAATTTTCCCCAGCCGGGTCCGGTCCTCCCCCCGACCTTCCCTGCCGTTGTCCTTATACAAATCAAATGTCAGCATTTTATACTCTCTTTACTCAATAAACATGGCGTCACCGTAACTGAAAAACCGATATTTTTCATCCACGGCAAGCCCATAGGCGTCCAGAATTTTCTTGCGGTCGTAAAAGGCGGAAATCAACATGAGCAGCGTGGACTTGGGCAGATGGAAATTGGTCACCATGGCATCCACACACTTAAACCGGTACCCAGGATAAATGAACAGGTTGCACTGGCCAGCCCCTGCCGCCACCCGCCCGTCCTCACCGGCAATAAATTCCAGGGTCCGCACCGAGGTTGTTCCAACGGCGACCACCCGTCCGCCCCTGGCCTTTGTCTCATTGATCATCCGGGCCGCCTCTTGGGATACTGTAAAAAATTCGGAGTGGATCTCATGGTCCCGGATATCCGCCACCCTTACCGGCACAAAGGTGCCATACCCCACGTGCAGGGTAATCCGGGCCACCCCCACCCCTTTGGCTTGAAGCCCGGCCATGAGCCGTTCCGTAAAATGCAGGCCGGCCGTAGGGGCGGCCACAGCCCCGTCGGCCTCAGCATATACGGTCTGGTAATTCTTCTTATCCTTTTCAGCCTGTTCCGGATCTCCATACCGCTTTATATACGGCGGCAGGGGAATCTGGCCGTTTCCCTTCAGGCGGTCGATGAATGCCGGACCGTCTTCAAAGGCCACCGCCGAGACCCTTTCCCTGTGGGAGACCACCCGGGCCCGTATCCCCCCTTCCATGAAAAGCACGGTCCCCGGTTTGGGCCGCCGGGATGCCCTGAGCAGGCAGTCGCACTGAAACACCCCGGTCTCATCAAGATGCTTCATGCCGGCGGCATAATCGATGATCAGCACCTCCACCCGGCCGCCGGATTCCTTCTGCCCCATCAGCCTGGCCGGAATCACACGGGTATTGTTGACCACCAGCAAATCCCCGGGATTCAAAAAGCTCTCAAGTTCAAAAAACTTATGATGGGAAAACCGGCCAAGTTCCCGCTTTACCCGCAGCAGCCGGGACTGGCTCCTCTCACCGCAGGGCCGCTGGGCGATGAGTTTCTCGGGCAGGTGGTAA
Organism: Desulfobacter sp.; assembly: GCA_028768525.1. Taxonomy (NCBI): domain Bacteria; kingdom Pseudomonadati; phylum Thermodesulfobacteriota; class Desulfobacteria; order Desulfobacterales; family Desulfobacteraceae; genus Desulfobacter; species Desulfobacter sp. Next base: position 5,496,070 of record CP054837.1, on the reverse strand, counting down.
TCATAATCGGACAATTGAAACATCAGGCCCCTCCCATGGCGAGGTAAACCACGCCCAGCCCGGCCAGCATCATGAAAAAGCCGAACCGCCTCAAGGTCCCGTCATCCAGGCCCAGCACCACAGCAACCATCTGCCGCATCTTGTCCGGACAGGCAAAATAGGGCAGGCCCTCCACAATCATGACCATGCCCATGACGCAAAAAAAGAATTTCATGGAAATTATTCCTTATCATTCCCTAGGGTTATCGTCCCAAAAGGTCCTTGTTTTATCTGTTCAGCCCCTATTTTGCAAGCACAAACCCGGTCAAGCTGAAAATACTTATAAAAATCGGCCGCCGGCGTTTCACCATCCACTTCCGCTCCCTGGGTAAAACAATTATATTGATTATTCAAAGTATCAAGGTTATAAAGGAAGGCTGTTAATATTTCAAGTAATGGAAAATATAAGGAATCAACAAAGATATGCCTTTTGAACCAGTGATCGGGCTTGAGGTCCACGCCCAGCTCAAGACCCGGACAAAAATCTTCTGCAACTGCTCCACCGAGTTCGGCCGGTCGCCCAACGCCAACACCTGCCCGGTCTGCACCGGCATGCCGGGAGTGCTCCCCGTCCTAAACAAACAAGCCGTCACCTTTGCCATCAAAGCGGCCCTGGCCACCAACTGCCAAATCAATGAAGAGAGCCGGTTTGACCGTAAAAACTATTTTTACCCGGACCTGCCCAAGGGCTACCAGATCTCACAATACGCCCAGCCCATAGCGGAATTCGGCCATCTTGACATTGAAACAGAGGCCGGTGAAAAGCGCATCGGCATCACCCGTATCCACATGGAAGAGGATGCCGGCAAGCTGATCCACGACCCGGCCCGGGCCAAAAGCATGGTGGACCTGAACCGCACCGGCGTGCCCCTCATCGAAATCGTATCCGAGCCGGATATACGCACGGCAGCCGAAGCAGGTGCTTACCTGCGCAAGCTCCACGCCATCCTCAAATACATTGATGTCTGCGACGGCAACATGGAACAGGGCAGTTTCCGCTGCGATGCCAACGTCTCCCTGCGCCCGGTGGGCCAGGAAGAATTCGGCATCCGCACCGAACTGAAAAATCTTAATTCATTCAGAAACGTGGAAAAGGCCATCCGGTACGAAATCGAGCGCCAGACCTATGTACTTGAAAACGGCGACAAGGTCATTCAGGAAACCCGGCTCTGGGATCCCAACAAAAACTGCACCGCCTCCATGCGGGGCAAAGAAGAGGCCCACGACTACCGGTACTTCCCCGACCCCGACCTGGTCCCCCTCATCGTGGACCAAGAATGGATCCAGGATGTACAGGCCACCATGCCCGAACTGCCCGATGAAAAAAAAGAACGGTTCATCAACGAGTACAAGCTCTCCGCCTATGACGCCGGCGTACTCACCGCCAGCCTGGACATGGCCAATTTCTTCGAGGAAACAGTGCACCCCCTTGAAAACATCAAACAGGCCGCCAACTGGACCATGACCAACCTCATGGGAATGCTCAATGCCAAGGGCCTGGATATTGCCGACTCCCCGGTAACTGCCGCAGACTTTTCCAAACTCCTTGCCCTCATGGAAAAAGGCAGCATCAACGCCAGGGCCGCCAAATCCGTTTTCGAAGAGATGGCGGAAACCGCCAAGGATCCGGAAGCCATTGTCAAGGAAAAAGGCCTGGAACAGGTATCCGACCAGGGCGAACTGGAAGTCATGGTGGAGGATGTCATCAAAGAAAACCCGGACGAAGCTGAAGCCTACAGAAACGGCAAAACCAAATTGTTCAGCTTTTTCATGGGCCAGATCATGAAAAAGACCAGGGGAAAAGCCGACCCCAAAATCGTCACCCCCCTGCTTAAATCAAAACTTTAGAGGTATAAAAGTGAATATGATCCATTCAATCCGTAAATATATGATAACGGCCGCTATCCTGGCCGCAACCGCCCTCCCCCTTTCCCCGGCCGTTGGCCAGACTGGACAAACGCTGGCTGTTCTGCCCTTTACCATCCATGCCGATAAAAACATGGATTATGTCAAACCCGGTATCTGCCGCATGCTCTACTCCAGACTCACCTGGCCCGGAAAGGTGGCCGTGGTCCCGCCGGCCAAAATGAATGACGCTCTGGACGAAATCGGCAGCCTGTCAGGCAATGAATTGATCAAAACCGTTTACCAGAAAGAAAAAACCGACTATATCCTCACCGGCACCATCACCGGGCTTGCCGGCGCCTTCAGTATTGACGCCCGGGTCTACGACATGACCAACAAACGGTTCATGGCCTTTTTCGAACAGTCCAAGAACGCCGACGAATTGATCAATAGGGTGGACCGCATCGCAGCCGCCATCAACCACCGGATCTTTGAAAGAACCACCCTCACCTGGGAAGAAATGGAACAGGAAAAACAAAAGATGCTCAACGACCTGAAACGGAAAAACCCGGAGCACCTCATGCAGGTCCCCCAGGGCTGGCAGCCGGAGGAAGAAGTCGGCTGGAAGGTCTGGAAATATCTATTCTAACCTGCTGCTATCCTTTTGCCACCTCTTGCCGCCGGGGAATCCGTCCTCCCCGGCGACGAACCACCATAAGCGTATTCAATAGCCGTTATCAAAATTACGTTCCGAAAGAATCTCAAATAAAGCTAAACATTCTTACTGAAGTATGAATAGATATGAATGTATGGCCCGCTCACTCATTCATCCCAATCCCGAGAATGTTACAATTAAGGAGTTAAAGGAAGCTTCTCGGGTTGGATTAAGTTAAACTTCTCAAATATGCACGGCCATACAATTCTTATTGACCGGCGTTCCAAGACCGAATGTTTGTCAAGCTCTTATGGTGGGAGATAGAGCTGTCAGGAACTGGATTAACTTTTTCAATAAAAAAGGTGCTGATGGTTTAATTGTGAAAAAGCGGCCTGGCCGAACTGCTATTCTAAAAGGAGATGAAGCAAAGAAATATGCGTATTTAATCGCAAACCCCAAAGAAGCTAACCGGGAGTTTTGGACTGCAAAAGCATTCCATGAATATATCAGCGAGGCCTATGAGGTCGAATGTAGTTATCAAACCGTGGTTCGTTTTTTCATGATCAGGGCTATGCTCTGAAAGTCCCACAACCTTTTCCGGATCGCAATGATCAAGAAAAACGCCAGAAATTCATTAAAGATCTGGATTTGTAATATAACGAAAAAAATATAGAAATATGGTTTCGAGACGAATCTGGATTTGAAGACGATCCTAGGCCAAGAAGGCGCTGGGATAAAAAAGGAAACAAATCAAAAGTTGTGAAAAACGGAGATCATCTGCGTATGAACGTAATGTGAATTAGTTTAGATAAAATCTGACAGTCCTCTTGAAAAAAAGAGGGTTACCGGTTTTGATAAAGGTGACCAAACCAAAATATCAAAACAAGGAGTAACCCTCATGCTGCATGGTAGCAAAAAAATCATTAAACACAAAGTAGGACTTTTAAATCTGGCAGAAGAACTCGGTAATGTTTCTCAGGCTTGCAAAATTATGGGGCTTTCAAGAGATACGTTTTACCGATATAAAAATGCCGTAGATGATAATGGTCTCGATGCTCTCTTTGATCAAAATCGCAGAAAACCGAACCTTAAAAACAGAGTAGATGAAGCAACGGAAGACGCTGTTGTTGAATATGCTATTGAACAACCCGCACATGGCCAGGTCCGTGCAAGCAATGAGTTGCGAAAACGGGGTGTATTTATCTCACCAAGCGGTGTTAGAAGTGTCTGGCTTCGGCACCAGTTAGAATGCTTTAAAAAACGCCTTATAGCGCTTGAAAAGAGGATGGCCGACGAGAAGATGATTCTGACTGAAACACAGGTCCAGGCACTTGAACGCAAAAAGCAGGATGATGCAGCCCACGGAGAAATTGAGACTTTCCACCCTGGCTACCTCGGATCCCAGGATACGTTTTACGTTGGGACGTTGAAAGGTGTTGGGCGAGTTTACCAGCAGACATTTGTTGATACATATTCCAAGGTCGCTTTTGCTAAACTCTATAACACCAAAACACCTATAACGTCAGCCGATCTGCTCAATGATCGGGTCCTCCCTTTTTTTGAAAACAACAAACTTCCAATGTTGAGAATTTTAACAGACAGAGGAACCGAGTACTGCGGTAAGGCCGAAAAGCATGATTATCAGCTATATTTGGCGATTAACGACATTGATCACACCAAAACCAAGGCACGCCATCCACAGACAAATGGGATCTGTGAGCGATTTCATAAAACGATATTACAGGAATTTTATCAGGTGACTTTTAGAAAAAAGATTTACACCGATATTCAAATGTTGCAAAGTGATCTGGACTCGTGGCTTTACTACTATAACAATGAGCGAACTCATCAAGGTAAAATGTGTTGTGGTAGGACTCCAATCGAGACCCTTGAAGAAGGAAGAACTATTTGTCAGGAAAAAATGATAGCTTAGATTTGACCTGACAGACACCTTTTCAAAACCGGTATTTGTCAGATCAAGTCTGAACTACTACACGTAATGTGACTGGTCTGCCCCAGGACTCGGGGATTTTTTGTCTTGGACAACGTCTCACTCAGACGCAGATACATTTCAAGCCTTTCTTGGAGAAGCTTCAGAGATGATTTCCTTTTCTCGGAAGCGCAATGTTTTAATTATGGATAATGCATCCTGGCACAAAAAGAAAACAATTGATTTTTACAATTTCAAACCAATGTTTCTGCCACCGTATTCACAAGATTTAAATCCAATAGAACAGATCTGGGATACTATAAAAGCACGATGGTTTAATAATCATGTCTGCCGTAAAATTCAGCAACTAATTGACGGATTGGACACAGCAATCCTTGATGTTATCGACAATCCAATGAGAACTCGGAAAACTACGTCAATTGGAAAGTTATTTTGAAAATCACTATATCCATAACACATACTTATCCAGCAACCCCCTTAAATTACAAGCCACGTTCGGCTTTTGTTAAGAGCCTATTTGTTCTACCGGTATCCCCCCTGGCTACCATGCAATACACCATTTTTCAAGCTTTTCCAAACTCTGACAAGGCCGCCGGCAGCCTCCCCCCCCCCCCCGACTACACACATAGCAGACTAACGAATTTTCCAGGTTTACAATTTTATAACCTTTCACCTAAAGGGCCGCCCTAAGCAAAAAAAGCTCGACAGAAACGCTTCTGCCGAGCCTTTTATTTTTCAGGCGGAGATGGTGGCTAAAATCGACTTTATTTTAGAAGTTAATCTGCCATTTGGCACCGTAATAAAAGATATCCGGATCACCTGTCTGTTTACCGTTGAATCCGCCGATTTCCGGGGTGATAAATACGCCGGGGGCAAGGAATATGGTAGATTGGACATACCAGGTCTCTGCATCATCTTTTGTGGCACCACCAACATCAAGTTCTGTCCTGGTGTATCCGTAACCAGCTTCTACATACAGCCCTTTTCTGATTTCATAACCGGCAACAATCAGGCCAGCAATAGCATCGTTATTTGTAACGCCTCTTGCGACGCCTGCCGCTCCAGCAGTTGCAGTATAAATATTACCATCACTCCACCGGGCAAAGCCAAGCCCGGCACCGTCCAGATCCCCGCCACCAGCGGCCGCCATAGTACTAGCGATACTGCCGCTAACAAGAATATCTGCCAGGTTGCCAACATTCTGCCCGCCCCAAATATCACCCTTGAAATAAGCTTTACCGACATTCAACCGGCCGCCCAGTGCAAGCACGTAGGACTCTACCTTGAATTCTTCGCCGTTGTCGAGCAAATCATAGGTCTGATAGCCGCCAGCAAGATTAATGTGGCCGCAGTCAAAATCAATCTTATACTTGGCTTGAATGTTAGGCAATTTAACCTGGGAATTCGGTTGATCATTGTAGTACGCAGCAGTTCCGCTGACAGCTGTACTTCCTGCGGTACCAATCGTAGTAGCATACGAATAAACCCTCAGCCGGGGCGCAACAGCAGCGATCTGAAAATTGCCGAATTTCAATCGGATCATGGGTTCCCGTTTTCCGTACAGCATACCAAAAAGACTCATATTTGTATCGCCGTCCTTACGGGCATAGATATTATAGACCTGATTAGAATACGGCATGAGAAGCGGGGTGTAATTCTGGCCGACCCCCAGAGAGCCGGCGCCGAAGTCCCATTCACCCCAGAGGATACGCAGGTTGATATCCGCATTCTTTGCACCAAACTCAAAACGGCCGGTTAAAGTATCACTGACCTTTATATTGGCGCCGACACGGGCATTACCATTGTTATCCATCTCAAAATTGTCCGTATTCGGCGTGCCAGTCAAAAACGGATTATTTTCAATATCCGAATAAAAAGTCGAAATCCTGGCACTGCCGTAAAAATTCCACTCGGCGGCGGCCCAGGCAGAGCCGGTCATAAGCAGCATCAACACTGCAATTGCCATTAGTTTTTTCATCTTTTCTCCTTTTGTTAAAAGTTGATCCTCTTCCCCGCCTGACAGACCACCGGTGGTCCTTTTAAACACCGGTGGTCCCTGAAGGAAAGACCAAACATCTGTTTGGTGAACATTGTTCAGGATCTACTTAATCAAAATTCGCATATCCTTGTCAACACCTTTAACAACATTTTTTTACATTTGACAAACATTGACAAACTTTCTGGAGACTGAACCATTAAAGATTGACTTGCACACAAAAAAAGGGCTGATGGTTTTATCAACCATCAGCCCTTTGTAAAATTCAGGCAGTGTTATCTGGGATAACTTCTAAATTAGAAGTTGATCTGCCATTTAGCGCCGTAGTAAGTGATCTCGCCGTCGTTGTTTTCTTCGTAATCGTAAACACCGATTTCGGGAGTTACGGTTACGCCGGGAGCCAGAGTGATGGCAGCCTGAACATAGTAGTTGGCAGCTTCATCATCGGCAATAGTTGCGTCATCAGAATCGGCTTCCACATAACCGTAACCGGCTTCCAGACGGAACATGTCGTTTACAGTGTATGCAGCAACCAGCTGGTAACCAGTTACGTCAGTATCAAAAACCTGAGTACCGTTCCAAGTGGCATAGCCATCGTTGGTATTGGTAGCAGCAGTAAGGCCGTCAAGATCAGTATCAACACCGATGATGTTACCGGCATTCTGACCGAACATGATGTTACCAGCCAGCATAACAGCACCGAAGGTAGCTTTAACACCGGCACCTATAACATAGGAGTCGATATCATATTCTACGCCGCCAGTAGTTTCTTTGTAGGTGTTGTAACCGGCTGCCAGGTCGAGGGTAATGTTATCGAAGGCGTGGGAGTATTTAACTTCGATGGTGGGAAGGTCAACTTCCTGGGTTGCGCCAGGGATTATAGCAGTAGTGTCCGGGGAAACAGCGGCAATTTTGAAATCGCCGAAGGTCAGCTGGATCATGGGAGCGCGGAGAGAAGTCACATCACCGGTATCGCCCATGCCGTCATCGCCGTACACCTGAGAAGAATAAGCAATATTACAGGGAGTCCATTCCTGGCCTACCAACAGTTTACCTGCACCAAAGTTCCATTCGCCGAACAGACGACGGAGAGTGATATCGCCGTCGACAGCTCTGAACTCAAAGTTACCAACGAGCTCATCGGAAACGGTGACGTTGGCACCTACACGGGAAGTACCCATGAGAGATTCAGCAATATTAGTTTCGCCGTTAGCACCGTTGATAACGTCAGTGGAACTGTAAAAAGTGTCAACACGGGCATCGCCGTAAAAAGCCCAGTCTGCTGCAAAGGCAGAACCGGTCATCATTGCAAATGCTGCAATGGCTACAATAAATTTTTTCATCTTTTTCTCCTTTTGAATTAAACACACTACCTGAAATCTGGTCCCAAGCCATCCTTTTAAAGGCCTGGAACCAAATATTTACACTCTTAAATCAATTTATAATTGATTTGTCAATTAATTTTTAAATTTCCAATTACTATTTTAATTTATAAGAGATAATGTTCGAGGTCTTATCCTTGGCCAGAATGGCCAGTTTTGTCCTGGTCACCGCTGAAACCACCAGTTCTTTTTCTCCGTCGCCGTCCAGGTCGGCAATGGCAAAATCGGATATCCAGCCCTGCACAGGGACTGTCTGAAACAATGGGGCCATGGCAATTCCGTTCCATGCCATCATCTGTATATGCCCCTCTTTGAATTTTTTGTACCTGCCGAAAGCACCTCCGCCGATCTCGGTATTTTTAATGACAAATGCCTTTTTCTTACCCTCTTCTCCGACATCATGGAATCTCACCCTCGGATTGAGATAGACCCGTTCCCTGTAGGTGGCATCGCTGTCAACCTTGGGCATGAGCCAGACATTGGCCGTCCCGCCGTATTTATTTGTGCTTTCCCATTCCATACTGCCGGAGTCGCTGATGGCCACAAGCCGCTGGTGGCGGTTGATGCTCAGGTATTCTTCTCCGCCTTCTGTCATTACAGGTCCCCTGGCCAAAGACAACACAGAAGTATTCCTCGGCACCCGGATTCTTTTTTCCTTGTCATAAGAGTTATTTCGTGAACTCATGATATAGATATTGCCGTCATAGGGATCTTCCCCCTTATCCTGGCCCAATAAAAGCTGGCTTCCTTCGGCTGTGGTCACCACCCGGTAGTATATGGACTGATCATCCTCCAAAGTGGCATATGTACTTCCGTTGTACTCAACCACGAAGGAGGCCATGGTGTCGCCGTGAACCGTCAGGGCCGACACAAAAATCTCCGGATATCCGTTCCCGTTGATATCAGCAATATCGATACCGACAATTTTCAAGTAAGAGGCATACTCCAATTCCTTTTCCAGGGCAAGGATGGTTCCTTCAAGGTGGTAAATCGAAAGTTTATCATCTGTGGCAGCAATCACCTGGACCCGACCGTCGCCGTTCAGATCGCCAGCATCCATGGCACGTATGGTATCTTTTAGTTTCAAGTGGGTGGAAAATCCCTGTCCGCCTCTCATAGCCATCATTCCGCCACCGCCATAGGTGCCAGGTCCGCCGGCGTACTGGAGTCCGCCGGGAGCCTGGGGCTGCTGATCTTGGGGCCGGGCGTAAAGTTTGTTGTCGATGCGGCGGTTAAACATCTTATAGTTAATATCCCCGGCAAAGGAGTTGACCAGAGGGATAACATCGCCCATGGTGTTGCTCTGCTCGAAGAATGCAAGGGTTTCCTTCTTGCCGGTTATGTCCACCATCTTGGCGTCCAGACTGACGCTCTCTCCGAAATTGGTAAGGCTGCCGAAGAGGACGTAATCCACGCCCAGGTCAGCACCGATTATTTTGGCCTTGGCTTCGGTGAGTGCCCCCTGGGTGGCGGCATTGGTCTTGGCTTTTGCCAGGGCCCTGTCAACGGTTTCCCGGTCCAGAACGTCCACCTTTCCGGCGTCGGAGAGCCGGGAGGTGAGCATGGAGAACAGGCCGTTCTGGAGAAAACCTAAGTCCTGCTGGGTATTCATTTCAAAGGGGAAGACCGCTACGGTTTTCGGGCCTTTGCAAACCCCGGTACCGGCAGCAGCCAGCACGATCAGGGCCGCCAATGCCGCTGCGGCCAGTCCTTTTGAAAAAGAGGGAGAAGGGGATCTAAACATGGATTTTCCTTACTTTCAGTTAACGTATAAAATATCACAGGCCCGCCAGCGGTCTGCCGGTGCCCTGCGGTTTTTGTTTATTGGGTTTCAGCGTATCATTCAAGCTGAGAATCGTTAAAAATTGTACCGGGTTATATACATTATCCACCGGGTTCACACAACCCTTTTAAAGAGCTTTTCCAGCCGGTACCGGTCAAAGGCCACCATGATGGGGCGGCCATGGGGGCAGTGCATGGGATTCTGGCATTCCATGAGATCGGCCATTAGCGCCTCCATTTCACTTTGGTTCATGGGCTGGTTGGCCCGGATGGCCCTGTGGCAGGCCATGGTGGTAAGGCAGGCATCCAGCCAGCCGTCCCGCTCTCCGGTTTCATTATCCACGCTCAGGGTTTCCACCATCTCCATGATCATCTGCCGGACCTGTTTTTCCTCCACCAGGACCGGCACGGCCTTGATGACAAAGCTTGTGCCGCCGAAGGGCTCGATCTCCACCCCCAGGCCGGAGAGTTCCTCCCTCACCGATTCCAGAATATCTGCCTCCCTGTGGGTCAGTTCCAGCACCTCGGGCACCATGAGGGTCTGGCTTTGAACATCCAGCCCCTCATGGCGTTTTTTCAACTGCTCGTAGACAATGCGTTCGTGGGCCGCGTGCTGGTCCACAAGAACCAGATGATTTTCCCGTTCCACCACAATATAGGTGCCCATGACCTGTCCGACAACCTTCAGAGGAGAGGGTTGGGACTGGGGCATGGCCGGCTGCTCCGGTTCGGGTGTGGGCCGGACCGGAAGTTGTAATTCGGGTTCAGATATAAATTCCGGCCCGGAAGGTCTCTCCTTCTTTATCGGCAGGGATGTTTCCCATTTAATCTCCTGCTGGGCCACGCCGGAAGGCGACCGGGAGGATGCGGGCCGGACCTGGTAAAAGGTTTTGGCCGCCACCTCGGGCTGGGCCGGCCCCGGGTCAGGCTCACCACCCGGGATATCCGCAAAGGTTACAGGGCCGGACATGGAATAGGCCAGGCTGTCGGACTGGGCGTCGGCCAGGGCCCGGGACACGGCCTGCCCCAGCACCTGGTACACCGGCTGGGGCATGAGAAACTTAATTTCCCGCTTGGTGGGGTGGACATTGACATCCACCTTATCGAAGGGCAGATCCACACAGACCACCCCCATGGGGTAGCGCCCTTTCATGATCCGTCCCCGGTACCCCTGAAACAGGGCGGAGACCAGCCCCCGGTCATGGACCAGCCGGTTATTCACAAAAAGGTAAATCCGGTTGGCCGTGCTGCGGGTAACGGCCGGGTTGGCACAGACCCCGGAAATCCGTATCTCAGATTTCTTGCCGTCAAAGGGGTATTCCAGGGGATAAAGATGGTCGGCGGCATCGCGCCCCAGCACCATCTGGGCCCGCTTAAAGAGGTCCTGGCCCGGGGGAAAATTTTTCACCAGCTTTCCATTGAGAAAAAGGCGGAATCCAATCTCCGGGTTGCCCATGGCCAGGCCGGATACGGCATCGGAAATATGGCCGGCTTCGGTACTCTCGGCTTTGAGGAATTTGCGGCGGGCCGGTGTGTTGAAAAAAAGTTGCTTGACCTCCACCATCGTACCGGGAGGCGCACCGGCATCAGCTACTTTGGCCAGTTTTCCGCCGTTGATGTCAATGCGGGTGCCCGTATCGTTGTCCCGGGTCCTGGAAACCAGGGTGAATTTGGACACCGATGCAATGGAAGGCAGGGCTTCCCCCCGGAACCCGAAGGTGGAGATGGAAAAAAGATCCTCCTTATCAAAAATCTTGGAGGTGGCGTAGCGCTCAATGGCCAGCATGGCATCGTCCCGTTCCAGGCCCATGCCGTTGTCGCTGATGCGGATCAGGGAACGCCCGCCCTTCTCGATTTCCACGGTGATCCGGTCGGCGCCGGCGTCCATGCTGTTTTCAACCAGCTCCTTGACCACCGATGCCGGCCGCTGAACCACCTCGCCTGCGGCAATCTGGTTGGAGAGAATCTCGGGAAGAATCCGGATTTTGCTCATGAAGCAGTATCTGTCCCTGGGGTTTTATCTTCCTTGACAAACCTGAGCAAAAATTCACTGTCCTTGGGACTTAAATCGAACCGGAACCCGGCCTCATCGGCCAGAACGGCCGGGGCTTTGGCTGGATCTTTTTTCCGCTGTTCGGAAATCCATTGTATGGCTTTTTTCAATGCGTCGCCCTGGGGCTGGACACCTGACATGGCTACTCCTTATTATATAATGTTAGCTCAATTCGGGCAGGGGAGCGTCAAGGCCGATACTCTGCTCGAAACCGAAACCGGCGCGGATCAGGGACAGCTCGTCAAAGTGACGCGCCATCATCTGGATCCCCATGGGCAGCCCCTTGGAAGAGACGGCCGCCGGCACGGAAATCCCGGGCACCCCGGCCATATTGGCGGAAAGGGTAAAAATATCACTCAGGTACATGGTCAGGGGATCCTCGGTATTTTCACCGATTTTAAAGGCCGGTGTCGGTGCCACAGGGGATAGGATGATGTCACACTGGTCAAAGGCCTTGGAAAAATCCTCCATGATCAGGGCACGCACCTGGGAGGCCCGGCCGTAATAGGCATCGTAATAACCGGCGGACAGGGCATAGGTGCCGATGATGATCCGGCGCTGAACCTCCAGGCCAAAGCCCTGGGACTTGGTCTTTTTATACATGTCGATGAGATCCTCCGGGGCCTTGTCCCTGTACCCGTATCTCACCCCGTCAAACCGCGCCAGGTTGGAACTGGCTTCGCAGGGGGCGATGATATAATAGGCCGCCACAACGTATTCACTGTGGGGCAGGGAAATTTCTTTGATTTCCACCCCCAGTTCCCGGAGGACCTGCTTGGCCTGCTCAAACATGGCAGCCACCTCGGGATCGATTCCCTCGACCCCGGAAAACTCCTTGGGAATACCGGCGGTCATCCCCTGGAGACCGTTCTTACGGAAAGCTTCCAGACCGGCCGTAAAATCCGGGACCTCTTTAGGTGCAGAGGTGGAGTCCTTGGGGTCATGGCCGCAGATGAGGTTCATCATCATGGCCGCATCGGGGACATCCCGGGTGATGGGACCGATCTGGTCCAGGGAAGAGGCATAGGAAACCAGACCGAACCGGGAAACCCGGCCGTAGGTGGGCTTGAGCCCCACAATACCGCAATGGGAGGCGGGCTGGCGGATGGAGCCACCGGTATCCGTGCCCAGGGAACCGGCACAGAACTGCGCGGCCACGGCAGCAGCGGAGCCGCCGGAAGAACCGCCGGGCACATGGTCCGTATTCCAGGGGTTCCTGGTGAGCTGAATGGCGGAGTTCTCCGTTGAGGATCCCATGGCAAACTCATCCAGGTTGGTTTTGCCGATCATTACGGCACCGGCCTTGTTCAGCTTTTCAACCACCGTGGCGTTATACCGGGGAATAAAATCCCCTAAAATTTTGGAGGCGCAGGTGGTTTTCACCCCGTTGGTGCAGAGCAGATCCTTTAGAGCCAGGGGGATGCCGGTAAATGCCTGGTGATTTCCCGCGGCAATGACCTTGTCCGCCGCTTCGGCCTGGGCCAGGGAATACTCCGGGTCCACGGTAATAAAGGCACCGATTTTTTCATCATGGGCGGCAATCCGGTCCAAAAAGGCCCGGGTCAGTTCTGTTGAAGATATCTCTTTGCCGGCTAAGAGCTTTTCAGCCTGGGCAATGGTCAGTTTATGAAGTTCCATGGTCTATCCTTAATGTTAAGCCGTCGGCTTTATACCTTTTATTTTACTACCCGGGGCACTGTATAAAAGTCATCATCCCGCTCGGGGGCATTGGCCAGTGTCACCTCCGGCCCCGGTGAAGGAAGATTTTTGTCTTCCCTGAGCACATTATTCATAAATGCCGCCCCAGACGCCGGGGTAACCCCTTCCACATCCACCTTCTGAAGGGTATCAATATAGTCCAGAATGTGGCTCAACTGGCCGGCCAGGGTTTCCTTGAGGTCATCCTCAATGTCCAGGCGCGCCAGATGGGCGATTTTTTCAACTTCATCTATGGATATCTTCATTTTTATTCCTTTTTTATGATCATGCCTTTGACCTTGGCATTTTTCAGCGTTTCAAGGGCATCCTGGGCGGCCTTGTAATCGGGGTAGGCGCCGGTCCGGATCCGGTACCAGGTGACCCCTTTTTTTTCACCCTTCACCCTGTAGACCTCAATCCCTTTTTTTTGGAGCCGGGCCATCTCCGAAGCGGCATCCTCAGCCGCCTTGAACGCAGCCACCTGTATGGTGTACTTTCCGGCCTGGGCAGCTGCCCCTCCCGGCGTCCCGGTTGCTGCCGGCTTTGGCTTGGCCCCAGTTTTTTTTGCTTTGACCTTACCGGATGCAGAAGATGGAGCGGGAGACGCGGGCTTTTGCTTTACCGTCCTGGGCGCATCCTGGTAGGCTGCCAGCAACTCAGAGTTTAAAGAGGCCATTTTTTTACTCAACTTCACCGGAACACCGTCGGGGCCGACGGCAGCCGGCGGTGCTTCAGCCTTTGGCACCGATTCCCTTTTGGGCTGGATTTCATCGGCTTTTCTGGCTTTGGGCCGCATCCCCACAGGTCTGTTGAGTACATCGTAAAATTTCAGGTCGACTTTTTGCTCAGCCTTTTCCAGGTTTCCCTGTTCCCGAACGATGGTTTCAAGCCGGGCCTGGAATTCCCTGGTATCAAATGTGACCGGGGAATTCCCCCGGCCCACCATCACTCCCAAGGCAAACATCCACAGGCCCGCAAAAAAATAGAGGCCGTATCTGAGGAATCGCTTCAGCACCTTTTGCTACATTCTCTCCGGTGCGGAAACACCCAGCAGACCGAGGCCGTTGCGGATGACTTTTTTCACTGCCAGCACCAGGGAAAGGCGGGCGGCGGACAGGGCACCATCCTCGGTAATAACCTTATGTTTGTTGTAATAGCCGTGGAAGGCCGCTGCCAATCCGTTCAGGTAGGTAAAAATCACATGGGGATGGAGGGTGGCCGCACTTTTTTCCACCTGCTCCCTAAACCCTGCAAGCTGCTTGATCAGCTTAAGTTCCTCGTCTGTGGTGAGCAGTTCCAGATTTTTTCCGACGGCAAACTCAATATCATCAATCAGGCCCTGCTCCTTGGCCTTGGACAAAATGCCGGTGATTCTGGCATGGACATACTGGACATAATAGACAGGGTTATCGGAACTTTTCTGTTTGGCCAGTTCAAGATCAAAATCCAGTCCGGAATCATAGCTCCGGCTCAAAAACATGAACCGGGCGGCATCCCTGCCCACTTCATCCACAATATCCTTGAGGGTGACAAACTCCCCTGCCCTGGTGGACATCTGAACCGGTGCCCCGCCCCTGAGCAGGTTGACCAGCTGGACCAGGATCACATCAAACTGTTCGCTTTTCCGGCCCGTTGCCACAACAGCGGCGTCGATTCGCTTGATATAGCCGTGGTGATCCGCTCCCCAAACGTCTATGACCCGGTCAAAGCCCCGCTCGAATTTTTCATCATGGTAGGCAATATCCGAAGCAAAATAAGTGGTCAATCCATTATTCCGGACCACGACCCTGTCTTTTTCATCTCCGAAATCTTCAGTCCTGAACCAGAGCGCACCGTCCTTTTCATAAATCAGATCTTTGCCTTTGAAATTTTCAATGGCAGTCTGGACCCGGCCGGAATCATAAAGGCTCTGCTCGCTGAACCAGTTGTCGAATTTTACGCCGAAACCCTCAAGGTCTTCCCGGATGCCGGACAGGATTTCACCGGCGGCAAACCTGGCACAAACCTGGATACCATCGGCCTCTTCCTGTTCCAGAAGCCCGGGCCCTTCTTTTTCCAAGACTTTTCCGGCCAGGTCCCGGATATAGTCTCCCTGGTAGCAATCCCCGGGGAATTCAACATCTTTGCCCTGGGCCTGCTGGAGCCTGAGCCACACCGAGGTGCCCAGGGTCCGGATCTGCCGGCCGGAATCATTAATATAGTACTCTTTCTGAACATCAAATCCGGCAAAAGAGAGAATGTTGCCGACGGAATCTCCCACTGCCGCCCCGCGGCCGTGGCCCACATGGAGGGGCCCGGTGGGGTTGGCGGAAACGAACTCCACCTGGACCTTTTCACCCTTACCCATCCCGGAAGCGCCGAACCGCTCATTTGCTTCCAACACCTGGTTCACCACAGGGTGCCAGGCGGCAGGAGACAAAAAGAAATTGATAAAACCGGGGCCGGCAATCTCGACCTTTTCAACCATGGCGCCAAAACCGTCTTTATCTTCCAGGGGCATTGAGTCCACGACAGCCTGGGCGATCTGCCTTGGGGCCATCTTCTGGATTTTTGCGGACACCATGGCAAAATTGGTTGAAAAATCCCCCTGCCCGGCATGTTTGGGGGTTTCGATTTCCATATCCGGCACCTGGTCCGAAGGCAGCAACCCGTCTTCAAACGCTTTTGTGGCAGCGCCAAGCACCATTTCTCTGATTGTTGTTTTCATAAAGGCTTAATTCTCGTGTTCGGAAGTGTCTTCAGGGGTGAACGTGGGGGTATCATCATCGGAATCGATTTCTTTCATCTCGTCTTCCTTGGTATCACCGTCTTCTTCCAGCAGGGCATCCAGTTCGACATCATCATCTTCCAGATGGAAATCCTCCTCCCCAGGGAAGGCTTCGGTATCATTATACTCAACCACAACCTTTTCGGCTTCGGGGTCGGTGAAAAAATCAGTGACATTTTCAAAGAGCTTTTCACACAAATCCCGGGTGGGAAAAAAGCTGCGCCGGCGCAGAGCAGCAAGAAAGGCATCAATGCCGTCTTCAACGGCCTGGGCCATTTCTTTCAAATCGTACTCTTCTTCAATCAGGGGCTGAACCACTCCGGGATCAACCTCACTGGACTCCATTACGGTGAGAATCCCGTCTTTTGTATTTTTCTCAAACCTGATTTTCTGCTTCATTATTATCTCCTGTTAAAATCTATTGACCTAAAACTTCTTAATATAGCTCAACTGCTTTCCATGTCAATAATTTATCCACCTACTAAACCACTCACCGGCAAAAGAAAGCAGACAGGCAGACAGATCTCCTAATTCTCCAGATCCAAACTTTTTGCGCAGCCCTCATTTTCCCCGTGTTTTCCTATTGACCACGCAAAATCAATCTGCTATATTGCGCTGGTTAATTTTTGGAGGAGTGGCCGAGCGGCTGAAGGCGGCGGTCTTGAAAACCGTTAGGTGTCAAAGCCTCGTGGGTTCGAATCCTACCTCCTCCGCCATTAACATGGAGAAGTGCATGAGTGGCTGAAATGGACCGCCTGCTAAGCGGTTGTGGGGGGAAACTTCCACCGAGAGTTCGAATCTCTCCTTCTCCGCCATAAAACAAATCAAGGCCGAAAGTTTGAATCAAACTTTCGGCCTTTTTTTATTTTGCCTCTTAAAAAAAGGGATCTTGGACAGATGCTTCCAAAATCCCTTTTTTGCTTATTTAACCAGCGGGACTAGAAAAACCAGGTCAGGGTGCCGATTAGGATGTCGATACCGTCGTTGGGCGCCCTAAGAGATGCATTGGAATAGTGCATATACCTGAAATTCAGATCCAGGTTATCAAACCTGAACCCGGCGCCGATGCGGTCTTCAAACTGAAGATTGGAGGATAGGTTTCTATCCCCTATAAAATACTCATCAAGGTAAGCCACCCCGATGCCGCCCTCTATATAAGGATACCAGGCATTGCCGCCGGGATTGAATGCATACTGAAACACCGGGGAGACGGCGATGGCATTAATATCTTTATTTCCGTCGTCCCAGCGGTTATAGGAGAATTCAAAATATCCGTCCACATAACCGGCACCGCTTTTAAGCCATTGGACGCCCCATTTTTTCACCAGGCCCACCCGGTAGATATCCGTACTGTTCTGGGCCTGTCCGTATCCCAGTGAAAGGCCGAATCCCGAATCCTGGGCCATTGCCGGGCAGGCAAAGGTCAACAGGCAGGCTATAATCATCACTGCTTTTTTCATCATTTTCCTTTCCTAAAAATGCTAACGATCAATTACTTGGAATATTAGATCCTTTTAAATTATGTTCAGATGGTCATACACTATTTGGCCTGAAAAATAAACTCTTATTCAAACTGCCGAAACCCTTTACATAAAAGGCATAAAGCACTAAAGGCAGCGGTGGTCTCCATTCGGAAACTAAACCGTCTTTACCCTTGACATAAAATTTAAGGAAGTTTATATCCTTCTATCAATTGAGAGGACAATCCGGCTGGTATTTATATAAATAGTAGAGATTACGGAACTTGAAACAGACTATCAAAAAAAACAGGGACCAGATTCTTCAAGCCTGGTTCCGCGCCACTATTGAGACCTACCCATCCCAATCTGCAAGGGTTCTGGGAAAAGACGCCAACCGCTTTGACAATCCGGTGGGCGCCGTTACCCGGGAAAGCCTTGAAGATGTCTTAAACCTAATCATTGAAGGTTTTGATCGCCAAAGCCTTGAAAAAGCACTCGACCCGGTGATCCGCATCCGGGCGGTTCAGGCATTTGAACCGGCTGATGCAGTCGGTTTTATATTTGCCCTGAAAACAATCGGCGGCGAATTCATTGATCCGGCTAAATCAACGGAATTCGACCGAACGGTGGACGAAATTGCCCTGGCAGCGTTCAACCGGCTGATGAAATGTAAAGAGGATATTTTCCTTTTAAAGGCAACGGAGAGCAAACGTCGCATCCACCGGGCCTTTGAAAGGGCAGGTTTAGTAGCAGAGCTTTCGGAAGAGGACCTTCTGGGCTCTAATAAATCTTAACATGTATGATGCGATCTATGGCGGGTCATACATACAATAATGAGGTGGTTATAACATGAATCAAAGGTACTTGATCCCCCTTACAGCTGTCTTTCTGCTTTTCCTTATGGCCTACATAGGGGTTGAGGGACTTGGGCTTCAGGTGGTCTTTGGTGTGATCTTTCCCTATCTTGCGGTTTTGCTTTTCCTGATCGGCTTTGTTAAGAAAGTCATGGGATGGGCTGCATCTGCCGTGCCGTTCAGGATTCCAACAACCTGCGGCCAGCAGAAATCCCTGCCGTGGATAAAACAGAACACCATTGACAACCCGAACACATCTGCAGGCGTTTTCGTGCGCATGGTATTTGAAATTTTCCTTTTCAGATCCCTGTTCAGAAACACTAAAGCGGCTTTTAACCGGAATGCGGACAACCGGCTTTCCTACTCCTGGGAAATTTTCCTGTGGGTTGGCGCCCTGGCATTCCATTACGCTTTTCTAACGGTCCTGCTCCGGCACTTCCGTTTTTTCACGGCACCGGTGCCCTCCTGCATCCAGTTTCTGGAATACATTGACGGCATCGTCCAGCTGGGCCTGCCCGGCCTGTTTGTTTCAGGTCCGGTGCTGCTTCTGGCCGCCCTTTTCCTTTTGGGACGGCGGATTTTTGATGCAAAGGTCAACTATATTTCCCAGGCAGCCGACTACTTTCCCTTGTTCCTGATCATCGGCATTGCCGCCACCGGCATTGCCATGCGCTACTTCACCAAAGTAGACATCATCGGAATCAAGGAATTGACCATGGGCCTTGCCACCTTCTCCCCGGTGATTCCCGAGGGCGTGGGCGGTTTGTTCTATGCCCATGTATTCCTGGTCAGCGTTCTCTTTGCCTACTTCCCCACGAGCAAGCTCATGCACATGGGCGGTGTGTTCCTTTCACCCACCCGGAACATGGCCAACAACACCCGGGCCAAGCACCACGAGAACCCCTGGAACTATGATGTGGATGTCCATACCTACGCTCAGTATGAAGATCACTTCAGAGACAAAATGATTGAAGCCGGCCTGCCGGTGGATAAGAAGGAGTAATAAATGTCTGACGAACTTACACCGGATGAAGCATTAGATAAAATAGACTATAGTCCCCGGTCGAAAGGCGAGCCGAGCAATTGGCTGGACACCACCAAGTCCGTTCAGATCAGGCCCGGCATGTACTGCTACGCGGCAAAGGCTGATAGCGTTAATACCCTCGGTCTGCCCAACGCCCGTGAATGGAACCCCCTTGACGACGACTGGAAGCTGCCCGAAGACTGGAAGGAAATCCTTCACAACGGCATCAAGGAACGGCTGGAACGGTTCAGAACCTTTAAGGTGTTCATGGACGTCTGCGTCCGCTGCGGCGCCTGCGCCGACAAATGCCATTTCTTCTTAGGCACCGGCGATCCCAAGAACATGCCTGTTCTCAGGGCCGAACTGCTCCGCTCCATCTACCGGAACGATTTCACCACCGCCGGCAAGATCATGAAAAAAATCCCCGGCGGCCAGCGCCTGCTCGGTGCCAGGGACCTGAGCCTGGAAGCCCTGAAAGAGATGTGGTATTACTTCTTTCAGTGCACCGAGTGCCGCCGCTGCTCCGTGTTCTGTCCCTACGGCATTGACACGGCTGAAATCACCATCATGGGCCGTGAGCTGCTTAACCTCATCGGGCTGAACATCGACTGGATTGCCACACCGGTTTCCAACTGTTACCAGACCGGTAACCACCTGGGCATCCAGCCCCATGCCTTCAAGGATATGCTGGAGTTCTTCGTTGAAGACATCGAAGACATCACCGGCGTGGACTGTACCCCCCAGTTTCAGAAAAAAGGGGCGGACATCCTGTTCATCACCCCCTCCGGTGACGTATTTGCCGATCCCGGCACCTATACCTGCCAGGGTTACCTGATTCTGTTCAAGTACCTCAAAGAAAAATACGGACTGGATGTGACCTGGTCCACCTACGCCTCTGAGGGCGGCAACTTCGGTTTCTTCACCTCCCATGAGACCATGAAACGGCTGAATGCCAAGATGTACGCCGAAGCCAAACGTCTGGGCGTCAAATGGATCCTGGGCGGCGAATGCGGCCATATGTGGCGTGTCATCCATCAGTACATGGACACCATGAACGGTCCTGCCGACTTCCTGGAAGTCCCCGTGAACCCCATCACCGGCACCCGGTTCGAGAATGCGGCCTCCACCAAGATGGTCCACATCACCGAATTCACCGCCGACCTGATCAAACACGGCAAGCTGGAACTGGACAAGAGCCGTAACGCCAACCGCATCATGACCTTCCACGATTCCTGCAACCCCGCCAGGGGCATGGGCCTCCTGGACGAACCCAGGTACGTGATTGAGAACTGCTGCGACAATTTCTATGAAATGCCGCCCAACACCATCCGTGAGCAGACCTTCTGCTGCGGTTCAGGTGCAGGCCTCAACGCCGGCGAAAACATGGAACTGAGAATGGCAGGTGCCCTTCCCAGAGCCAATGCGCTGAAGCATGTCCATGAAAAATACGGGGTCAACACCCTTGGCACCATCTGTGCCATCGACAGGGCTGCACTTTCCACCCTCTGCGAATACTGGGTACCCGATGTTGAGGTTGCCGGTGTTCACGAACTGGTGGGCAACGCCTTGATTCTGCCCGGTGAAAAGGAAAGAACCGAGGATCTGAGAATGGAACCCTTACCTGGCGTGGAGGAGGAATAACAATGACTAAAAACATGATTATTGCAGGACTTGCGGTTTTTGTAATCGCCGTTCTCTCCCCCTTCTGGTTTAACATGGCCACTGAAACCCAGGCTGCGCCCAAACCGGAACTTCTCGGCAAGGCCGCCCAGGCAAAAAAATGCGTCCTGGACAAATACGACATGCGGGCCAACCACATGTCCCTTCTGGACGAATGGCGGGATTCCGTGGTCCGTGACGCTGACCGCAAATACACTGCGGCCAACGGCCACACCTTCAACATGAGCCTGTCCACTGGTGAAAACTCCTGCATGGGCTGCCATGAAGACAAGGAAAAATTCTGTGACTCCTGTCACAATTATGCATCCGTAAGTCCCTATTGCTGGGATTGCCACACAAACCCCAAGGAGATTCAATGATGGAAAAGAGCAGAAGAAGCTTTTTGAAAGTAGCGGGTATCGCTGCCATCGGGTTGGGTGCTGCTCCGGCAATAAACTTTGCCGCATCTGATTCCCACGGTGCAGCCCATGCCGTGAAAGAAAAAAATGAAGAGGCCCTGCACGCTCACCGCTGGGGCATGGTTATCGATTTGAACAAGATGAACGAAGACGTGGCTGAGGCCATTAAAGAGGCCTGTCACAAGGCCCATAATGTGCCGGACTTCAACCACGAAGTGGATGGGGAAAAATTCCCCAACACCCGCCCGGTGGACCACCACCAGGAGATCAAATGGATCTGGTCCGAGGAATTCGATTCTGCCTTCCCGTACAAGGAAGATGAATTCCTGGCGGAAAAATTCCATCATCTGCCCATTCCGGTGACCTGCAACCACTGCAAGAACGCTCCCTGCACCCAGGCATGCCCCACCCAGGCGACCTTTAAACGGGAAGACGGCATCGTCATCATGGACTACCACCGGTGCATCGGCTGCCGGTTCTGCATGGCGGCTTGTCCCTTCGGCGCCAGAAGTTTCAACTTCCGGGATCCCCGCCCCTTTATCGAGGAAACAGATCCCAGCTTCCCCACCCGGACCAAAGGTGTTGTTGAAAAGTGCAACCTCTGCGCTGAACGCCTTGCCAAGGGCGAACGCCCCCATTGCGAAGAAGCCAGTGAAGGTGCCATTGTGATCGGTGACCTGGAGAATCCGGAATCTGAAATCCGTCAGCTGCTGGCCGAGAATTACACCATCAGGCGCAAGCAGTCCTATGGCACTGAACCCAGTGTATATTACATCGTTTAAGAGAGGCGAGTATGCTTGAGATAGCTATAAAAGGAAGTAAAAATTATTGGTTATGGATCTTGTGCCTGCTCGCCGTCATCGGCGCAGGGGCAATTGCCTACATCGACCAGTTCATGAACGGTCTGATGATCACCGGCATGAGCCGGGATGTCACCTGGGGATTCTATATTGCCAACTTCACATTTCTGGTCGGTGTTGCGGCTGGTGGTGTAATGGTGGTGATTCCCTATTACCTGCATGACTATGAGAGATTCCACAGGATCACCATCTTGGGTGAATTCCTGGCCGTTGGCAGTCTGGTCATGTGCCTGCTGTTCATCGTGGTCGACCTTGGTCAGCCCATCCGTATGCTCAACGTGATTTTCTACCCCAGCCCCAAATCGATGCTCTTTTACGACATGATCGTTCTCAACGGTTACCTGTTCCTGAACATCGTTGTGGGATGGAAGGTGCTGGAAGCGGAAAGAAACCAGGTGGCACCGGTATGGTGGACCAAACCCCTGGTCTATCTTTCCATTCCCTTTGCCATCGGCATCCACACGGTTACGGCATTCCTGTACTGCGGTCTTCCCGGGCGTGGATTCTGGCTCACCGCCATCCTGGCCCCCCGGTTCCTGGCTTCGGCCTTTGCTGCAGGCCCGGCCTTTTTGATCATCCTGTGCTACATCATCAAAAAGTTCACCAAGTTTGATCCGGGCTGGGAAGCCATTCAGACGCTGTCAAAAATTGTCTGCTATGCCATCATCGCAAACATCTTCTTCTTTTTCTGTGAGGTGTTTGTGGCGGTTTACTCCGGCATCCCCAGCCATTTGACCCATCTGAAGTATCTGTTCTTCGGATACCACGGACATGACATGATGGTGCCCTGGATGTGGACCTCTTTCATCCTCATGGGTACTGCCGCCGTATTCCTGGTGATCCCCAAGCTGAGATCCAACCCCACCCTGCTGCCCATCACCTGCGGCATGGTTTTTGTTGGCGCCTGGATTGACAAGGCCCTGGGTATGATCGCCGGCGGTTTTGTTCCCTCACCCCTGCACCATGTGACGGAATACGCCCCCACAGGACAGGAGATTCTCATTTCCCTGGCCGTCTGGGCCACAGGATTTTTGGTAATCACCATCCTGTACAAACTTGCAACAACCGTTAAAGAAGAGGTTCGTGGCTAAGCGTTACGCCCGAATCTTTATTTAATACCCAAAGGGGGCTTTATTCAAAAAATAAAGCCCCCTTTATTTTTCAGGCATATGAGTTATACCCGGATCATTCCCACCCCCACCCTCCCCCTGGAGGAACTGAAAAACAGGTTCCTTTCAGCCCTGTACCGTCCTAGAGACCTGTCCGGGCTTTTTGAAGAGGCCGCATCTGCAGCATCATCCAGCGAAACCGATGAAAAATATCTGAGACAGATCCTGACGGCCTGCAGGCGGTTCAACAGAAGAGACCATAAGGGCTACAGACAACTACAGAAGCTGCTGAGGGACAGAACCCGCAACACAGCCAATAGGTATACGGCAGCCGATGCATGGGCAGCAGAACTTGATCTAACGGAATGGCAGATGGATGAGGTCTTTCGTCAGGCCATCACCTTTCAGCTGACCTCCGGATGCTCCAATTACTGCCGGCGCTGCAATGAATGGGCCCTGCCCGGCGTCCGGGGGCATTTTTCCCGGGATGCCGTGGTGAAACTGCTGGGGGAACTGCTGGCCCGGGGGAATGATGATCTCGCCCTCTACGGCGGTTCAGACCCCCTGGACTGGACCGATCCGCCCCATGATCTGGGCCATGTTCTCGCCAGCATTCAAAACCGTCTTCCAGATCACCGGGACGGCCAGGTCCGATTCAGCATACTGACCAAAATTCCCAAAGGGAAACAGGAACTGGCCGTGCAACTGGTTAAACAGGGCATTCCCCTTTCCGTCAGCCTTACGGACCGGAACAGAGGGCGGATCGAAAAACTGGAACAGACGCTGGGCAGCAAACTGTCCAAACAGCACGCCACCTCAGACCTGCTCATCCCGGCCTGCCTGGATGAGGACTTCCAGACGGTGAAACCCTCCATCACCGATTCCTATGGTACGGAAATATCAACGGACGGCGCCTTCATCATCATCCCGGCCTTTACCTCCGCCCTTTATCCCTTTGGCCATAAAAAGATTCCAATAACCCGGGATACCCGATTCTTTCCTGTTAAAAAACTGGGCCGCCCTGCCCTGCTGGTAGATTATTTCAAACCCCTGGAGGCGAAGGGGCCTGATGGTATTTTCCATTTGGAGGGACTGCTGGATGTCCAGGTTGAAAACATCCTGCTGGACAATGGGGAATACGAACTGACCCCGCCGGGGATGCGCAGCATTAAGGAATATTTTGAAATTTTTGACGACCGGGCAAGGGTGCAGCGCAAAAAGATGACCCTTTCGGTCATCCGGCGGCTGAAAAAAGAATTTATCCGGAACGGGTCGTTTTCCGGGCTGCCCCCGGGAGTTAGACAGGCCTACCTGAACAAGATCGCCGCCCATTTGGATTTTACCCGGAAAACCAAGGTGGCTGCCGCCCGGGTATCTGCTGCTGCCTATCTCCTTGCCGCCGTCAGGGAATACCTCTCCGTCCCCACCCCTAAAACAGAGATCATCGGCCACTTAACCCAAAGGGAATTTAAACGGGTTAATACGGATCAGTGTTCGGCAGAGACCCGCCCCCTGTCAAATCTTTTCTCAGATCCGGCCCAGGATGCCTGGCAATTGTTCAGGTACCAGGCCCTGGCTCTGGTGCACGGTGAGTCTTCCGCCGCTGTGGATGAATTCATTGCCACCCAGCCGGCCCGGTATGACCCGGGCAATGACAGATTTATTCCCCAATTGGATTGCACCTCATCCTGACATGAATGATCTGATACACAAGGCCAGGCAACTCTGCGAAACCCTTGAAGGGCTGATTCACAACAGCCCCTGGGCTGACAGGGCCATGGAATTTATGACCACGGCGGGGCCGGTCCAGCTCACCGCACTCTTCCTGGTCTCTTCCATGGTCATGGTATGGCGGCTCAACGCCGTGGAGCAGAAGGGTTTTGAAGGCACCATGGTGGGGACCCTGATCATGCCCTATTGCTCGGGGTTTGCCAACCTGGCCTTTGCCTTTGTCATGGGGCGTTCCGGCGGGGCGGGCAGCCTGGTGCTGGAAAACTGCATCGTCAACAACGTCACCAATCTCACCCTTATACTGGGCATCACCGCCCTTTTCGGCGGAATGCGGGTCTATGGAAAATCCGGGGGCAACTCAAAGGACAAAACCGCCCGCATCGGATGGATTTCCCTGCTTCTGACCATAACGGCGCTGTTCTTTTTCACAGGCGCCGTCTGGACCCTGGCCCGGGACGGACAGCTGGACTTTTATGACGGGCTCATGCTCTGCGGACTCTTTGCCTTCTGGCAGGTGATCCATCTCTTTGAGGTGATGAAAAACAATGTCCGAAAAAAACAGCGCCTGCCGGCCTCACTTATCTTTGACCTTGCCCTGGCAGGGCTGGCGGCCTGGGCCTGCCTGTACAGCATTGAGGGGCTTGTGGCCTGGGTGACCGTCCACGGCAAAGGATGGCTGTCAATCAAAAACCTGGGCGTTCTCAGCGGCATCCTCATGGTGATTCCCAATGGACTGCTGGCCTTTTATTATGCCGGCCGGGGGCGGGCCGACATTGCCTACTCCTCCCAGATCGGGGACTGCCACATCTGTATTCCCCTGTGCATCGGGCTGTATGCCCTGTTTACCCCCATCAGCCTGCCGGCCAGCTTTATGCCCGGAATCATCGCCATACTGGCGGCGGGATGCGCCCATCTTGTTTTCACCACAGTGACGGGCCGGATCCCCAGGCTCATCGGCGGGGGGCTGGCCCTGGGATATGCCATTTTTATTTACAAAGGCGCTAGTTTTTAGATTTCGCTGATAATGGTCCGGTTGCGGCCCTGTTCTTTGGCCCGGTAAAGGGCCTGGTCAGCCCGGGAGATCCACTCATCCCGGGAAAGGGCAGCGGCCCCCTCTTCAGTGAGGCTGTTCTCTGCAATGCCGAAAGAAAGGGTGATGGAGAGATGTTTGCCCGTCACCGGCGCACCGGATCCGTCAATTTTTGTGAACTGATGGGCCTGGATTTTCTTCCTGATCCGCTCCACAATTTCAAGGGCGGTGGTGCCGTCGGTCTCATCGAAAATCATGAGAAATTCCTCCCCCCCGTACCGGCCGGCCACGTCGAAATTCTCCCGCATGGAGGATTTTAAAATACCGCCCACCTCCCTGAGGATCATGTCCCCCTGGAGGTGGCCCCAGGTGTCGTTCACCGCTTTGAAATGGTCGATATCGCAGAGGGCCAGGCTGGCAAAGGAACCGGCGCGGCGCTTGAACCGGCGGCAGACCCGTTCAACCTCTTCCTTGATTTTCCGGCTGTTGAACAGGCCGGTGAGGTTGTCGTTGACGGCCAGTTTTTCAAGCTGCCCCTTGATGAGGATGGTGGACAGGTAATTGCACATGATCCCGCAGACGCTGGCCTCGTAATCCTTTACCTGGGCCTCCTCGCCGGAGAAATCCCCGCCGAAAAGATATCCGCCCCCGAATGAATCGGGCAGAAAGATAAATCCCATGATATCGCAGCCCTGGCCCGGCACATTGATGGATGAGACGCTCCGGGTTTCAAAGGCAATGGCCTCATTGATAAATTTATAGTCCGGAGAGGAGAGGCAGAGCTGAAACCGTTTGCCCTCGTACAGGTCCGGCCGGAACCCGCCGGGGTCCGAAAGGCGGACCACCCTGAGCAGCAGGGAATCCTCCACGGCATTGGTGATCTTGTACAAAACGCTCACGTCAAAGGACATGGTCTTCTGCATGATCTCCAGGGGTTTGTCAAAGGCCTGGTCAATATCCAGCTCCCCGCCGGGGGCTGCCAGAAAGGAAGACAGCTCATTGAGCTTATTCAATACATGTTTGGCATCGGTTTCGAGTTTATCCATGTCATCTATTATAGCGGAATCCGGGCTGGACCTGAATCAGTTTTTTAGTATAGGGATGCTCCGGGCTTTTGATAATCTTTTCCGCGGTATTCACCTCCACGATATGCCCGTCCTGGATCACGGCCACCCGGTCGCAGAGATAATTGGCCGCGGCCAGGTTATGGGTGATAAACAAAAAGGTCATGTTGAACCTCTCCCGTATGGCGGTGAGCAGCCTGAAAAGCTGAATGGCAATGGTGGCGTCCAGCATGGAGGTGGGCTCGTCCGCCACCACAAACTGGGGCTCCAGGATGATGGCCCGGGCAATGGCCACCCGCTGGCGCTGCCCCCCTGAAAGCTGGTGGGGATACCTGGAATAAAAATCAGCCCCCGGGCGCAGCCCTACGGTTTCCAGCATTCTGACCACCTTGTCCCGGCGGCTTTCCCGGGTGCCGATGCCGTGGACCATCAGGGGCTCCATGACGGTCTCGGCCACTGAAAGGTGGGGATTCAAAGACTGGTAGGGATCCTGGAAAATCATCTGGACCTTTGACCGGAAGGCCTTGAGCCGTTCCCCGCACAGATCATTGACCGGCTTCCCTTGCAGCAGAATTTTACCACGGGTGGGGGACTCCAGTTTGACCAGCAGGCGTCCTGCGGTGGTCTTGCCCGACCCGCTCTGGCCCACCAGGCCGAGGATCTCTCCCTGGTTGATGGAAAGATCAATGGCATTAAGGGCAAGCACCCGTTCTCCCTTGGAAAACAATCGTTTCCTGGGATGGTAGACCTTGGTCACCCCCTTCATTTCAATCAGCGGCGTTCTGCCTGCGGAATATAGGCTCACGGCGCCTCCTCCTGGCCGGCCCGGCCGATCACCCCACCCTGGCAGCACAGGGCCCTGTGGGTGGGAGTAATCTCGATCCATTGCGGAAGGGCCGCCGTGCAGGCCGGCGAGCAGGCCGTGCAGTTCACCGCAAACCTGCAATGTCTCCCCTTCATGGTCAGGTCGGGCATCTCCTGCATCTTAGGCACCACAATATCATCGGCGTTGTCCAGGCTCAGATAGGAGCCGAGAAGGGTTCGCGTATAGGGGTGCCTGGGATCTGAAAAGACCTCCCGGGCCGGGCCGGTTTCAACGATCTGCCCCCCGTACATGACACAGATATCGTCGCAGATCGAAGCCACAACGGCAATGTCATGGGAAATAAAGATCAGGCCCGTGCGGATCCTGGCCTGGATGGCTTTCAGCCCCTTGAGGATCTGGTCCTGGACAATAACGTCCAGGGCCGTGGTGGGCTCGTCGGCAATGATGAGCCGGGGGGAACATGCCAGGGCCATGGCAATCACCACCCGCTGCTTCATGCCCCCGCTGTATTCATGGGGATAGTCCCGGCTCCTTTCCAGGGGGATTTCCACCAGTTCGAAGAGTTCCCTGATCCGCCGGTTGAGGTCGCGGTCCGAAATATCGGGCTCATGGGCCAGGATGGCCTCCCGGATCTGCTCATCCACCCGGTAGACCGGATTCAGGGCATTCATGGCTGCCTGGAAGATCATGGCCACTTCCTTTCCCCGCACCGACCGCCACTGGTTTTCGTTCAGCAGGGCCAGATTCCTGCCGCCGAACTCAATACTTCCCCCCATGAGCAGGCCATTGTCCGGCAGCAGGCCCATGAGGGCCATGCCCAGGGTGGTTTTTCCGCACCCGGACTCCCCCACAAACCCCAGGGGCCGCCCCTGCTCCAGATCAAAGGAAATGCCGTCCACCGCCTTGACCAGCCCCTTTTTTGTTTCATATCCCACGCTGAGGTTTTTAACGGAAAGCAACGCCATATCAGGACCCGTCCTCCTTTCTCAGCCTGGGATCCAGCACCTCGTCCATGGCCCGGCCCAGCATGTAAAAGGCCAGGGTGAGAAGGGAAATACTGATCCCCGGCGGAATCAGCCAATAAGGCGCCTGGAACATATGACCGGATTTCCATACCCATTGGAGCATCATGCCCCAGCTTACCTGGGAGGGATCCCCGAACCCCAGAAAGGAGAGGGCCGCTTCCACCAGGATGGCCGAGGTGACCCTGAAGGTCATGTACAAAAAGGCCAGGGGCAGGACGTTGGGCATGATGTGGCGGAAGATGATCCGCATGTGTGAGGCTCCGGCCACCCGGGAGGCCTCGATAAAGGGCCGCTCCTTGAGAGACAGGGTCTGGGACCGGATCACCCTGGATACGGCAGGCCAGCGCATCACGGCGATGATCAGGACAATGAGCCAGATATTGAACTGGCCGAACAGGGAGGCCAGGATCAGGAGAATCACCAGGGAGGGCATGACCATGATGATGTCTGCCGTCCGCATGAGAAAGGCATCCACCCAGCCTCCGGCATAGCCCGATACCATTCCGATCACCGTTCCCAGGACCACAGAAAAAAAAGCCGAGGTCAGCCCCACGATAAAGGCCACCTTGGCCCCTTCCAGAAGCTGGGCCAGAATATCCCGGCCCACATTGTCCGTGCCCAGCCAGTGACTAAGGCTGGGCGGGGTTGAAATCTTGATATTCGGGTCAATCCCGGTCATGGGGTCATACATGGGGCCCAACAGGGGCAAGAAAAAGCTGGCCAGGGCCATGACCATGAAGATGCCCAGGATAACCACCCCGGCCCTGCCCACGGCATTCTGGCTGAAAATCCGCCATCCCCTTGCAATCCGCCGGATATAATGGGTATTCAACACAGGCCGCGCCTCCTATCCAAAGGTGATCCGGGGATCCAGCCAGGCATAGAGCAGATCCACAATGAGATTGGCCGTGAGCACCACCAGGGCAATGAGCAGAAAACAGGCCTGGGCCAGGGGGTAATCGTTGTTGCTTACGGCGAAAATCAACTCCCGGCCGATGCCCGGCCAGGTGAATATCTGCTCGGTCAGGGCCCCGCCGTTGATGGAAAAGGCAAGGCTTAGGCCCACGCTGGTGATCACGGGAAGGGCCGCATTCTTGGCCGCATGTTTGTCACGGATATCTTTCTCGCTCAGCCCCTTGGCCCGGGCCGTGATAATATAATCCTCCCGGAGCACAGAAAGCATGGAAGAACGCATGAGCAGCAGGTACGCCCCCAGGTTGATGATGAACAGGGTCATCAGGGGCAGCACCATGTGGTGGATAAGGTCCAGCAATTTTTCCCAGAACGTGGCAGGCCCCACCCAGAGTTCCGGGGTCAGTACCCCTCCCAGGGGAAACAGCCCCAGTTTATACCCCAGGGCCCAGAGCAAAAGCAGGGCAAACCAGGGAATGAACAGGGTATAGCAGACCAGGGCGGAAATGGACATAAGATTGTCCAGCCGCCCCCCCTTGCGCCATGCCGCCACCTTGCCCAGGTAAACCCCGGCCAGAGCCGCCAGCACAGTGGAGGTGGTGAACAATAAAATGGTCCAGCCCAGCCTCTCCTTGATGATCTGGGCCACGGGCTCCCCGTAATGGAAAGAGACACCGAAACGGCCGGTAAAAAAATGCTTAAGATAAATGAAATATTGATCCCACAGGGGCCGGTCCAGCCCCAGCTGGGAGATCATATGCGCCATGTCCTCGGGGGTGAGCATGGGATCCACCACCTTTGAAACTGGATCACCCGGACTGAGGCGGAAGAGGAAAAAAAGCAGGGTAAGGATAATAAGAAAGATCACCCCGATCTCAAATATTTTGGCAATGATATATCCCGGTCTCATGGCGGCATCATTCCCCTCTTATGTTCCCCACGGTCGCTGACACTGGCCTATTCCACCGGCTTGACCACACACAGGGACCAGATGTTCCCGATGCCGTCCACCTTGGGCACCCATCCCCTGAACCGGGTGTTCATTGTGGCCTCGATAATGTGGGGATTATACAACGGCAGGTAGGGGATATCCTCAAGAATCATTTCCTGCATTTTAAAAATCAATTTCTTGCGGGCGCCCGTGTCCGTGAGGGTCCGCTGGAGATCGGCCATGGCATCGAACTCAGGATTGCTGTACCCGCTCATATTCCACCCCCTGGGCTTATCGTTTTTAGAGTAAAAAAAGGACCGCAGGTAATCGGGATCCAGATTTAACTTACCATACCCCAGCACAAAGGCATCAAAGTCATGCTTTCCCTTAACCGTGTCAAGCAGGGAATTAAAGGCCATGGGCCGGGAGAAGGCGGGCAGTCCAAGTTCCCTGAGCCATTCCTGGATCATGGTGCCGGCAAAGGCCCGCTTGGGATCATAATCCGCCGGCGGGGTGAGGATCACGAATTTCCCCATTTTGGTGCCGGCAGGGGTGATGATATCCGTGGGCGCAACAAGGTTGCCGTCGGCTTCCAGGGGCGGGGTTTCCCAGGAATACCCGGCCTCTTTCAAAATTTTTACGGCCTGCTGAATCCGCTGCGCTTTGGTTTTGCCCGCACCATATTGCCGGACCCCGGGGTTGTGCCAGAAATGGTTCCCCGATGGGATGACGGAACACATGGGCGTGCCGAAATTCTGGAGGATCCGGGTGAGGATGAATTCCTTGTCCACCACCGTTGCAACGGCCTGTCTTACCGCCTTGTCGTTGAACGGCGCCCGCCGCAGGTTAAACCCCAGGTAATACAGGGCGCTTTTTTTGTTAAAATAGAGATCAACATTATCCTGTTCTTTAAGATCATGGATATAGCCGGGCTGGATATCCCACCAATAATAATCGATATCCCCTTTTTTCAGGGCCAGGACCGCCACATCCGATGTCCCGTAGACCCTGAACATGACATCGTCCACATGGGGCCCCAGCAGATGTCCGCCCAGGGTCTCTCCCATACCGAAAAAATAAGGATTCTTCTTCATGAGAAGATAGGCCCCCTTTTTATACTCCTTAAGCATGAAAGGGCCTGTTCCCAGGGGATTGACCACGGCATGGTCCTGGAGTGACCGGAGGGGTTTTTCCCTGTCCAGGGCCTGCTGGGCAACTTGCGCCCATTCCTTTTTGGAGACAATGGGCGCGGTGAGCACCCTGGACATGAATATCGCCGACGGCTCTTTCAAATGGAAGACCACGGTATGGGCATCCAAGGCCTCGATTTTTTTTATTATTTTCCAGTTCGAATAATACCTGGGGACTTTGAAATCAAAAAACAATTGTTTGGTGAACAGGACATCCTCACTGGTAAACTCACTCCCGTCCGACCACTTGGCATGGCGGAGCTTGATGGTATAAGAGAGCGCCTCCTTGTCCACCACAGGCGGCTGGGCCGCCAGCCAGGGAATGATGTCAAGGGTTTCGGGATGGCGCCGGAACAGGGGCTGGTAAATCAGACTCAGAATTTTCCTGGAATTGGCATCGGTTCCCAGCCAGAGATTCAAAGACCTGGGATCTTCAGGCAGGCCGATCCTTAAAAACCGGGTATCCCCGCCCTTGTGGCAGGAAAAAAGCAATAGGACGGAAAAGGCGACTAAGAGGGCCGACAGAATAAATCCGGCCCAGTCCTCAGCGCCTCTCTTCAGTTTCCGGATGATCCACGGGGTCTTTATGGACACGGATTTCCTCCTCTATAAAGTCAACCACTTTTTTTTCAAGCTTCACATTGTCAAATTGATTAATCCTGGGTATGCCCCCCGGGCTGACCACATTGACCTCAATCAATTTGTCCCCGATGATATCAATCCCCACAAAATAGAGTCCGTCTTTCAGCAGCCGTGGCTTAAGCCTTTGGCAGATGGCTTTCTGGGCCTCGGTGACCCGGTGGCGGCAGGCGGTGGCGCCGGCATGGACGTTGGTCCTGAAATCCCCGGGACCGGACTGACGCCCCATGGCGCCGATGATCTCACCGTTAAGCAGAAGGATTCTGACATCCTCCCCCTCTTTCACGCCTTTGAGATATTCCTGGACCATGATGGGGGTCCGTTCCGGGTAGGGCCGGCCGGCCTGGACATAGAAATTGATCAGGGAATTGAGGTTTTCCGGATCCTGATTGCTGACCTTGATCACCCCCTGGCCGCCGTAGCTGTGAAGGGGCTTGATCACCATGTCGCCGCCGAATTCGTCGATGATTTTTCTCAGGCGCCAGGGGTCCCTGGAAACATGGGTATTGGGGATGATCTCCGGAAAGTTCAGAATATAGGCCTTGGAGCTTGCGCTGATCTGACCGTGGATGTCATTGACCATAAACACCTTATCGCTGATGGGGCCCAGAAAGGTCATGATCTCGTAATTCAGGGGGGGGTTCTTCCGTAAAAAGAGCACATCCAGGTCGGTGACAATTTCAAATATCAGCTCTTCACGGTCGAGACATTTTACCAGGGCCTGCCAATAGGCTTCGATGCCCAGGTCCGGGTCCACGCTGATATTCCTCATCCTGGCTACCACGGCATTATGCCGGATATACAGGTCATGGGGCTCCAGAAAAAAAACCGTGTATCCCCTCTGGTTGCACTCGTACATGATCTGGGAAGTGGTTTCCCACACCGGGTCGATCTGCCGTAAATCATCCATCAGAAATCCGATTTTCATTCCAACGCCTCCGGCCGACAATTATTCAAAACAACCAGGTACAGCCCCCTCTCCAGAACTTTGTAATGAATTAGGATCAATTCTTTTTATGCCATGGGGAAAGAGTTGTCAAACCGTTTTAAGGGAGAAATCCCTTTGCTCCCGGCCCCCTTTAGCCCGCCTTTTTGTTGACAAAAATCCCCTGGTGTACCATTTTATCTAGTTATAATCATGGAGGAACAAAATGGGAAACACGATTCTGGGAGATGATATCAATGCACGGGTCAGCCTGGACCCCCTTCTGGATTTCTGGAAAAAAAATTTCATGGGCCACGGCTACCTTGGGGACCTGTTTCACCGCCTGAAAGCTGGATTTGATAAAACCCCCGCCCTGCAGGGCAAAATAGACGACATCGGTATCATAAACGAACATTACGACCTTATCCAACCGCTGATGTCCGCGGTCTTTCCGCCGGCCACCTTTGAAAAGGAGATCGCCGGCGCCCTCACCCCCTGCACCCTTGAACCCTTTTTCGTCACCCCCGATTTCCAGCGCATATTCATAGATAATGACAATTTTTTCAAATCAGTAATTGAAAAGAATCCACGGGCTGAAATCGAAAAGAAACGGCTGAAAATCTATCTTCTCGTCCTTGAACGGATTTACGGCATATCCAGCAGGGATATTGCAAACCTGGACATCATCGCGCTGCCGGACCAGGAAACCGGGCTGCAACGGTATTTTGGGATTACAACCGATGCCCAGTTCATCAGAATCCGCCCCCTTGCCCCTCCGGCCAAGCTGTCGGCTGCCGATGAAATCCGGATTCAGGATCATATCACCGACATCGGCGTACTCAAAGAATACATCGATCTCACCCAATACGAATTTACCGGATTCACCCTGGTCCGTGCCATGGATGTGACGGAATCCCAGGTTATCTCCGCCCTGGAAAGGGATCTCATCGACCAGCAGTCCATTTTTTCCTCCGCCGGCATCAGCCTTCTGGAGAAACGGCTGCAGACCCTGTTCCAGAAGCCCCAACTGGCCATGGGCATCGGTGCGGTGCGGGGCGAACAGGTGATGATCATCAAAAATGACTGCAGCCCCACCATTGACTGCCTATTTTCCAATTCCGAACACATCAGCCTGGCCGACCTTGAAGGTTCCATCTGGATGGAGGCGGCCCTGGGCGACAAGGTGATGAGAATCGGGGACCTGGCCAAAAGAAAAAATATCCTGACATCGGAGGAACAGGCCCTTGCCGCAGGCATCCGCGCCATGCTCATCGCCCCCCTGACCTACCAGGGAGAGCCCATAGGCATCCTGGAAGTCTATTCGGCAACCCCCAATGACCTGGATCCCACGGATGCGGTTCTTCTGAAACAGGTGGCGCCCATATTTTCAGTGGCCCTTAAACGGGGGCTTGACGAGATGGATAAGCAGGTCCAGTCCATTATCAAGGAAAAATGCACGGCGGTCCATCCCTCCGTGGAGTGGCGGTTTGAGCAGGCGGCCCTCAGCCATATGGAACGGCTCCGCCTGGGTGACACCGCCTCGGAAATGGAACCCATCATATTCAAGGATGTCATCCCCTTTTACGGACAGTCGGATATCCGCGGATCATCCCTGGCCAGAAACAAGGGCATACAACAGGATCTTACCCGCCAGCTCGGCCTGGCCCTGGACATAATGAAAGCCGGTGAACAATTGCGGACCTGGCCCATTCTCAAGGAATATAAATTCCTGATTCAAACCCTTCTGGACCGAATTTCAAAGGGCATCACCTCGGGTGACGAAAGCGCCGTATACGGGCTGCTCAACCGGGAAATTTTTCCCTCCTTTGACGAACTGGGCACCCTGGGTCCCGAGGTGGACCGGGCAATTGCCGCCTATAAGAAGGCGCTGGATCCCGCCGCCGGGATGATCTACGACAAACGCAGGGATTATGAAGAAAGCGTATTCAAAGTCAATCAGGTTCTGTCAGCCTTTCTTGACCGGGAAGACGGACAGGTCCAGCAGAACTTCCCCCATTATTTTGAAAAACGGCAGACCGACGGGGTCGACTATATGATGTATATCGGGGCTTCCATGAATAAAAGCGGCCGCCTGGCCCCCTTCCACATCCAGGATATGACCCTGTGGCAGATCATGCTGGCCTGCGGCCTGGCCTGGCGGACCGAGCAGCTCAAGCCGGATCTAAAGGTGGCCCTGGATACCTGCCATCTCATCCTTGTCAACCACTCCCCCCTGTCCATCCGGTTCCGATTCGATGAAAAGCGGTTCGATGTGGACGGGGCCTACGATGTCCGGCAGGAAATCATCAAATCCCGCCTGGACAAGGCCCTTGTCAAGGGGACGGGAGAACGCCTCACCCAGCCCGGCCGGATTGCCGTGGTATACAGCACGCCGGAGGAGGGAAAGCAGATCCGGCGCCACATTGACTTTCTCACCACCCTGGGCAACCTCCGCAATGACATGGAACTGCTGGAACTGGACGACATGCCCGATGTCAGCGGACTCAAGGCCCTGAGGGTGGGGGTGGACCTGGCCGCAGCCCAGACCGGCAATATCATTGAAATGCGGGCCTGCTGAGCCCTGCAGCCCTTGAAAAAAGACATGCTTGACAATACCGATGAATTGTAATTGGATATCCAGACACCCTCAGTTGTTTAAGGATAAACCATGGCGGGACATATGTATTGCATCAATTTAAAGGGGATTGTTTTAGGCATTGCAGCAGTCTGCCTATGGTGCCTGATGCCGGCGCCCCAACCGGCCGCTGCCGGTGAAAACAGGATTTCCAACGATATGGGCATGACCTTTATCCGGGTGGAACCGGGCAGTTTCATCATGGGCAGCCCCATTACGGAGCCGCTCCGGGACAGGGATGAAATCCTACACGAGGTGACCATTCCTTCGGCCTTTTACCTCCAGGAAACGGAAGTGACCGTCAAACAGTGGCGGGCCGTCATGGGCACCCCCTGGATCGGCAAACGGAAAAGCGGGGAGGATATGCCCGTGACCCGGGTTTCCTGGTATGACTGCATCAAATATATTAAAAAAATAACCCTGAAAACAGGACAAAAACATCGCCTCCCCACCGAAGCCGAATGGGAATATGCCTGCCGGGCCGGTTCACAAACCGCCTACAGCTGGGGCGACACCATTGATTGTTCCAAGGCCATGTACGGCAACAACGTCAAAAAGAACAACAGCTGCACCCCGTTTTACAAGACCATGGACATTACACCGGATTCGCCGGCCCCGGTGAAATCCTTCCCCCCGAATCCATGGGGGTTTTACGACATGCACGGCAATGCATGGGAGTGGTGTGCCGATCCCTACCGGGATTACATGGCAGGCCCTGTCTCAGACACATATTCGGCAGCGGATTCAAATTCCCGCGTACGGCGGGGGGGCAGTTGGTACAAGCACGCCTCCTATCTGCGAAGCGCCAACCGCACCTACGCCCATCCCGCAGCCAAGTTCAAGACAACTGGATTCAGACTGGTACTTGAGGCGGATTAATGCGCAGACGGCTTCTGGACCTTTTAAAAGTATATGAAGAAGAGATCAGCCTGCTGCTGTGGACCATGGCACTGCTCTTCATTGTCCGAAGCTCGGGCATCATCCTGAACAATTACGCAGAAACCGCATTCCTCAAACGCTACGGTGTGGAGTTCATGCCCGTAGTCAGCATGGTCAATGCCGTGGCCACTCTCTTTATCACGGGATTTCTGACGGCCGGACTCAACCGTATCTCCGGTGCCAGGCTTCTCACTTACATATTTCTGGCATCGGGCCTTATTATCACCGCCATCCGCCTGCTTATCCCTTATGGATTTGAAGTGCTTTACCCCCTGCTTTTTATGCTTAAAAGCCAGTTTGAACTGCTCCAGGCCATGCTTTTCTGGAATATGTGCAATGACCTTTTCAACACCCGGCAGTCCAAACGCCTCTTTCCCCTGCTCACCGCCGGCGGGGTGGTGGGAATGATCCTGGGCTCCGTGTGCACGCCCTGGTTTGCCAAGTGGTTCAATCTGGACAACCTGCTCTACCTCTATCTTTTAACAACATTTACCGGGGCCGCCATCGTCCAGGCCATGGGCAGGAGTTATTCCGCCCTGATTTATCCGGAAAAAACCGGCAAGGGCGCCAAAAAGAAAAAATCCATGGCAGCGGAAATCCGGGAGGTATATCCCCTGGTCAAAAAATCAGCTCTCATGAAAATCGTCCTGGTCCTCACCTTTATGCCCAATGTGGTGGTCCCCATCATGAATTACCAGTTCAATTACGCCATTGACGACCAGTTTGCATCGGAATCGGCCATGATTGAATTTTTCGGGTATTTCAGGGGCGGACTTAACATGATCAGCCTCTTTATCCTGCTCTTTGTGGGCCGGATCTACGGCAGGTGGGGGCTGCCCGTGGCCCTGATGTTCCACCCCTTTAATTATATGATTGCATTTTCCGCCTTTCTTCTCCGGTTTGATGTGTTTTCCGCCATGTACGCCCGGATGTCCACCAACATCATCCGCACCACCATCAATGTACCGGCCAACGGGATTATCATCGGCCTGTTCCCCGAATCCTACAGAAATATGATCCGCCCCTTCCTGCGGGGCACCGTGGTGAGAATCGCCCTGTTTACCGGATCCACCCTGATCCTGGTCTCGGAGAACCTGTTTCACCCCAAATACCTGACCCTGGTGGCCCTGCCCTTTGTTCTGGCCTGGCTGGCAGCCCCCATTGTACTCAAGGCAAAATATTCAACGATTCTCAAGGATCTGATTTCCAACAATCTTTTAGATATTAAAAGCTTTTCCGTTAAAGAACTGGGCCAGATCTTCAACCAGGGGAAGGTATTGGAAGACCTGGAAAAATCCTTCCTGGCCGCCCGGGGAAAGGATGCCATCTGGTACGGGAAACTTCTGAGCAACTTTTCCCAGGAGAAACTTGACCACCACATCCTGAACAACCTGGAAGGGCAGGACGAGGCTACCCAGGTGGCCCTGATCAAAATGATTTCCGAAAACGCCCGGCCCAGGGCGGTAAAATCCCTGATCAGATTTCTGAATCCCCACCGGCCGGAGACCACCATTGCCATCCTGAAACTGGTAAGCCGGGAAGGATTCCTTGCCGTCAGGGGAAAAGACCTCACCCCCTATATTGAAAGCAGCCATCCGGTGGTCCGGGGCTTTGCCATGGGCTGCCTTTACTTCCAGAACCATGAAAAACAGATACCGGTGATCCGCCAATGGCTGGCCTCAAAGGAGATAAATCTAAGGCAGTCGGGCATTATCGCTGCGGGGTTAAGCCGGAAACATGAATACATCGACACCCTTCTGGCGATTCTTTCGGAAAAAGAGATTGACCCCATTATCCCCGATATCATCATTGCGCTCTCAAGATTAGGGGCCAGGGAACTGAATACGGTCATCTTTTCCTATCTCTCCCATGACCTCAAAGAGGTCCGACAGGCGGCCCTGGATGCACTGATAATCGACAATGACAGCGCTCTGAAACAGGCCGCCCTGATGCTGGGGGACATCTCAGAAGAGATCCATGAATTTGCCAAGGAAAAAATCAAAAATGCGGAATACCAGAACAACCGGGTGCTGGTGGAATGCCTCGCCCTGCCCGGCACCCGGATCCGGCGCGGGCTGTTCGAACTGCTGGAACAGATGGATATCAAAGGCTTTGACATCATTGTCTTTGCCAAGGAACAGATCGCCCGAAGCTATGCCTGCCTGGCCATGGGGGAAAATATCCGTGCCCTGCCCGGCACCCCGGTGCGGCGCCTGGCCGTTGAACACCTGAACCAGAAAAAAGAGCTCATCCTGGAAAACATCATCCGGGTCCTGGCCATCCAGGATAAAAGCGGGCGGATGAAAACCGCCTGGCGGGGGATTTTCTCCCCGGACACCCGGCAGCGGGCCAATGCCATTGAGCTGCTCAGCGACGTGCTGGACCGCAAAACCTTCAACGCCATGGTCCCCCTGCTGGAAAGCCCCACAGCCGAATCCGCCCTCAATGAAGGCAGAAATCAGGTCAAACTGCCGGCCCTTGATCCGGCCGGGAAAAAGGCCCTGGCCGCCCTGCTGGCCTCGGAGGACTGGGTGGATGTGGTCATGGCCCTGGACATCATCGGAGAAACCCGGGACATCATGGATATCCGCACCATGGCGGCATCCCTTGCCACCCGGGCCGACACTAGGATTTTAAAGGAACTTGAAATGGTGCAAGATCAATCTGAAAAAAGAGAAAAACACGGGAAACGGGTGAAATCCACTGAAATCTCCATGGGCGAAAAAATCCTGCTTCTCAAGGAGATTGAGATATTTTCCGGCCTCAGCGCAGCCGAGCTTGCCGCCATTGCAGCAGAGACAAAAGAACTGGATTATCCTGAAGAGGCAACCGTAATCCGCCAGAACGAGATGGGAGAAACCGTATTTTTGATCATCGACGGCAGGGTGGAAGTGATCAAGGAACTGGACCACGGTGAAGAGGTGGTATTGGACCATATCAGCGCAGGCGGCGCCTTCGGTGAAATGGCCCTTATAGATGATGCCCCGAGGTCCGCCACCATTCGGACCACAGAGCCCAGCCGATTCCTCATTCTCCACAAGCAGGAGTTCAAAGAAACCGCCATGGAATTCCCCAGAATATCACTGCAGATATGCTCGGTATTGAGTCAGCGTATCCGCTTTCTCCACGGCAAATTCCAATCGACGTAAACAAATTAGGATACCGCCTGCCCGACTATGGACTTTGAGGGCGGCCCCCGATGTCCGACGCGGTCATTCCGCCTTTTTCAGCTTCCGCTCAATGGTATCTGCCAAATCATCCCGCCCCCGCTCCCGGAGCAAGGGCACCATGGGCCGGTAAAACGGCGGCCGTTCCCGGATGGTGATATCGTACTGTGAAATATCCTCGGGCCGGACATCGTCAGCGGCAAAGGCACGGGTTCTATCCAGAAGCCCCAGGGCGGTGAGTTCGGTCATGGTACGCACGCATTTTTCGCATTTCCCGCAGTTGAGAAGGTCCGGTACATTGGCCAGGCAGACCCTGAAATTCTGGAAAGCCGCATCCCATTTTGACACAATCTTTATCTTTTCCAGCCGGGACAATTCATAGTCCCTGTGGCGAATGCGCAGACCGTAGGAGGAATACTCCGGGTCCAGCAGGGGATGGGAGCCGCAGGGATGCAGATTGGGGATGTCATAGGAAGAGCCGATGAACATGAGGCTGATGCGGCTGGCAAAGGAATGGGCCATGGCCGCCAGCACCGCCCCGAAAAAGGAATCCAGCCAAAGCTCCCGCTCATCGCAGAGATGGCGGATGTTGGTATATACCGGGATCAATGCGGTGCCGGCATCATCGGTGATCTTAGTAATGGCCTTGATGGCCCGGTCAAATACATGGTATTTGGCGCCCCGTGCCACCACCCCGCCGATATCAAAACCATGGAGAAAAAAGGAATCTTTCACATAGGCGGGATGACCCGTGGGATAATTCAGCCGGTTGAGCCTCAACGCGGCCAGGGAATCCATGCCGCCGGACATGACCATGCCGGCCCTGGGGGCGTCCGGGGCGGACACTGCCGACCGGGTCCCGGCCTCCACCGGGATGGGGGCATACCGGCCGCCGGTCCAGTGGGAAAGAATGTTCATGGCCACGCCGATACCCTCCTTTAAAAAGGGGCAGACCTCCCCTTCCACAAAGATCCGTTTTTCGCCCAGGTGGAGGGCCGGCAGCAGGCAGCCCACCAGGAAGGCATCGGGGTTTGCCGTAAACCCGCCGGCATATTCAGTCGTGGTTCTGATAAACAGGGTTTTATCCGGCCGTTCCGAGTCCTCAAACACCACATGCACTGATGCGGTAAGTGCCCCGGCCTCCGCGGCCAATTCAAAATCTAAAAGTTTCATCCCCCCTCCTTTCCGGCTGGTTTATCTGCAAAAGAAAGGGCATGATCCAGAATCATCCCGGCGATGTTCAGGCCCGTGGCCGACTCCAGCCCCCTGAATCCCGGGGAATAGTTGACTTCGCCGATAACGGGTTCCCTCCCGGGCAATACCATCATGTCCACCCCGGCCACCTCAAGGCAACAGGCCCGTGCAGCGGACACCGCCATCTGCTTTAATTCACCGGCCAGTTCCATGGCCCTGGCACGGCCCTGCTGGTGGACATTGGCCTTGAACTGCCCCGGCGCCGGGGTCAGGGCCATGGCACCGGCCACCCTGCCGCCAATGACCAGGGCACGGATATCCGTCCGTCCCTTGGGGGGCAAAAACGCCTGAACCACCAGCCCTTTCCGGGGGGTAAAATGGGCGTCCAGATAGGCCAGGGCCGCCTCATCCGTCTCAAGTTTGGCCACGCCCTCCCCGCCCATACCGTCCACCTGCTTGGCCACAACGGGGAAGCCCCCCAGCCGTTCCACTGCAGCAAAAAAATTATCCCTGCAATTGACAAAAACGCAATCCAGCACCTGAAGCCCTGCCAGGGAGAGCTGCTGAAGGCTGATAAACTGGTTCCTGGCGATGGCCACCCCTTTAATACCGTTCACCAGGGGAATATCCATGGCCGTAAAATGCCTCAGCAGCACAAATCCGTATTCGCCCATGGGTGCCCCCTGCCTGGGCATAACCAAATCCGGAAGCCCGGCCTTATCCCCCATAAACACACTGGCGCCGGCACGGTTCAAAACGCAGCCCATGCCGTAGGGATCTATGAGCTGAATCCTGTGCCCAAGTTTAGCGGCCTCTTCCTTGAACCTCATATTGGGGTGGAAGTCAAAGCCGTTCACGGTCATGATGCCGATGTTCACGACCCAGGCTCCTTCATGGACCCGGCCCCCGGCCCCTGAATCCAATCTGCCGGAACCATGTGCTCGGGCATCCAGACCCCCATCTCTTTTCCCAGCTTGTCGCTGAGATACGTGGTAATCTTCCGGGTGTTGTTCCGGATGGCGATCTTCTGGGTGGCCAGATTGTCTTCGGAAATAATGGAAAAGACCCTGACATCTGTTGCCCTTGCGGTGAGTCCCTCCAGGAGTTTTGCCCCGATGCCCATGGCCCGGTACTCCGGACGCACCGAGGTGTATCCCCGCTCCACACATTGGGAGAAATCAATTCCCGTCATTTTTTTTAACCGGTCGATGAATACCTGCCGGGGGTGCTTCAGGCTTGAGTTGCCTGCAATAATTCCCTTTTCAACCGCATAACCGATGAGGTAGGCCCGTTCCAAATTGGCCCGGACATGGGTAATGTCCACGGAACCGCCGGCATCCACCATGGCGACCAGCGTTTCCATGAGCCGGGGCGGGATCTCTTCAGGGCGCTTGAAAAAATACTCAAGCCGGGTGCCGGTTTCCCATATCTCGCCGGTCTCCCTGTCCTTGCGCAGGCGCAGTAATTTCTCCTTGCCATGGGCGGCCACCAGATCCAGCAACTGCCCGGGAGTCTGTGCGTCCCGCCACAATGCCCTCCCCGGTACCCGGGGCAGCGTATTATAGCTGAACAATTCGGCCGGTGCAGCCGTCGAAACATGGTGTGATTCGGCACCTTCATTTTTAAAGGAATGAACAATATTGGGATTATTGGCAATCCAGTCCCTGTCCGGCATATCCGGATCAAACAGTCCGCTGCCGGACACATGGTTCCAGAGCCCAAGTTTTGAGGCCCTCCAGAGCAGTTCTCTGGGCAACCCGCCGCCTTTCACCTGCCAGTTGACCATGGCGACGCCCTGATCAATAAATTGGGATACGCATTTCGCCACAAACCCGATGTCTGTTTGCGGGCCTATATCAATCGTCTTTTTCTTCACGGAATTATTCTTTTTGAACGCTATTCAGATTTTGGAGTTTCCTGGGCCGAACTCCCCCACCCGCTCAAACGGAACCGGTATTTATAGCCCAGTCCTTTCATGCACTGCCGGGCATGGTTCACTTCATCGACATAATCGGCCTGGTCCCTGACCAGTCGGGCATATTCCCTGGCCTGATTTTCACAATAGGCCTTGTCTTTAAGAAATTGTTCATGGGATTTTTCAGGGTGCTCGGCCGCATATCTGAGACACCCCGTAACAATCAGGCTCCCGGATGCAAGGATAACGACAGGTACAAAAATGCTTGCCAAAACGGCACTGAATTGTTTCATGGGACCTCCGTGGGGATTGACAACGGTT
The DNA here is from genome assembly GCA_028768525.1 of Desulfobacter sp. Taxonomy (NCBI): domain Bacteria; kingdom Pseudomonadati; phylum Thermodesulfobacteriota; class Desulfobacteria; order Desulfobacterales; family Desulfobacteraceae; genus Desulfobacter; species Desulfobacter sp. Next base: position 5,452,073 of record CP054837.1, on the reverse strand, counting down.
GGCTTTCTGTCGAAAGTCTATTTTACCTGCCGGATGAAGTCAAGACGGTATTTTCCGGGCCATTTTTGCACCAGGTATGGACAAATCCCCTGAAAAGATGTATTTACCTTTCCGTCTCTTCTCCACAAACTAAAAAAATATTGACAAATTAAAGATATAATTATAGAATTCAGAGTTTTTTAGACTTGATAAAAAGTATTGAGATAATAAAGGAGAGTTTAAACATGTACGCAGTAATCAGAACCGGCGGAAAACAATACAAGGTTCATGAAGACCAGGTACTGAGAGTTGAGAAGCTGGAAGGATCCGAAGGGTCTGAGATTGAATTCAACGACATCCTCATGTACTCCGACGGAGAAACCGTTACCCTGGGCGCCCCCCAGGTTGAAAATGCAGTAGTAAAGGCCCACATCATCGAGCAGGGCAAGGGTAAAAAACAACTGGTTTTCAAATACAAACGGCGCAAAGGTTACCGGAAGATGAGAGGCCACAGACAGCATTATACTGAAATCAAGATCGCTTCCATTTCAGCATAAGGTCTTTTAAAGGCATTATTAAGGTTTAACCTAAAAAGATATAAAGAGAGTAAGACATGTCACATAAGAAAGCAGCAGGCAGTTCCAAGAACGGTCGGGATTCAAACGCGCAGCGGCGCGGTGTTAAAAAATTCGGCGGAGAAAAAGTCACCGCCGGCAACATCATCATCAGACAGTGCGGTACCAAGATCCATCCGGGCAACAATGTGGGTATGGGCAAAGACTATACCATTTTTGCCAAAATGGATGGTGTCGTTACTTTTGAAAGAAAAGGCCGCGACAGAAAAAAAGTCAGCGTTTATGAAGCGTGAAATTTGTAGATGAAGCAATTGTCACCATCAAGTCCGGGGACGGCGGTGCCGGATGTACCAGCTTCCGCAGGGAGCGGTTCATTGAAAAAGGCGGACCTGATGGAGGAGATGGCGGCGATGGGGGGAACGTCATTCTCCGGGTAGACCCGGGAATGCGTACCCTGTTTGAGTATCGCCGCCAAAAGCTCCATAAGGCCAAGAACGGAGCACCCGGCCTCGGCCGCCAGAAACACGGCAGAAACGGCGCTCACTGCTATCTTGAACTTCCCCAGGGAACCCTTGTATCCAATGCAGAAACCGGGGATTCCCTTGTAGATCTCACCGATATCGACAGCGAGTTCATCATTGCCCGGGGCGGCATGGGAGGCCGTGGAAACAAACGGTTCGCCAGTGCCACCAACCGGGCGCCGCGGTATTCCCAACCCGGCCTTCCCGGAGAAGAACTGAAGATCCGCCTGGAGCTTAAACTGCTGGCGGATGTCGGCCTTGTGGGCCTGCCCAATGCCGGCAAATCCACATTGATTTCCGCCATGTCCGCCGCACGGCCCAAAATCGCCGACTATCCCTTCACCACACTCACCCCCACCATCGGCATGGTGGAAGCCCCATTCGGCGAACCCTTTGCGGTGGCCGACATTCCGGGGCTTATTGAGGGTGCCCACGAGGGAATCGGGCTGGGGATCAAATTCCTTAAGCACATTGAACGGACCGGTATCCTGGTCCATCTCATCGACGCAGGGGGAATTGACCCCGAAGATCCCCTGGTTGCCTATACCCTCATCAACAATGAATTGTCCATGTACTCCGACAGCCTGGCCGGCAAGACCCAGATTCTGGTCCTGAACAAGATAGACCTCACCGGAACGGACAACCGGGTCCAGGCCTTCAAGGCCGCCCTGCCCGACCGCAAGATCCTGACCATCTCGGCCGCCACCGGCGAAGGGGTAAGACAATTGGTCAGAATACTGGCTAAAAAGCTGCTCAAAGAACAGGCGAACAGCCAAACCGAAGATAAAAAAACAATACAAGATTAGGCCGGCCATGGATGCAGGACTTTTTGGAGGGACATTCAATCCGCTTCACAATGGTCATCTTGACATTGCCCAGTATGTAAAAGACCATTGCGGCCTGGACAGAATTTTCCTCTATCCCTCCTCTGTCCCGCCCCATAAATCCCAGGCCGGCCTGGCTCCGGCCCGGGACCGGATGAAAATGGTGACAGAGGCGGCAGCACCGCGGCAGGGATTTTTTGCCTCCGATATTGAGTTGCACCGACGGGGTCCGTCATTTACCATTGACACCATACACGAATTCCAAAAGGCATGGGGCAAGGAGATCAGGTTTCACCTTCTCATGGGCTCCGATGCCTTTTTCGACATCACCACCTGGAAACAGAATGACAAAATTTTCAAAACCGTTCCCATCATTGTCATGATCAGGGGGGAGAAAAGAGATGTCGCACCGTTTGCCTCCTATATTGACGAACGGATTTCAAAAGGCTACAAGTTAGAAGAAGACAATATTTTTATTCATGATTTTTTAAAACCCATCCGCATCTGCAACGTACCCAGGATCGATATTTCCTCCACCCAGATCCGGAACCGGGTTAAGCGGGGAGAGTCCATCACGGGACTGGTCCCGGAACATGTAGAGACACTCATCAGAACAAAGGATTTATACAGATGACATCCCTGACCCAGGAATACCGCCCCTATATTGAAGCCATCTTCGGCAGAAAACCCAAAAGCGTCACCGCCCTCCACGTAGAGGACCTCACCTCCTACACGGATATGGTGGTGGTGGTGGAAGCCGGTTCCCGGCGCCAGGTCACCTCCCTGGCCGAACATATGATAAAAACCCTGAAGGGCAATAAGATAAAAGCCCTGGGGGCTGAAGGGGTAAAAGAGGGGGAATGGGCCCTGCTGGACTACGGCCATATCATTGTCCATGTCTTCGAGTCCGGGGCAAAGGATTTTTATGACCTTGAAGGCCTGTGGAGCGATGCCCCCAGGGTGGATTTGGAAGAATTCGGCCCCCTGGCCCCCGAAGAAGATGACGAGGACGACGATGACTTCTAACCCCTCCCCGGTCAATATACTCATGATCCTGGACGGATGGGGGATCAATCCTTCCGATAAAGGCAATGCAGTGGCAGCCGCCCAGACCCCTTCTCTGGACCGGCTGGCAGCCGATTTCCCCCATTGCCGCCTGAACTGTTCCGGCCCGGATGTGGGCCTGCCTCCCGGGACCATGGGGAATTCCGAAGTGGGCCATATGAACATCGGTGCCGGGCGCATGGTGCCCCAGGACTTCGTCCGGATCAATACAGCCATTGAAGACAAGCACTTCTTTGACAACCCGGAACTGAAGGGAGCCATGGAAGCCGCCGTGTCCCGGGACTCGGCCCTCCATCTCATGGGCCTGCTTTCCGACGGCGGTGTCCATTCCCACATCACCCATCTTTTTGCCCTTTTGGAAATGGCCAAGGCCCAGGGGGTAAAAACGCTCTATATCCATCCCATCATGGACGGCCGGGATACCTCCCCCACCTCTGGCATCACCTTTATCCGGCAGCTTCAGGATAAAATCAAGGCCCTCGGCCTGGGCACCATCGCCACACTCACGGGGCGGTACTGGGCCATGGACAGGGACACCCGCTGGGACAGGGTCCAGAAAGCCTATGACCTGTACACCCGGGGAACCGGGCATACCCAGGAAGGCCTGACGGCTGAAGCCGCCATGCAGGCCGCCTACGACAGGGGGGAAACCGATGAATTTATCAAACCGGTATTCCTGGGGCAAGGGGAACAGGGTGTTATCCGGGATCAGGATGTGATGGTCTTCTTCAACTTCCGGGCCGACCGGGCCAAGGAGATCACCCGGGCCTTTACCGAAACGGAATTTAAGGGATTCAACCGGGGAATACCATTGGCCCTCTCCGCCTTTGTCGGTATGACTCAATACGATGCGACCTTCGGCCTGCCTGCGGCCTTTGGCCCACAGCACCTGGATAATATCCTCGGGGAAGTGCTCAGCCGAAATGGCATTCCCCAGCTGCGCATTGCAGAGACTGAAAAATACGCCCATGTCACCTATTTTTTCAACGGAGGCGATGAGGCTGTTTTCGAAGGGGAAGAACGGATTCTCATTCCCTCACCCAGGGATGTGGCCACCTACGATGAAAAACCTGAGATGAGCGCCGAATCCGTCGCCGCCGCCGCCTGCGAACAAATTGAATCCGGCAGGTTTCAATTCATTGTACTCAACTTTGCCAACATGGACATGGTGGGCCATACCGGCATTTTCGACGCGGCTGTCAGGGCCTGCGAAACCGTGGACAGGTGCGTTGAACAGGTGGTAAACGCCATCTGGAAGACCGGCGGCACCGCCTTTATCACCGCAGACCACGGCAACTCGGAACAGATGCTGGCCCCGGACGGCTCTCCGCACACCGCCCATACCCTGAACCAGGTCAGATTTATCCTGGCAGGACACCGGTTCAAGAACAGCGGCATCAGGGACGGCCGGCTCGGAGACATCGCCCCCACCATCCTCAAAGCCACTGGACTGGACCAGCCCGCCGAGATGACAGGAAAAAGCCTGATTACAACAGACCGCTGAATAAAAGAGAAAATATTATGCTTGACCAGATCACCGACTACATCACCGGACGCGAAATCGACAATGTGGGCGCAGAAGCCAGCCGCCAGATTTTTGAAAAATTTTTAGTGGAAGCCAAGGGGTTTGCCAAAGAAGAGGTCCGGGTGGATGTCCCCCTGACGGTTAAATTCAAAGGCGAAGACTACCATTCGGTTATAGACCTGATTGTATCGGTGGATAACCGTCCCGTCATGGCCGCAACCTGCGTTGCCGGCTCCATCGGCTCCTATGAGAGGGAAATTTTGGCCGGTGCCCGGCTGGTGGAGAAATACCTTGTCCCCCTTGCCGTTTCCACGGACGGCAGAGATGCGGTTGTCATGGATACCGTCACCGGCGAGACCAGGGGGACTGGCCTTGATGCCATTCCCTCAAGGCAGGCCGCAGAACAACTATTGAACGCCACCGAAAACACCCCTCTGGCTCCGGCCAAACGGGAAGGAGAAATGATTATCTACCGTTCCTTCAACCTCGAAAAAATCAATAAATAATAAAAAAGGCCTCAGCGGCAAATTAAATTTGCCGCTGAGGCCCTTCAACAGCTTTTATGCGTTAGCATATTGGGCCCGGGTAATTAAGCCCTGCTGACCTCTTTATTGCAGTGCTTGCAGACCTTTGCCCGTTTTTTGATGATTTCGGCGCAATAGGGACATTCCCGTGTAAAGTGGCGCTCATGGAGCTGGTCAACCGCCTTTGCCACCGCCTCTTTGAGAACCGGTGTGGGGAAATTATGGTTGAGCAGGTTCTCTGTGGCCTCGGGCCCGCCAAGTTCGCCGACCATATCAACCGCCTTGAGCCGAGCCTTGGGCGGGATATTTGGATCCAGGCAGATCTTGAGAATCTCGTCCCAGTCCTTGTTTATATAATAATCCGTGAGCAGAGAAAAGGTCTGTTTCATCAGCTCTTTCTGCGCTTCCTGCTGAATCAGTGCCGCATCATCCAGCTTGGACCCGGTGGCACCGATGGGACTGAAAACAGGCATGTATTCAAAATTTTTGGCGCCGGGCTCACAATAACACCGGTAGGAAGCAGGTGCTTCCATGGTATCCATGAGATGTTCCCAGCCCCCTTTATAGGATGAACACTCATCGTTAAAGCAGACAAACAGATAGGGGGTCTGCCATCCCAATCCATCGGAAAAATTGATGGGAGGGACTTCCCAGAGGGTCATCTCCTGATTGCAGTCGGGGCAGACCGGCTTTTCCATTTTAATATATTTTTCCAGAAGTTCTTCTTTGGTTTCAAACGCCATTCTTCAACTCTCCTTTTGGTAATCCGCATGTTCAGTTTACCAAAGTAAGCACAGGGGGATGGATGTCAAATCCGTCCCCCTGTTCTTGTGTAATTATTTAATTTTCAGGACGTCGATTATTCTATGGTTGCAAGGACATCGTCCTTGGCAACGGAATCGCCGGAGCTGAAATTGATGGCGGTAATTTTGCCGCTGGCCGTTGCCGGCAGGGCGTTTTCCATTTTCATGGCTTCAATGACCACAACGGTATCGCCTTCGTTCACCGTATCGCCCACATTCTTTTCATATTTGATGACCATGCCGGGCATGGGGGCTTTCACCGGGGTGCCTGCACCGGATGCTGCGGCAGGGGCAGGTTTAGGGGCCTCTGCTTTAGGCGCCGGAGCCGGTGCGGCAGGCGCAGCAGGGGCGGCAGGCGCTGCTGGAGGCGCAGGCGCCACTGGTGCTGCCGGCGCTGCCGGTGCGGCAGGCACTTCAGCGGCCAGAGCGGCATAGGTAATCACAGGAGATCCGCCCACCTCATCAACACCGACCTCAAAGTATTCCCCTTCGACAAAGACGTTGAAGGTCCGGGCAAACTCGCTTTTTTCAGGCATATCACCCTGAGGCTCAATGAGTTTGCCGGCCTTGGCCTTTTTAATGATCTCATCCTGTTTTTTTACATCGTCCAGGGTGATGGGTCTAAGGGAATCAGGCACCTGTTCCTTGCCGTATTTTTGCATGAGATATTTCTTGCCGGTGACAGGAAAGAGGGTGTAAAGGACCAGGTCCTCATCATCCATGGCCAGATCGCCGATCTGTTCCCTGGCCTTTTCCAGTTCAGGTTCAAGCACTTCGGCCGGACGGCAGGTGATGGGTTCCTCTCCGCGGTCATATCCCTTGAGGGCTTTTTTCTGAACGTCCGCATCAATGGGTACGCTGGTTTTGCCGTAAAGGCCGTAACACAGATCCTTTACCTGGGCGGTGATCATCTTGTACCGCTCGTCATCCGTGTCAAAGAGCACGTTGTTCACGGTCTGGGTGCCCACGATCTGGCTGGTGGGGGTGACCAGGGGAATCTGGCCCAGTTCCTTTCTGACCCGGGGCAGCTCCTTGTAAACCGCGTCGATCTTATCGAGGGCGTCCATTTCACGGAGCTGATTCACCAGGTTGGAGAGCATGCCGCCCGGGGTCTGGTGCAGCAGCACGTTGATATCGATCATTGAAACCTTGGTGTCGTCCAACAGGTGTTTGTATTTGGGCATGACATCCTTTTCCAGGGTGTCGTTGATGGCAGCCAGGCGCTTGATGTCAAAGCCGGTATCCCGGTTGGTTCCCAGGAGGCTCATGACCAGGGGTTCCAGGGCGGCATGGGAGGTCCTGTAGGCATAGGGGCTCATGCAGGTATCAATGATATCAACACCGGCTTCCACGGCCTTGAAATGGGTCATGGGAGACATGCCGGAGGTAAAATGGGAGTGCAGGTGGATCAGGGGTTTTACCTTGGCCTTCAGGGCCTTGACCAGGTCATAGGCATCGTAGGGGGACATGAGGCCGGCCATATCCTTGATGCAGATGGAGTCGGCGCCCATGGCCTCAAGTTCCTGGGCTTTTTTCACGTAGTATTCCAGGTTGTATACATCTCCGCCCAGGCGGGGTTCTGTCAGAGTATAACAGATGCAGCCCTGGAAATGGGCGCCGCATTCCTTGATCACGGGCACCACGGTCTCAAAGTTCCGGTAATCGTTGAGGGCGTCAAAGGTTCTGAATACTTCCAGGCCGTTGTCCACGGTCTTTTTCACAAAAAGCTTGGCCACATCATCGGCATAGTTCCGGTAGCCCACCAGGTTCTGGCCCCGAAGCAGCATGGAAAAGGGGGTCTTTTTGAAATAGCGTTTCAGGGTCCGCAGCCGCTCCCAGGGATCTTCCCCCAGGAACCTGTGCATGGTATCAAAGGTGGCGCCGCCCCAGACTTCCACGGCCCAGAACCCGACTTCATCCATCTGCTCGGCCACGGGGATCATGTCCTCGGTGCGGCCCCGGGTGGCAAACAGGGACTGGTGCCCGTCCCTCAGTGACAGGTCTTCGATTTTCAGGGGATTGGCCGCCTTGGGACGGTCTGCGGCGTAGTTCATCTCAACCATTTTTACTTCGTTGTGTTCGCTCATAGTGTCCTCTCTTATATAAACTATTTTTTTGTCTTTATTTAAACATTCTAAGCTGCATCATATTGCCGGCATTCATAATGGCCTGGCGGCCGGCAAGCCCCCAGACATTGATATTGGCCACGGGTTGCGGCCCGGCAGGCTCGGGAACAGGATCGGCGGGGGCAGGCATTGAAGCGGCAGCCGCCTCTTCCCCGGTTCTGATATACATGTATACGGCCGCCATGGCCGCAGCCAGTTTCTTGTTATCCATAAGTAAATTCTCCTGAGGTTAAACCGGGATATTTCCGTGTTTCTTGGCCGGGCGCAGTTCACGCTTGGTGGACAGGGCTTCCAGGGCGTCAATCAGACGGGGGCGGGTTTCAGACGGTACAATGACCGAATCCACATACCCCCTGGCGGCCGCGCAATAGGGATTGGAAAAAAGCTCGTTGTATTCGGAAATCTTCTCCTTGCGGGTGGTCGCGGGATCTTCCGCTGCCTTTATCTCACGGGCATGGATGATATTTGCCGCCCCCTCGGCGCCCATTACGGCGATCTCAGCGGAGGGCCAGGCAAAGGCCATATCCGCCCCCAGGTGCTTGGAGCACATGGCAAGGTAAGATCCGCCGTAATCCTTCCGGGTGATGAGCAGGAGCTTGGGCACGGTGGCTTCGGAGTAGCACCAGAGCAGTTTGGCCCCGTGGCGGATGATACCGCCCCACTCCTGGTTGGAACCGGGCAGGTACCCGGGAACGTCGGCAATGGTGAGCATGGGAATATTAAAGGCGTCACAGAACCGGATAAACCGGGTGGCCTTGTCCGAGGCGTCAATATCCAGGCAGCCGGCCATGACATTGGGCTGGTTGGCGATGATGCCGATGGTGCGGCCGTTGAGCCGTGCAAAGCAGATAAGGATATTCTTTGCAAAATATTCATGGGGCTCAAAGTACTCCCCGTTGTCAACAATGGAGGCAATCACGTTTTTCATATCATAGCCCTGGTTGGGGCTGTCCGGGATGATGGTATCAAGGGCCGGGTCCATGCGGCCGGGAGAGTCCCCGGTATCCACGATGGGGGGATCTTCCATGTTGTTGGCCGGCAGGTAGGAAAGGAGCTGCTTGATCCGGTTGATGCAGTCTTCGTCAGACTCGCAGGCAAACTGGGCCACGCCTGATTTTTCATTGTGGGCCATGGCGCCGCCCAGGTCTTCAAAGGAAATTTCCTCACCGGTGACCGCCTTGATGACGTTGGGGCCGGTGATGAACATATAGGAGGTATTCTTGACCATGAAAATGAAATCGGTCATGGCCGGGGAGTAGACCGCGCCGCCGGCCGTGGGGCCCATGATGGCGGAAATCTGGGGGATCACTCCGGAAGCCGCTGAATTTCTAAAAAAGATCTCACCGTATCCGGACAGGGCGTCGATGCCCTCCTGGATCCGGGCGCCGCCGGAGTCGTTCATCCCGATGATGGGGGCGCCGGCCTTCATGGCCAGGTCCATGACCTTGCAGATTTTCTTGGCCTGCATCTCCCCCATGGAACCGGCACGGGCCGTAAAATCCTGGGCATAGGCAAAAACCGTACGCCCGTCAACCCGGCCGTAACCGGTGACCACGCCATCCGCCGGAATTTCCTTGGTTTCCATGCCGAAATTGGTGCACCGATGGGTGACGAACATATCCACTTCCCTGAAAGTGCCGGCGTCAAAGAGCAGGTCCAGGCGCTCCCTGGCATTGAGCACGCCCTTCTCACGCCGCTTGGCCAGGGCTTTTTCACCGCCCATGCCCTTGAGTTTTTCTTTTCTCTGCTTCAAATCCTGGATCTTGTCAGAAATGACTCCCATAATTCAATCCCTTCCTTATATTTTTACAGGTCTACTTTAGTATTTTTAAAATCAGGTTTTACAAAATCAATCATCTAGGATAAACCGCCAGGCACAGAACCAGTCCTCGGGGTGGGCGTCGGGGGGACACCCGATGCATTCGGTTCGTATCCGCGGGTCTACGGCCCGGGCAAAATAGGTATATTCCACAAGTCCGGCCGACTTGCAGGGGTAATCATCAAGCCCTTTTCTCAGCCGTGCCTGCTGGACCCGGCATTCACTCATCTCAAATACAAAACTTTTCGGTCCTTCGTCAACCATTGTCTGCCGGTTTATAAAGGCATACATTCTGAAATTCAACGCTTTTTTCAATCCCTCCAGGCCGGGACGCTCCCCCAGGCCCAGGATATTTTTTATGGCATGGGCCTCGTAGGGGGAAAATCTCGTCCAGCAGGAATCGTTGCACCGCTTGGCATCGTTCATGCCGTGGTCGAATTCCACCGCCTGAAACCAGACCCCGTCATTGGCCAGCCAGGATTTGGCCACGGCCGGCAACAGCGTTTCCAGGGTGTTGTCATCCAGCTGTGCCAGGGCTTTGGGCATCCCGTTTTCAAGTTCAAACCCAAGGGCGCCGGATAAATGCTTCATGGCAATGCCCAAACTGTTCTTGGTGGCCTTGTCCAGGGCGGACAGCGCCCTTTCCATCCCCAACTGGTGCTGGACCTCATTAAACCACAGGCCGTAATGCACGATGATGCGGGTGAGCATGTCAACCACCAGGGCCTGTTTTTCGTCCCGGTTCAAATCCTGCGCACTACAAGATTCCTGATCAGTGAACGGAGCATCTGCCATGGAGAAACCTCCCTATGTTTGGATTGTCCCTGACGGGTAATTTTCCTACCTAATCAAGCCCCCGTCCAATTGTCAAGCGCCTTGTGCATATCTTTTTCCCTCCTGCGGCAATTACCGGAACCTGCCGGAGTCACAGGAAAAACCGTTGGGCCCAAAAAACACGATTCACCTTTACGCTTTTCGTTTAATGCGATTTTGCGTATCCGGCATATGTATCATATATATCAGACCGGGACAGACTGTTACCCCACCATCCTCCGGGCCTTTTACGATATTTTTACCTGACCGCCCGACCCGGCCCAAAAAAATTGATCAATTCCCATAAGTATTGTATGTAAATGATCAATAATAATAACCGAACCACGACGTGACGGAGGCATTCTATGGCAGCATATCTCGGAGCACTGGACCAGGGCACCACCAGTACGCGCTTTATCATATTCGACAAGAACGGGGCCATCATCGGCCTGGACCAGATGGAACACGACCAGATCCTGCCCAGACCCGGCTGGGTGGAACACGACGGACGGCAAATCTGGAAAAATACCCAGACCGTGATCCGGGGCGCCCTGGAAAAAGCAGGCATTACCGGAAAGGACCTGGCGGCCATCGGTATTACCAACCAGCGGGAAACCGTTGTGGCCTGGAACAAAAACACGGGAGACCCCCTGTACAATGCCATTGTCTGGCAGTGCACCCGGTCGGATAAAATCTGCCGGGAACTGGACAGGGCCCACGGCAAGGATGCCTTCCGCCAGACCACCGGCCTGCCCACAGCCACTTATTTTTCAGGCCCCAAAATCAAATGGATGATCGATAATGTTCCCGAGGTCAAGGCGGCTGTTGACAAGGGAGAGGCCTGTTTCGGCACCATGGACACCTGGGTGACCTGGAATCTTACCGGCGGCCCGGGCAAGGGGTCCTATGTCACGGACGTGACCAACGCCTCCCGGACCCTGCTCATGGACCTGAAAACCCTGGCCTGGGACCGGGATATCCTTAAGACATTCGGAATCCCGGAAACCTGTCTGCCCAGAATCGTCCCCTCTTCCGACCCGCAGGCATACGGCAGAACCGAATACAGCGGCCCCCTGAACACGGAGGTTCCCATCGGCGGGGCCCTGGGGGACCAGCAGGCCGCCCTTTTCGGCCAGACCTGTTTTGCCCCCGGAGAAGCTAAAAACACCTACGGCACCGGCTGTTTCCTTCTGTTCAACACCGGCAGCGATATCCGTTTCTCCCAGAACGGCCTGCTCACCACCCTGGGATACCAGATCGGGGACCAGGCACCGGTGTATGCCCTGGAGGGCTCCATCGCCTATGCAGGGGCGCTGGTGCAGTGGGTCAGGGACAACCTGGGGCTGATCAAGGAGGCCCCGGAGATAGAAGCCCTGGCCAACACGGTTGAAGACAACGGGGATGTGTATTTTGTACCGGCCTTTTCGGGACTCTTTGCCCCCTACTGGCAGTCCGATGCCCGGGGCGTCATCGCAGGGCTCACCCAGTTTGCCAACCGGGGACACATTGCCCGGGCCGTCCTGGAAGCGTCGGCCTTTCAGACCCGGGACATTGTGGAAGCCATTATCCAGGACCTGGGGGATGAACTGGATCTCAAATCCTTAAAGGTGGACGGCGGCATGGTGGCCAACAACACCCTGATGCAGTTCCAGGCCGATATTCTGAATACGGCCGTGACCCGGCCCAAGGTGGCGGAGACCACCGCCCTGGGCGCAGCCTATGCCGCAGGGCTTGCCGTGGGATTCTGGCCTGACACCGATGCCCTCAAGGAAAACTGGCATGTTCATACCACCTGGGAACCGGGCATGGCCGAAGAAAAAAGAGATAAATTCTACAAAGGATGGAAAAAGGCCGTGGACCGGACCTTTTCCTGGAAAGACGAAGATTAAACGTACAGACGGCAAAACAGCCGCTGCCCTCAAAGGCGGGCAGCGGCTGTTTTGTGTCCTGGAGTATCAGCCCTGGAGCCAGGACTTTATTTCGTCTTTCTTGGGCACCTTGCCCGAACATTTCACCTCCCCGTCAACAATCACCGAAGGGGTGCCGAACACCCCGTAGGAGGCGATCTGCATCATATCCGTCACTTTTTCCACATCTGCATCCGCCCCGAGTTCAGCCACCACTTCCCGGACCAGTTTATCGGTTTTCTTGCATTTGGCACAGCCCGGTCCCAGTACTTTTATTTCCATTATCCTGTCTCCTGAATCATAAAATCATATTAAACAAATAGCCGACCAATAAAATGCCGCAGGCCACCACAGCGATAAACACGCCGATGAGCCTGGGCTTGAGCACCTTGCGCAGGATCACCATCTCCGGCAGGGAAAGGGCGATCACACTCATCATGAATGCCAGGACGGATCCCAGGGCCGCCCCCTTGCCCAGCAGGGCCTCCACCACGGGGATGACCCCGGCGGCATTGGAATACATGGGCACCCCGATGAGTACTGAAAGGGGCACGGACCACCAGGCCCCCTTGCCCATGACCGATGCCATGACACCTTCGGGCACAAACCCGTGGATGCCGGCCCCCACGGCAATGCCCAGGATCACAAAAATCCAGACCCGGCCGATGATCTCTTTTACCGCATCCCATCCATATACCATGCGGTCCTTCCAGCTCATCTTTTCCTCTTCCATTTCCACGGCAGCGGCAGTGGCCTGGGTGACCCAGTCTTCAATATGGCCTTCCAGCTTCATCCGGCCGATGACCCATCCGGCGGTTACAGCCACAAAGAGCCCGGTTCCCATGTAAATGGCCGCCACCTTCCAGCCCAGCAAACCGTACAGCAGTCCCACGGCGATCTCATTGACCATGGGCGCGGCAATCAAAAAGGAAAAAGTCACCCCCAGGGGGACCCCTGCCGTGACAAACCCGATGAACAGTGGCACGGCGGAACATGAACAAAAGGGGGTGACAATCCCGAGCAGGGCCGCCAGCACATTGCCGGCAAATTCACTTTTACCGGAAAGAAAAGCCCGGGTCTTCTCCGGTGTAAAAAAGCTTCGGATGATCCCCACCCCGAACACCACCAGAACCAGCAGCATCATCACCTTAGGGGTATCGTAAAGGAAAAACTCGATGGAATCCCCAAGATGGGATCCCCGGTCAATGGGCAGAAGACTGTAGGTCAGCCATTTGGACAAGGCAGGCAGCTGTCTGTATACCAGCCACCACAGGGCCATACCTGCGGCGCCTGTGAGCAGATAACGCCCCAGATGTTCTTTTTTCCTTCCCATGGCCTCGGGAACGGCTTGTGTACTCATTATGAATTACCTCATGTTAGATGTTTTATTTTCCCACAATATCGTGGCGGTCGATTCCGGGCAGGGCCTCGTTGAGGGCCCGGATATCAGGATCATCATCCAGCCAGTTTTTGAGCTGCCCGATGAGATTGGCGGAATATTGCGATCCGCTCCCGTCGGCCAGGGAATAATTCACCCATAGTCCATCCTTGAATCCCCGGACCAGATCGGCATCCTCCAGAAGTTTAAGGTGTTTGCTGGCCGTGGGCTGGGCAATCCCTAACGCTTCCTTGATCTCACAGACACACAATGGGCGGACCTGGAGCATTTTCATTATTTTCACCCGGTTGGGATCGGACAAGGCTTTCATCACCCTGATAAATGTTTTCATATGATTCCCATCTCTTATGTTGATCCACGCTTACCATATAGCTAAAATGGAATATAGCGATTCATGAATATAATGTCAACATCCCCATCCAATAAAATTTCCCTTGACAATAAATAATTGGCGGGTTGTATTAAGGACATATTTTTGACGCGACCTAAAACAACCTGGGCAAAAATGGTATGACTAAAAGAATCAGCATCGGCTGCATCGGTCCCTCGGATTCGCTGGATCTCATAAAAGAGGTGGCCGCCCGGTATTTTCCCGGAATCACGCTGACCCCCTATGTGGAAGAAGAGATATCCATGGCTTTCAGGCCCCTTGACAAATGCCAGAATGAAAACCAGGGCATTTTGTTTTCCGGCATCGGCGTGCAAGTATCAGCCATGGCCAGGGGCGGTGTCCACCTCCCCTACGAGCATGTTCCCAGGGGCGGGTACAGCCTGCTCAGAACCCTGTGGGAGATGCTCAGCCATGACGGTTCTGTCAGCCGGATCAGCATTGATGTGGTGGAAGATGATATCATCAGGGACACCATCCGGGAGATGGGAATCCAACTCGACAAGATTCACTCCATGCCCTTTGCCCTGGCCCTTGAAGAAAAGGCATACCTGGACCGCCACAGGGAGTTATACCAAACAGGAAAAGCGGATGCACTGATCTCCGGTTTCGGGGCGGTTTACGACGGCCTGAAACAGGAAGGCCTGCCCGCATTCCGGCTCTACCCCAGCAGAATCCAGATCCGGGAGCGCCTGGACCGGCTCCTGGACAGAATCACCGCCAGGGACCTGAAATCCGCAGGCATCGCCGTACAGATCATCCGCCTGTCAGGGGTGAAGCGGGGCACCGGTTACGAATACGGCACCATGAAGACCCAGGGCAGATTCTACCTTGAACTTTTGGACTATGCCCGCTCCCTCCAGGGCAGCCTGTTCCACATGGGCAATGAATTCGTCATTTATTCGACACGGGGTGCCATCAGGACCCGGGTGCATACAGAACATTTCCAGACCCTTTTAAAATGGGGAGAAAAACGGCGGATCATCATCGCCTCGGGCATCGGCCTGGGCACAACGGCCTTTGAGGCTGAAAAATCCGCCCGGAAAGGCCTGGCCGAAGCAGTGGCCAAAAAGCAGAACTGTGTCTTTATGGTCAACCGGGAACAGATACAGGGGCCCCTTGGCACGGAAAAAGAACTGGCCTACTCCATGCAGGCATCGACGCCGAAAGACATTGACACGGCCGGGGAAATCGGTATCGCACCGGGGTATCTGGCCAAGATAAAGGCGCTTGTGGCCAAAACCGGCAGGGATACCTTTGACGCCCATGACCTGGCAGCCTGTTTGGATATCAGCCCCCGCAGCGCCCGGCGCATATTAAAAAAATTCACAGACGCCGGCTTTGGCCGCATTAAGGCAAAGGAAACCGCCGGCAGTGCAGGCCGGCCGAAAAATTTGATCCAGTTAAAGATATAACAGGTGGTGCGCAAGGGGCGCACCATTTAATTTTACCCAATTACGGTCATATTTATGACATGACCAAAAAAAATCAACCCCAATTTAAAGGAGAAACTCCATGTCCGACATCCCAGCCGCCCGTCCCCTGACGGAAGCGGAACTTCTCAACACCACAAACCGCATCCCCGTGTTTGCCAGACTCTTTCTGACGGTTCTGGTCATTGTCATGGTATCTGAAACCTTTGGCATCAAAAAGATCCCCATGGGTCCGGGTGCCGTCGTCCTGCTGCCCATGCTCTACGCTGTGATCATCGGCCTGCTCATCACCCCGGATCTGCTGGGGAAACCTTTGGCATTCCTGAAAAAAGCCGTGTCCAAGGATGAAATCGAGCTGGCCGGAGTCATGGTCATGATCTCCCTGCTGCCCCTGGGCGTGAAATACGGCACCCTTGTGGGGCCCAATATCGTTAAAATCATCCAGGCCGGCCCGGCTTTTCTCCTTCAGGAACTGGGTAATCTGGGCACCATTATTATCGCCCTGCCCATGGCCATGCTGCTGGGCATGAAACGGGAAGCCGTCGGGGCCACGGTCAGCATCTGCCGTGAACCCACCCTGGGGGTCATCGGCGAGCGCTACGGCATGAACTCCCCCGAGGGGACAGGGGTTCTTGGCACCTATATGATGGGCACGGTATTCGGCACTATTTTCTTCGGTCTGCTGGGCTCCTTTGCCACGGGTACAGGCCTCCACCCCTACGCCCTGGCCATGGCCTCGGGCATGGGATCCGGCTCCATGATGACAGCGGCCTCATCCTCCCTGTCCATGGCAGTTGATCCGGCAATGAAGGAGACCATCCTGGCCTATGCCGCCACCTCCAATATGCTCACCGGTGTCACCGGCATGTATTCGGTGATTTTCCTGGCCCTGCCTGCCACCAATTTCTTTTACAAAAAATTTGACGCCCTGAGAAACAGATAAGGAGGAGGACCCGATGGATATTGCAAAAACACTTAATCAGCTTAAAATGATGATCCTGGTGGGAATGATGATCCTGGCGGGACAGAAAATCGGCTTCGGCCTTTCCGTTGCCGAGGCCATCCCCGGTGTCATCCTTATTATTATCATTGCCATGCTCTCCCTGGTGATCAAGGACCTGACCCCCAAGCTCCAGTTTCCCGCCTTTGCCTGGGCCACCATGATCGCCCTGATTCTGAGCATGCCCTTCATGCCCACGGCCAAAATATTTTTGGATTATACGGGTAAGGTCCATTTTCTGGCCACCACCACCCCCATCCTGGCCTTTGCCGGCATCTCCGTGGGCAATAAAATCCAGGAACTGAAGCAAATTTCCTGGAAAATCGTTATTGTTGCCATGACCGTTTTCTGCGGTACATTTTTCGGTTCCGCCATCATTGCCCAGATTATACTCAAGTTCCAGGGGATCATTTAAATGGCAGCATCGAAAACCGACCTTAAAAATGAAGTCCTGAAAGCAACCGACCGGCTTGCCCCGGCCATCCTGGATGTCGGCGACTTTCTTTATACCCACCCGGAACTGGGATACAAGGAAACAAAGGCAACGGCCCATGTGGCCGGGCTTCTGGAAAAGGCCGGGTACACCGTTCAAAAAGAGATCGCCGTCACCGGGCTCACCGCCCGGCTTCCCGAAAAAAAACAGGGCCCCACACTGGCCCTGATGGGAGAACTGGATGCCATTGTCTGCAAGGACCACCCCCATGCCGGTCCCGGCGGTGCCGTCCATGCCTGCGGCCACCACATCCAGGCGGCAGTGATGGCCGGCGTGGCCATGGTGCTCAGGGAAATAAACGCCTTCCCGCAATTGGGAGGCAACCTTATTTTCATGGCTGTACCCGCCGAGGAATTCGTGGAAATGGAATTCAGGTCCCGGCTCAGGCAGGAGAGAAAGATCAGATGGTTCGGAGGGAAACAGGAACTGACCGCCAAAGGGGCCATGGACGATGTGGACATGGCCCTGATGATGCACGCCCTGAACCTGCCCCCGGGCAAAAAGGTCTTTTCTGCGTCTTCAGGCAATGGATTTATCGGAAAAACCATTAAATTCACAGGCAAGGAAGCCCATGCAGGATCCGACCCGGACAAAGGGGTCAATGCCCTGAATGCCGCCATGCTGGCCATAAACAACATCCATGCCCAGCGGGAAACCTTCAAGGATACAGACCGGGTCAGAATTCACCCCATTATCACCAAAGGCGGCGATGTGGTCAATGTGGTGCCTGCGGACGTCCGAATGGAAACCTATGTCAGAGCCGGAACCATCCAGGCGCTCAAGGCGGCCAATGCCAAAGCCGACCGGGCCCTGAAGGCCGGGGCGGCGGCCGTGGGGGCGGGAATTGAAATCCGGGACATCCCGGGCTACCTGCCCCTGGTCAACGACACGGGGCTGGAAACCATTTTCCAGGACAATATTGCCGCCCTGTGCCGGCCGGAAGAGACCATTCAGGGGGGAGATTTTTCAGGTTCTCTGGACTTTGGGGATATCTCCCATATCATGCCCGGGCTTCACCCCTTTTTCGGCGGAATTGAAGGCAGCCTTCATTCCAAGGAATTCCGGGTTGCCGATCATGATACCGCATTTTTGATTCCTGTCAAATCACTGGCCATGACCATCATTGACCTGTTGTGGGGGGATGCAAAGGCGGCCAGGCAGGTTCTTGAAAAATTCACCCCCCGGATGGATAAGCCAAGTTATCTGTCCTGGCTTGAAACCGTTGAAAAAGAAGAGATCATCGCTTTAAAATAATTCCAAACCAGGAGCGGCCCTGCGGGGCCGCCCCATCCATTTAGAACCGCCCTGCCCTCTTTGTATTACAAGGCCCTTTGCCGCATTATTTTTGCAAAGGCAGAATGATTTTCGAGACTTTAACCTAGTATGTATTGCTATGATTTCTTCCGCCGCCAACTGTCAATTCCGGTTCTTCTTGCATTTCGCGTCGCATGGAGATAAACTGGTGCCAAATTTCAACGGACGCATTCAGTTGGGATCACTTAACGTGAGGATCATGTTTCCATGGACCAGATCAATCCGCTGGAACAATACACCCATAAAGTATTAACCGTGGGCAACATTCAGGAACAAAGCAGGGATGTGGGACCGGTACTCCAAGGGCTGGGCATTGAATCTGTCCATGTTGACACGGCGGACCAGGCGGTCAGTACAATTGAAAAAGCGCCCAGGCCATTTTCCATCGTCATCTGCGACCAGCGCCTTGAGGGAATGACAGGCAGTGAACTGCTGGCCCATGTTAAAAAGAATACCCCGGAGACCATCCGGTTCCTTATCACCCGGTATTCAGACATGGAGACCATTATCAGTGCCGTGAATACCGGCGCCGTCCACCGCTATATCTCCATGCCCTGGAACGAGACCCAAATGGAAGATGCTGTCTCCTGGGGTACCCGCAGCTATGAGCACCATCTGGAAAGCAAAAAGCTATTTACCATGGCCAAGGCCCAGAACGGGAAATTATATGAGTTGAACTGCGAACTCGTTGAAGCCGCCAAGCGCAACGATACTGAGTCAAAAACCCTTGAAAGGGAAATCGCAGGACTGAAGGCCGCGCTCAGTGAAAAAAGTGCCAGCCGCCCCATGTCCCAGAAAAAAATTATCACCCTTATCCTCCATGCCATCCAGAATACCGACAAAGACCCCGGTGAAATGCTGAACGCCTTATACACCCAAAGCATTATGGATCTTTATTCCGCCTTCACCGACCTTGCGCTGCGCAACGGAATTGAAATGCCGGAACAGGCCCGCGGAGGTGCTGATGACTGATTCCGACCGGCCTAAAATTCTCATTCTTGAAGACAATGCCGCCACCAGCGACCGGGTCATGCAGATCCTTGAAGAGCGGGGCTGGGAAGCGGTCTGTGAGCATGTATCGAAATCGGCCCTGGAACGGCTTGAACAGGCAATGCCGGACTCCCCTTTCCATCTCCTTATCTCCAACTTCAGGCTGCCGAAAATGGAAGGGGATGACATCCTCAAACAGGCAAAAGCCATTTCGCCCATGACCCGGAGGGTGCTCACCGTTCCCTCTGACCAGCCAGATATGGTGATCCGGGCCATCAACAAGGCGGAAATCCATGCCTGCATCGTCACTCCGGCCACTGACCAGGAACTGGTGGACAGGGTAAAATGCTGCATTGAGGCATTTGACAAGGAAATGAAGCAAGAAAAGCTCCGCCGGGTGGTCACCCATCAGAACAAGCAGTTGTTCGTTATTGCCCAGCGGCTTAAAAAAAAGGCAAAAATCTGCAAAGAACGGATCAGTTCCCGGAAAAAAGAAAAACTCCGGCTCACCACGGTGCTGGCCGAGGCCAACAGACAGGAAAAGGATCCGGTGACCCTTGACCAGCGGATCAAGGCCCGGAACATTGAGATTGCCCCCGGCCCACTGAACCGGGATTTCCAGATTCTTTTTGAATTCATCCGGGTCTTGTTCGACCGCATTGCACGGCAGGCCGGGATAGCGTTCTCCCTTGAAGACCTACCGGCCATTCTCACTGAAAATGAGACCGCCACCACACCGGAAAATGAAAACGAAGCAGGGCAGCAGGAAGCAGACCCCACACGGGAAGAATTCGTCCGCCAGGTGCTCAGAACCACTTTTTCATCTCCGCTCACCCCGGCAATTGACACTTCGGATACCGAAGAGGCCCCTCCGGAGCAGCAAACCCTGGGGGACCTGGTGAGCACACGGATATCAGAAGACAGAGTTCGGGCCTTCATACGCCTGAAAGCTGAGCCTGTCCACCGGGAACTGCTCGACCTTGCCGACCTACTCAACCTGCTCCGCCAACGGCAGATCAGTTTCGGCATCATCGAAGACAGGGCCATTGAATCCTGGATGGCCGATGCCCTGCCCGGCCAGGATGAATTCATGATAGCCGAAGGGGCGGCCCCGGTGCTTCCTGTTGACGGAACTCTGACATATGAATTTCATACGGATTACACCAACCCCGGGAAAATCATGGAAGACGGCCGAATGGATTTCAGGGACAGGGGAGAAATCCCCTTTGTCGCCAAAGGAGATATTCTGGCCGTAAAAACCCCGGCCCAGGAAGGTGAGGAAGGCATGACCGTTACCGGTGAACCCATCACCGTGGACGAACCCGAGGATCCTGTCATGATTGCCGGAAGCGGAACAAAACTCTCCGAGGACGGCCTTACCGTCCATGCGGACCTGGACGGACAGCCCCACCTGGATCCCATGGGCGAGATCTCCATCAATCCGGAGCTGCCCGTAAAGGGGGATGTGGATTATAAAACCGGAAACATTGAATTCAACGGAAATATCGTGGTGGCAGGCACGGTAAAGGACGGATTCACCGTCAAAGGCGTGAGCCTCACGGCCAAAGAAATCCAGGGAGGCATCATCGACCTGTCGGGCGACCTTTGTGTCACCGACGGTATCACCGATGCCGATATTGTTTCCGTGGGCAATGTCTATGCCAAATTCATCAACAATTCAAAGGTGAACGCCTTTGGTAATGTAGTGGTACAAAAGGAAATCATTGACTCGGGCATTTTGCTATCCGGCGGTGTTGAAAATCCGACCGGCGTCATCATGTCATCCCAGATTACGGCCAAAGCAGGGGTGGATGGCGGCAGAATCGGCACAGATACATCCAAACCCTCCCGCCTGAAGGTGGGGGTCGACGACCACCTGGAAACACGAATCAAGGCGATTGATGACCAGCTTGACGCCTTGCGGAAACGTCAGGGAGATATCCGGGGTGAGATGAAGCGCATAGAAGAAGATGACCGTGAACTGTACAGCAAGATTATGGAAAAGGCCCAGGAACAGGAACAGCTTCAAGGACGGATCAATACCCTGAAAGCAAGTTTGGCCGACCTAAAACAGCAACAGGACCGGATGGGGCTGGACAGGGCCCTGAAGGATGTGAAAAAGCTTTCCGCATCCCTGAAAAGAACCGATGAGGAATTGACCGCCATATTCAATATCCAGGACAGCCATGCAAGGCAAATTGAAAAGTACAAGGCGACCATGGATGAGATCGAAACCGACAACAAAACCCTTGTCCTGAAAAAAAAGGGGCTCAGGGATTATTCAAAAAAAATGGAGTCACACCCCGCGGTAACCGTCAACAAAAGCATCACCCAGGAAACCGTGATCATGGGCCCCAACATTACCCTCACCCTGACCGAAGACCGCAAACGGTGCAGGATTCAGGAACAACAGATTGAAGAGGACGGGCTGCACCACTACCGGATGGAAATTTCGGAACTTTAGTCGCCGGATTCCTTAAAGGAGATCCACCTCAGGGCCGTAACGGTCTGCAAGCCCCAGATAGTAGTGTCCCTCGTCCTGCCGGCCCCGCTTAAGACAGCCGTTGCCGTAAACCCTGCATTTTTTAACCATCACCTTAAGCGCCGCATCTTTCTGGCCTTGGGAAAGCCCCTCATCCCGGATCAGATTTAAAATGGATTGAATCCGGTATTTATCCTGGGAATGGGAGGCGGAGAGTTGGTCGTCGTGCCCGCCGTATTTCACGGTGCAGGGGATATCGATGAGGTGAACAGGGGTATCCCTGGAGACCCTCAGCCAGAGGTCGTAATCCTCGCACACGGGAAAATCTTCATTGAACATCCCTTTGGTTTCAAAAAGCTGGCGCCGCATCATCACCGCGGACGGGCTCACCAGACAGAGCTTCAAAGAGGGCTTGAAGATCATGCCCGAGGGCTTTTTATGCTTCACTTTGGGATTCACCCTTCGGCCGTTGCGTATCCAGACTTCCTCGGTCTGGCAGATGAGCACACCGGGGTCGGCCAGCATAAAGTCCATCTGAACCGAAAGCTTTTCAGGGGTCCAGGCATCATCGGAATCCAGCAGGGCGATGAAGGCACCGCGGCTCTTTCTGATGCCCAGGTTCCGGGCAGCCGAGACCCCCTTATTGGGCTGGGTCAGCACTCTGATCCGCTCCCCGTATCCGGCCAGCAGTGCCGGCGTCTGATCCGTGGACCCGTCGTCCACCACAACCACTTCCACGGGGTTATACTCCTGGGCCAGCACTGAATCCAGTGCCCGGGCCAGCACGTGTGCCCGGTTGTATGTGGGAATGATCACCGATACCAGTCTGTTTTCCTCTGTTTCCATGGAAGGGGTTATACCACGCCGGACGATCCGGGTCCACCCGCCTTGATTTCGCGAAAAAACAGAAAGGTAGAACCATTCAATTTCCATGCCGGGTCGCACCATAAAAAAACCAGTGATCGCTTGCATAAGTTCTTTTTTTCCTTGCTTTTTTTTACCCGATAAAAAATAATGAATACTATTTATTTCTGGTGCGAGTAATCCTTGACATACGATATAAATTCACTTAACAAGGGTCCTTGTTTTTGGGTAGTTTTACCTGTTACTAAAGAGGATATTATGGGAAAAGGCAAATCAGTAACACATGTAATCGACAAGGAATGGTGTAAAGGGTGCGGCATCTGCGTTCATTTCTGCCCCAAGAAGGTGCTTGAACTTGACAAGCAGGGCAAAGTGGAAGCGGTTCGCCCGGAAGACTGTATCGCATGTATGCTGTGCGAACTTAGGTGCCCGGATCTTGCAATTCAAATCAAAGAAAATCAGGAAGGGGAAAATGACTAACACATCAAATATCAGGTTTGTTCAGGGGAATGAGGCCTGTGTTGAAGGTGCTTTGTACGCAGGCATTAATTTTTTCGCCGGCTACCCCATCACCCCGTCCACTGAAATAGCAGAACACCTGGCCGGACGACTCCCGGAAGTGGGCGGCAAGTTCATCCAGATGGAAGACGAAATCGCGTCCATGGGGGCCATCATCGGTGCCTCCCTCACCGGCAATAAGGTCATGACCGCCACATCAGGCCCCGGTTTCTCCCTTAAACAGGAAGCACTGGGCTATGCCTGCATGGCCGAAATCCCCTGCGTCATTGCCAATGTCCAGCGGGGCGGTCCCTCCACCGGCAACCCCACCCACGTCAGCCAGGGCGATATCAACCAGGCCAGATGGGGGACCCACGGCGACCATGCCATCATCGCCCTCACCGCATCCAACCACCAGGATGTATTCAGAATGACGGTGGAAGCCTTTAACCTGGCCGAAACCTATCGGACCCCGGTCATTCTTCTTTTTGACGAAGTCATCGGCCACATGAGGGAAAAACTGATTATCCCCGAGCCCGGAGAGATTCAGGTGGTGGACCGCCTGAGAACCTCCGTTCCCAAGGGCGTGGATTACCATCCCTACCTGCCCCGTGAAGACGGCCGGCTGCCCATGTCCGACTTCGGCGCGGAGCACCGTTACAATGTCACCGGTCTTTTCCACGACATGTGGGGATTTCCCAATAACGACCCCAAAGTGGTTTCCGAACTGCTGCGCCACCTGGTGGATAAAATCGAAAACAACTGGGAAAACATCTGCATGTACAAAGAGCACTGGCTGGACGATGCAGATTATGTACTGGTATCCTATGGTTCCTCTGCCCGGTCCGCCAAGCACATTGCCAGAAACCGCAGAAAAAGGGGCGTCAAAATCGGCGTGCTGGAACTGCAGACCATCTGGCCCTTCCCTGCAGCCATCGTTCGGGAAAAATGCGCCAATGCCAAGGCTGTGCTGGTGGTTGAAATGAACATGGGCCAGGTGGTCACCCAGGTGAAAAACGCCGTGGACCATCCGGAAAAGGTATTCCTGGCCAACCGCATCGACGGCCAGCTCATCTCGCCCAGCGACATCAAAACCGTTTTGAGAATGATCCAGGGAAAGGGGGTCTAAGATGACAGATACAAAAAGTTTTCAATTCCAAGAATATGTCAGGGGCAGATACTTTCCCCACATGTGGTGTCCGGGCTGCGGCCACGGCATTGTCCTGGGTACGCTTCTGCGGGCCATCCACGAACTGGAACTGGATAAAAACGAAATCGTCATGACCTCAGGCATCGGATGTTCTTCCCGGATCTCAGGCTATGTGGATTTCCATTCGCTTCACACCATCCACGGCCGGGCCCTGTCCTTTGCCACCGGTGTCAAACTCTCCAGACCCCACCTCAAGGCCATTGTGCCCATGGGCGACGGCGACTCCCTGGCCATCGGCGGCAATCATTTCATCCATGCGGCCCGCCGGAACATCGACATCACTGCCATTGTCATGAACAATAAGATTTACGGCATGACCGGCGGCCAGTTCTCCCCGCTCTCCGGTCCCGGCAAAAAAGCCACCACCGCCCCCTACTCCACCATCGACAACAACTTTGATATCGTTGAGCTGGCCCGGGCGGCAGGGGCCACCTTTGTGGCAAGATCCACCACCTTCCACGCCAAGGAAGCCAAAGACATCCTGAAAAAAGCCATCATGCACAAGGGCTTTTCCGTGGTTGAAATCATGTCCCAGTGCCCCACCTATTACGGCCGGAAAAACAAGGAAGGCGACGCGGCCCAGATGATGGAAGGCTTTAAAAACTATACCGTAAAAATCGGGTCCAAAAAGCTGGAAAAAGACCCCACCCTCATCCAGCGGGGTATCTTTGTGGAAGACACAGACCGTCCCGAATATTGTGAAGCCTATGACGAGATCATAAAAGTTGCAATGAAAGGAAAAGAATAATGGATATGGAACGTTCCAGACTTGTATTTTCAGGTTCAGGCGGCCAGGGAGTGATCACCGCAGCCATTATCCTTGCCAAGGCTGCCGCCATTTTTGAAGGCAGAAACGCCACCCAGTCACAAAGTTACGGGGCGGCGGCCAGGGGCGGCTCAACCCGGAGCGATGTACTGATCTCGGATACTGAAATCCTCTTTCCCAAGGTCGTACAGCCCAACATTCTGGTCAGCCTGACCCAGGAGAGCTATGCCAAATTCGCCCCGGTCCTGAGGCCCGGCGGCCTGCTGCTCTGTGATTCAAGATACGTGACCCCGGAGAAAAAAGTGGCGGCCCGCCATGTGGCCTTGCCCATGTTTGATACGGTGATGAAAGAAATCGGCAAACCCATTGTCTTCAATATCTGTATGCTGGGCACCCTCATCGGATTGACCCATATCGTTGAATCCGACTCCATTATAAAAGTTCTTGAAAGCACCATCCCCAAGGACTTTATGGAAATGAACAAAAAAGCCCTGGAACTGGGCTTTAGAATGGGAGAGTCCGCAGCCTAAACCGGCCCCATTTCCCAAAGCAAAAAGGCCCGGTCTCCTTTTTTGGAGATGCCGGGCCTTTTTCTGCTAGGGCCTCTCCCTTTTTTTGGGGTGGCTAAAACAATTACTCCTCTTCTTCTTCAGCATTGCCCATTGGCGGCCCGGCCGCCGGGAATAGGTCTTCCAGGTTCAGTCCTTTGATTTTTTTAAGACAGTCGGCCAATGCCTCATCCTCAGTATTGCCCGCCCCCTGGTGCTCAGGTTTGGCCACAATGTTTACCAGGTTGGGCACGGCAATGAACTCCCCTGCCAGGTGGCCCTGGATTTTTCTGTGAAGGTCAATATAGATCATCCGGCCGTTGCGGATAAGATTGTACCGGGTAACCTGGGTCAAAATATCGTCTACATGAAGTTCCATTTGCATTTCTCCTTTTTTTAAGGTAGACCTGCCATACTTTACGCCTGTTTTCAAGGGCTTTGTGAACCCGGCCAAGACATGGTATAAATTTAGCTTAAATGACAATTTAAGGAAGAAACCGATTCCCATGGTCACCCAGGAAAAAAAACAGGTTAAACAACAAGGGAAAAATAAGAAAAAAAACATCCAGGACCCTGCACTTATTGCCGACTGGCAGTCCCTTCACAGGGTATTTATCCGCCCGGAAGACGAAAGCAGTAAAAACACCCTGATCAAATACATGGAGCAGATTCTATTCGGACTCCATGATTTCCTGAACCGGCACGTGGGGGTCACCGAAGAAATCAGCCTGGCCGAACTTTCCCGGGGCTATATGGATGTGGAAATCAACCGGCACCCCCAAAAAAAACTGGCCGATGTCATTGAGGACATTATTACGGAAATTGCTCCCCGTGCCGTGAACGTGGCCTCCCCCTATTTCATCGGCCACATGACCGCCGCCATCCCCTTTTTCATGGTCCACCTCAAGGCCATCACCGCAGCCCTGAACCAGAACGTCATCAAACTGGAAACCTCCAAAGTGCTTTCTGTTCTGGAAAAACAGGTGCTGGCGAAAATGCACCGCATGGTCTTTAAACGGGAGGATGCCTTTTACCAGGAACACATCCAAAACACCCGCACCGCTTTAGGTTCGTTTACCACCGGCGGGACCACGGCCAACATCACCGCCCTCTGGGTGGCCAGGAACAATCTCTTTTCCCCCACAAAGAATTTTTCAAGTATTGAGGAAAACGGCATTTTCGAGGCCATGAAAGCCCACGACCTGGACCGGGTGGTGGTCATCATCTCCAAACGGGGCCATTTTTCCTTAAGAAAGGCCGGGGGAATTCTGGGCATCGGCAACCAGAACGTCCTTGCAGTGGATGTGGACAACAACCGCTCCATCGATATCAATAAACTGGAAGCCCTGATCAAGGATCTCAAGGCGGAGGGGCGTACAAAAATCGCCGCCATCGTCGGCATTGCCGGGGCAACGGAAACCGGAGTCATCGACCCCCTGCCCACCCTGGCCGACATCTGTGAACGGGAAAATATCCATTTTCATGTGGACGCCGCCTGGGCCGGGCCCGTGCTGTTGTCAGAACGCTACGCCGGCCTGCTTGCCGGTGTGGAACGGGCAGATTCCGTCACCATTGACTGCCACAAACAATTCTACATGCCCATGACCGCAGGCATGGTCTACTTCAAAGACCCCAAGGCCCTGGATGCCATTGCCTACCACGCCAGATACGTCAACCGTAAAGGGTCTGTGGATCTGGGTATCAAAACACTTGAAGGCTCCAGGGAAGCCTCATCACTGATTCTGGACGCCGCCCTGAAGATCATGGGTTCCAGGGGCTACGCCCTCATGATCGAACACGGCATTGAAACGGCAAAAGCCTTTGCAACAAAAATTAAAAACCGGCCGCGCTTTGAACTGATTTCCGACCCGGTTTTGAACATCCTCACTTACAGGGCCGTGCCCCCCTCCATCCGGGCTGAACTGGATGGGGCACTGGCCGCCGGGCTGACGGAGCGGGTCAGAGACCTGAACCGGACCCTGGATGAAATCAATATCAATATCCAGCGGATCCAGCGGGAAGCCGGAAAAAGCTTTGTCTCCAGAACCCGGCTCAGAATAACCCCGACGGATGAATACAACGTGGTGGTCCTCCGATGCGTGATCATGAATCCCCTGACCACCCCCGATATTCTGGACGACATACTGGATGAACAGGAAGAGATCCTGTCCGCCCTTACCTGGTAAAACTGCCGCCGAATCGGCAGCCGGCAAGGCCGCCAATTCACTTATAAATTTTTGTATATATCTTCATTGAAACCGATAAACACACGGTTTCCGGCTTTCAGGGTCGGCGCCCGGAGATTTCCCGATCGGCCCATGGCTGCTTTCAAAATCTCCTCCCGGTTTTCATCGCCGGGCTGGAAATCCAGCACCTTTTTCCCCTTGCCGATAAAAGCCTGGGCCTGGACACTGATCAGCTCCCAGGCCCCATCGGTGTCAATTTTTTCCTTTCTTGCATCGGCGGTCTGGTCCACCTCAATCCCATTTTCCTCAAAATACTTTTGAGCTTTCTTGCAGGACACTCAGCCCTTTCTGATATAGGCCCAGTCTATTTTCATCCGGTTATTCCTTTTTTTTGATTGTTCCCCTGACAGCAGAAACCGGCAGGTGTAGTTTAACGGCTATTATCATAGCCCAAAGACAGCGGATATCTCAATCCCCAATTGCCGGGATAGTTTTATATAAAAAAGATTTACTTTTGGAACCGTACCCTTTAGATTTTAAACATATATCATCAACCAGCTAAGACGTCACCAGGCCGCGGTACAAGGAGCCCCGACTATGGCATCGACACAGATTAACGGAATCAGCGGACAGATCACAGGAGTCAGTCTTTCATCATTTCTTCAAATGGTGGAAATGGAGCAGAAGACCTGCACCATCAATGTCATGACCAAACAAAACATCGGGCACATCTATTTTCACAATGGCGAAATAGTGGATGCCGGCAGCATGAATTTAAAACAGGCTGACGCCCTTTACGATATCCTTTCATGGCGTAACTTCATCATAGAAGTGGAACCCAATCCCTCCAGACGTGACAATGTGATCAACCTGCCCCTGCTGCAGATTATCATGGAAAGCGCCCGCAGGGCCGATGAAAATCAGCCGGACGAGCAACCGCAGGCGGTAGCGGACGAGAGCATCGCACTGAAAACCATGGTATCCAACGAATTCTGCCTGGAGGTCGGCGTCAGGTTGCTCATTGAAATGACGGGATTCGATATGGCTTTCCGAACCACCCTTGTGGGCATTGAAAATGACAGATACCTGCTGCTGAAGGTCCCGGCTCCCTTTGACGCCTTTGACCCTGACCGGATAAAGAATGGGGATATGATTGTAAAGTCTTTGTATAAAGGCACAATCTATGCTTTCCGCTCAAAAATGATGGCCGTGATTTCCACCCCCTCAAGGCTGATGTTCATCCGGTATCCGGAAAGTATTGAGCACCATGAGCTTCGTGCCCATAAACGGTTTAAATGCAGCATTGTCGCCCAGGCCGAGGTAATTGCAGGCGAAAGGGGCGGTATCATAGAAAACATCAGCCTGGGCGGCTGCAGATGCACCATTGAAACCCGCCCCTCGGAACCGATCCGCCCCAAGGACCTTTTGAATCAAACCATTCCCTTCCGGTGCCGGATTCCGGGCACCCCAGAAGAAGTCAAATTCACAGGGCAGGTGAAAAATGCCCAGAAGATATCCGACGAAATTGCCGTGGGCATTGAATTCATCTACGATGATAATTCAGAAGAAACCCGTAAAATCATCGAGGGATATATCAAGCTGATTGAGTATGCCAGCGATAATGTTTAAGCCCTTTTTTAATTTTCCATCCCATGCCTATAAAAATCAAAAACGGTTTAAACACCACTTATTTATTCAATCGCCTCCGTCCTATACCGGCGACTCCCAGGAGCCCCAAACCGAACAGAATAAAACCTGCGGGTTCCGGAGTTACAACCGGCGGCGGTTCAAAACCCGTTCCAAATATAAACCCATGGTAAGCTGCGGTATTATCAATCTGAAAACTGATAAGAAGTTTGGTTATTTGCGTTATATCCGTTGCCATCAGGCTCTGTATATCCGCTGTAATGTCATTTGCCAGAAAACTTAGATAAACACCGCCTGAGGAGTACCCGGAAAGGGCGTCATCGAAACTGCCTGAAAGATATACCGTGTCGCCGCCTTTTATGGAAAAGCTTCCGTCATAGGAGTATAAGCCGTTGTTTGCGGTAACCCCCTGGGACGCCTGGAGGTGGAAAAGGGTATCCGGGCCAAAGGTATGAAACTGGCCGCCGATGTTTATCCCGGGCACCAGTGAGGTGATTGTAATTTCCTGGCCCAATGTCCAGTTTTCATCCAGGGTATTGGAGGACTGGAACCCGTCTAAGTCGATGTAGTCTGCTGATGCGTTTCCACCAACTGCCAGCAAGATAACCAGAACCAGAAGCAACCCTAAACCATAGTTCTTTACAAATTTCATCTTCAGTCTCCCCTTCCCTTAAAACAATTGCTGCCTTCTTTTAAAGCCGACAAGGGCAATGAGCCCGGATCCCAGAATCAAAAATGCCCCCGGTATTGGTGTTGCTGCAATCCTTGCGTTTATAACCCCCGAATAGGACTGGTCCATCCCCGAATACACATATCCGTTCGAGAGAACCAAAAATCCTGAGAATGTTGCCCCGGATGGAAACAAACCGGCCAGTTCCCCTCCATTAATTGACAGGGGCCCAAAAATATTGAAGTCCACAAACAATTCTTCCGATGGGCTATCGCTCAACCCGCCTGCACCTCCAGAGAGCAGCGCGTCGCCGCTGCCGTCATTTAACAGCATATCGGTAAACAAAGTCTGTTTCCATATGAGGGAAAAGGAGACCGGATCACCGGTTTTCAATAATGATTCGTCAATCCCCTCTATTGTCCCTGCAAATCCTTCCATGGAAAGCACCCCAAGGTTCAGACTATTATTATAGTCATACCTGAACTCACCGGAAAAATTGATGACAGGCGCGGCAGTGGCTGTACCGGCCAGTAAGATGCCTGCCAGTAATAACCCAGTTAATAGTAACGTCTTAAAGTATCTCAGCATCGGGTAATCCTCCAATCCCTGTAATTGTATTTATGAAGGACGCTTTCAATCATGGAAAGTATCACATGCATCCGCGTATCCACTCAATAAACCTGCCCATGTATATAGCAAGCAGCATGCCACAATAAAAAAGAATTATCGAACTGCTGTATCGCCTCTATTACAACGATCGCGATCTTTATAGTAAAAGATTGATCAAAACAAATTGAAGCAAATATAGGAATAAAAAGTAATAATTTGAGAATAAAAATACCATTAAGTATATTTAATCCCTATTTAATTCTTATAATTCCCATATTTCAACAGGGAAGATTGGGGGATAATTATGAATGGACCCAAAATCAAGCCCCTGGGAAGAAATCACCAGGGGCTTGATTTCATCGGTTTCAGTGAATTAATTGTTCAAAATCTTCCTAGCACTTTCATCATTCACATCTGTAACATGGGGGATACCGGTTTCCCGGGCGGTTTCCCTGTTGCCGGAAAAAATCTCGTGGCGGGTGATCTGGTCAAGGGAAAATTTCCTGGCCCCGGCCATGAGTTGCTGAAGACCGCAGCCCAGCTTGTCGGCCTGGGTATAGAACCCTATGGCGCCGTAGGGGATATGCTTCATTTCCTCCTTGCCCAGTTTGTCGGCCAGGTCGTGGTAGCCGGCAAAAATCTCGTCGGCGGTCTTTCCCACCTCAAGCACGGTCTTGGGCAGTTCGTTCCAGTTTCCGTTGACTTCAGCCCGGCGTTCGGGATAAATGGCCCCTTCAATATTGGCCCCCAGAAATCCGGGAATCATGATGGCCCGGCCCATGCAGACCAGCTTGGTGTAGGGTGCGCCCAGGGCCAATGCCTTGAAGATATGATCTTCCAGGGCAAAGCCGCCGGCAAAGGACATGTCCACCACATGTTTCCCCTTGGCCGACAGGATGCCGGCATATTCATGGGCCTTGGCGTGGAGGTTAATGGAGGGAACGCCCCAGCTTTGCATCATGTTCCAGGGGCTCATGCCGGTACCGCCGCCGGAACCGTCAATGGTAAGCAGGTCCAGTTCGGCATCCGTGGCAAACTTGATGGCCATGGCCAGTTCTTCCATGCCGTAGGAACCGGTCTTGAGGGTGATCCGCTCAAAGCCCAGGCTCCGCAGGTACTCAACGGAATTCATGAAGTCTTCCTGGACCTGGGAAACCGTTGACAAATGGGTGGAACCCAGGCGGCTGTGCCGGGCAAAGGACTTGATGGCCCCCTGCTCAAACCCTTCCTGTACCTCCGGCAGTGAAGGATCCGGATCCACCACATATCCCCTCTCCTTGAGGAATATGGCATAATCCAGGTTTCTGACCTGGATCTCGCCGCCGATATTCTTGGCGCCCTGCCCCCATTTCAATTCAATGATGCATTTATCCCCGTATTTGTCCACCACGTATTCGGCAACCCCGTTTCTGGTGTCCTCCACGTTGAGCTGGACAATAATGGCCCCGTATCCGTCCCAGTATCTCAGATAGGTTTCTATCCGGCGGTCGAGTTCGGGGGCGCTTTCTATTTTATTCTGTTTGATTTCGCCGGAGCCGATTTTGGAATTCCTGTCGACCCCGACCACATTTTCGCCGATAACGACGGGAATGCCCACAAGGGCTCCGCCGATGGCAAAGGCGTCCCAGTATTTTTCGGCAATGAATGTGGAGCCCAAAGCCCCTGTCATCAATGGCATGCGCACCTTGGTCTTCCGTTTTTTACCAAAGGCGGTTTCAAGGCTGACATTGGGAAAGATACAATCATCCGGGCTGTTGGTCAGGTCCTCACCCATGCCCCGGGCCCCGTAGGCATACCCCTGTATTCTCAGGGAGTTATAGGAAACCCCGAGATGGGTGGTGTTGTTTGCTCCGGCCGTGACCAGGCCAAAACTCCTGGGGTACAGCAGTTTCCTGCCCACCATGCTGGACAGCCAGGTTTCGCATTTTCCCTTGCAGTCAGCCCGGCACAGGGTACAGAGGCTGGATTCGCATGCATTGCCGCGATTTTTGGTTCCCAGGGCATCATTCGCTTTAGAAAATCTCATTTCCATTGGACTACCTCTCCTTTCAAGATGACGCGTTAAAAGATGACGCTATAACCAACAGGTTCCGGGACCGAACCCGGAACAAGATGAATTTTCGGACAGGTAAAACTTATGGACATTAATATGGAAAGAAATTTATTGTCAACACATTATTATGCAGAACACATGGCGCAAAGCACCCGCTTACAGGCCGGAGATAATACTGTCAGCCAGACTTTCAACCGGCCGTCTGCAACCCGCAGCATCAAAAAGAGAACCTGATGCACCGCCTGCAGCGGCCTGCATATCGATGCATAAAAAATCCATAATCGAAGCATATGCAATGCCGTTTTCCGATTGTTTTGCCTCCTTTTTAAGGGTGGCGATGAGATTGCCTGCATCTTCAATGGAACAGGAGCGTTCCGACCGGCAGGGCAGTTCAAGGATGGCGACGCTCACGGTGATCAAAGGGATCCGCCGAATCACCCCCTCCCTGTCCTTGGCCGTGATATATCCATTTTCCATGGACGCTTTATCATAAAAACTTTCAGCATTTTTCTTGAAGGTCACGGCCAGTTGGCGCATTTCAGTTTCCACCTGTTCCCGGGAGCCGCCCTTTATGCCCATGAAAAAATCGTCTCCCCCCACATGGCCCACAAACCGATTCTCCGACACTCCGGCCTCCTTGAGCAGGTCGGAAAACATGAGGATAAGCCTGTCTCCGTTACGGAACCCGTATTGGTCGTTATAGGGCTTGAAATTGTCAAAGTCAAAATAAGCCAGATGAAAGGTATGGTCCATGTCGGCCAGGCTTTCGCTGAAATACTCGTGGATCATTGTGTTGCCGGGCAGCTTGCTTAAAGGGTTCTGGTTCCGGGCCATGGTCAGATTTTTATCATTGATGAGTTTAAGCAGGGCATTGGTGGAGAGCAGGCCCACATATTTCATGTCATCCACCATGATCACCCCCTCATTGTTGTTGTACCGGGTGTAGGTTTCAATGAGCTTTTCCACTGAAGAATGGATGTCGGCAATGGGAATCTTGGTAATAAAACGCCCCAGATCTTTGCCGAAGCTTGGATTTTCCAGCAGTTGCCTGCCGAATTTTGAAAAGATAAACTCTTTAAATGCCGACTCCCTGATCACGCCCACCGGCTCCTGGTATTCATTGACCACCGGGAAAAAGGTGGCGGATTCTTCCTTTCTGAACCGGTCCACAATGGAAATCATATCGCAGTCGCTGCTCACAGGGGGGATATGCCTGATTTCACCGGCAATGAGCGAACTGTCCTTGAACCGGCTGTTTCTTCGTTCGGATCTGGAAAGGGTCCGTATTTCAGGATACCGGGGCAGCATTTCATCCAGATTCAGGGTGGGGGCCTGGATGAAATACCCCTGGACCATGTCGCACCCGATGGCCCGGCACTGAAAATATTCCTCCCGGGTTTCCACCCCTTCGGCGATGACAAGGCTGCCCATGAAATGGGCGAAATTAACAATGGTGGAAACCACCAGCCGCTTCTTGGGATCGTTTTCCATATTTTGTATAAAAAAGCGATCGACCTTGATGTAGTCGGGTTCCGTATAATAGAGGAGCTGGAGCCCGGCAAAACCGGTGCCGCAATCGTCCACGGCGATTTTAAACCCCTGGCCGTGATAGGTTTCAAGTATCTTGGCCACCCCGCTGTTATCTTGGAATCTGTGCTTTTCTGAAATTTCAAAGCAGATATCATTCTGGGAGTATCCCATGGGGCCCAGCATATCCATGGTATTGCCCGGGGAATAATCCAGGGAATCAAAGAGCCGGTTATCCAGGTTGAAAAACAGTTTGGCCGGATTCCTATCCCGGAATCCGGCGAATTTCTCAAGGGCATTGCGTCTGAGCACCAGGTCCACCTGATGGAGCAGTCCGTCATCATAGGCGGTGTCGAACAATTGATCGATGGAAGTAAAACCCGCCGCCTCATGGCACCTGAGCAGCGCCTCAAATCCAAAGGTGTTGCCGGTGTGGATATTCACGATGGGTTGAAATGCATAATCTATTTTTTCCAGCCTGAGCGCCCAGTCCCGGTCCCCCAGGACCGGCGTGTCTGTCTTCCATATCATTGTTGAAATTCCTTATCTTTATTCAAAAACCGTCAGGAGAATAGATGAATAAGATGAGAATTGTATTAATAAAAAAACATTTTTCTAAAAAAATGCGTTTTTAAGAATGGAGGGAAGTCGGCCGGCTGTGTTAGTTGGAATGCATGGTAAAGGTTTTTATCATCTGTTTCCGGAACATGCGGATGTAATCGATGATATTCGGGGT
Organism: Desulfobacter sp.; assembly: GCA_028768525.1. Lineage (NCBI taxonomy): Bacteria > Pseudomonadati > Thermodesulfobacteriota > Desulfobacteria > Desulfobacterales > Desulfobacteraceae > Desulfobacter > Desulfobacter sp. The sequence goes on along the minus strand of CP054837.1, from coordinate 5,416,779 downwards.
CAGGGCCGGCGCCTTGTCATTCCAGTCCACATATACCATGGACACAATTTTATTATCCACAAATACGGGGAACACAGCAAACCCTTTGATCTGGAGGGGTGTGGCGATGCCTTTGACGTACCAGTCGGGGATCTGCTGCTTATAGGCTTCCCTGACAATATCCCTGATCACAAGATCTGTGCGGCGGCCGATGGCGTTGTTAAAGATATCCGGAGTCCGGTCTATTTTGAATCCCAGGGCTTCCTTAAAGGAACGGGGCCTTTTTTCGCCCCGGAGGAACCGCGGTTCCATGGTATTGTTAACCTTTTTCTTTATACTGATCACCACCTGGTTAAAATAAAAACATTTATCCATGGTTTCAATGAGGCGGGTAAAAATTTCATGGATGCTTAAATTTTCCCTTAATGCCTGCTCCACCTGATCGATACCGATGTCAAGCGCCTCCTTGTTTTTCACCCCGGCACTCATATCCACGGTTTTCTTTTTCACCACAGGATCAATACCCAGCAACTCGGCATGGCGGGTGACCTTCTCCCTGGACATGCGGACCAGGCCCAGCGCCGTTCTCATATCAATGCCGACGGCGAAACGGTATTTATCCGTCAGGGCGCCAGCCTCTTCGATGGAGTCCGACCCGTCCTCTTCCTGGGAAATATTGCACAATTCGTGGATATAGGCGCAAAGATACCGGGTCTCCTCCTTCTGGCTAAGCTTTGTGGCCTTGCCGGGCACCTGTTTTACCGGGCGCATGGCATCAACCACATCCTTTGGCAGGTTCAGTTTTAAGGCCATCACCCGGCCCAGGTCCGAATAGGTCAGCCCGCATATTCCCTTTGCCGCCTCATCCTTTGAAATGCGGTTTTCTTCAACGGCAAGCGCCACACGGATATACAGGTCCGGATCAAGCAGCGCCACCAGGTATTCCCCCAGTTCATAGACCATTGCGGAAATCTGGAGGGCATCCGAGGTCCTGTTCCCCCGCTCCCATGCAATCTGCCGGGCAACGATACTCCGCTGGAGGCCTTTGAGGGTTTTTTCCTTGAGGATCTCCGAATTGGCCAGATCCTTCATCATTTCAAAGACCTTGAGACCGGCCGCCACCTGGCGGACCTCATCGGTACCCAGGATAATCATGGCCTCGGATATGGTTGCAATGCCTTTTTTGGAAAACTGCCTGTAAAATGAGGAATTCACCAGTTTCAGCACCTGGGCGGTCAGCGCCATATCCTTGAGGATGACCTTGGCAATATCCCCGGCGGAGGAATAGGTCATGGTCAAGATCTGATTAACGTTGTTGATCTGGCTGGAAAAGGTTAGAAAGGCATCCCTTCCCTTCATTTTTTTATAGATATCGTTTAGGAAAACCTTGCAGTCATCGGGATCCGCACGAATAACCTCCCCGGCTTCTTCCGGGGCAGGTTCTTTTTTGGCCGTCAGCCCGCCTTTTTTGGTCATCAGCTCATCAATACAGATGGTATCCAAATCCATCCCGGCGTGCGAGGAGTCCGTGTCGCCCATCAATTCTCCCAATTAACGCTGTCTGCTCAAAGCATGTTTTGTTAAAACATACTTGAAAATAATAAAATTTAATTCGTATAATATGACCCATATATTAGACGTTTTGCGACATATTTTCAAATGTTTTAGGATCAGCCGAAAAACCGGAACAAACCATGGACCAGGAAACACCCCCTGAAAATACATTGGCGGCCAAATTGGAAAAAATGAAATCCGCCTTTTCCAACTATAATGTGGTGCGGATGCGCGAAGCCCTGCGCTACCTCTCCGGCCCCAAACTGAAACTCTTTATCCAGATTCCCTTTCTCATCCACGTCAATCAGCCCAAATATCCGGGATTTGTGCCGGGAAAACCCGAGGCCTGCGGTATATACAACTTTGAAAACTCAGGGTTCTGCAAAGAAGGGCTCAAGCAGGGGCAGATGCCGGCCGCTGCCCTTCCCCGGGAAAGTGCCAGCCAGGATCCCGGCATCCTGGGATTATACCATATCGGTTCCCTGGGCACCTTTACCCAGTCGCCCCAGTCCGACTTTGACTACTGGGTCATCATCGACAAAACCCGGTTTACCGAAAAACGGTATTACAATCTGGAAAAAAAGCTCAACCACATCGTGAAATATTCAAGGGAGGAATTCGACCAGGAAGTTACCTTTTTCATCATGGACCAGGCCGACATCAGCAGGGACTGCTATGCCGGATTTGATACCCCCGAAACCATGATTGCCCCGAAACTTTTTCTCAAAGAGGAATTTTACCGGACATTCTTGATGATTGCCGGGAAAATCCCCCTGTGGACCATCCTGCCCGGCAACATGCCCAAAGGCGCCTATACCCGCCTGGTGGACCGCCTCTCCCAAAGCAGGGAGCTTTCCCCGCTGTTAAAGGATTTCATAGATCTGGGCAAGGTTGAAATCCCGGAGCAAAAGGAAATTCTCCAGGGCCTTAGCTGGCACATCTGCAAGTCAAGGGAGGATCCGGTCAAGGCCCTGATCAAGGCCACCATGATACTCTCCCACAGTGCCGGGAAAGAGACCGATACCATGCTGCTCTGCGATGAGCTTAAACAGGGATTTTCAGACGCAGGGATTGATGATTACGAAGGGGATCCCTATAAAATTGTATTCGACAGGGTCCTATCCTTCCATGAGGCCCACGACCCGGAAGGCCTGAGCCTGATTAAAAACGCCATTTTCTTCCGGCTCTGCGAATACCCCAATGTAAAAATCCCGGAGCCGGGTTCACCCAAAAAGCAGCTGCTGGACCGGTATATCAGGACCTGGAACCTAACCCCGGCCCAGGTCCGCAAGCTGGTCTCCTACCCCGACTGGGCGGAAGAAGAAAAGAGGCTGCTGGATACCACCTTTATCAAACGCCTGGCCCAGATGTACCGCCAGGCCGATCAAGAAACACCACCAACAGATGACAGTCCTGACCCCATATTGGAAAGAAACCTGAAGATTCTCACCCATAAGGTACTGGAACGGCTGAACACCAGCCAGAACAAGATCCCGGCCAGTTCCAACTATCTGACCCGGCAGGCCTTTGAATTCTTCCTTTTCAGGGAGCAGCCACCCGGGGAATGGGCCCTGAGCGGGTACCTTGCAGGGGGCGCCCGGGAAATCACCCTGTACCGGTCCAGAACCCTGCTGGGCCTTGTGGGGTGGATGATCGAAAACCGCCTCTACCACAGGAACAAAGCCCATATTAAGGTGGATGTAAAACGAAAGCTCTTTGAAAGCCGTGATGATTCGGTATCTGCAGATGCCCTCTACCTGGCCCTGCAGCCCGTAAAGCCCCTGTCAGACGACGGATTTGAGCACCCGGCCCGGTGGACAAAAATTATGGTTCTCCTGACGGCCGGGGACACAGACGGGGGAATATCCAGGATTGAACTATTAGCGGTAAATTCCTGGGGGGAAATGTTCGAGGACCAATTGAGACTTGACACCACGGACAAGTTGACCCATAGATATAAAACCATTGCGGATAAAATCAACCAATACAAGGGGGAGGCCGTCCGGCTGTTTTTTTACCAGTTGTCGGAACGGCGTGATCCGGATGCTGTATACGAAATCAAGCAGTTGCTGGCTGCCAGATTCCTCACCAACCGCCCCGACACCCCCGTTAGGAAACGTCCCCTGCTGGACAAATTATAGGAAAATATATGGCCACCCCGTCAATCCTTGTGAGTACAGAGAATACCAAAGACCAGATCAATCTCCTGAAAATTTTAAAAAAAATAGGCTACACCAGCATTATTACCGCCCAGGGCGGAGAAAACGCATGGGAACTGCTCAAAGAGACGGACATAGCCTGCGTTATTGCCGCCTATGAAATGGATGAAATGTCCGGACTGGCCCTGCTGAAAATCCTGAGGAAAGAAGAGCGGCTGGGGGATATCCCCTTCTTTCTCACGGATGAGGCTTTCACCAAAATCAAGGTAATCAAAGCGGGGCAGGCAGGTGTCAGCGGCCTGCTGGTTATCCCTTACGACCCCAAGGTCATGAAAAACAAACTGACCATGGCCATGGGCAAGGTGAAGGATCCGGTGATCCAGAAAAGCGAACAGACCGTTGAACAAGGCATGGCGCTCATTGAGAAAAAAGAATACAAAAAGGCCCTCAAACTCTTTCAAGCCCTGGTCAGCAAAAAGGAAAACCCGGAATACTACTACAATATCGGCTACATCAAAACCGCCCAGAACAAACACCCCGAGGCCATTGAGGCCTTTTCCAAGGCCACCCAGCTGGACCGGCTTTTTGTCAAGGCCTATGAAGCCATGGCAAAGACCTACCGGGCCATGGGAGATGCCCAGAAAGCGGAAGAATATGCCCAGACTGCCGCAGAAATCTATATGGACACGGATAAACTGGGAGAGGCCGAAGAACTGTTGACCGAACTGCTGGAATCCGGTTCAAATTCCCTGAATGTCTTCAATACCCTGGGGGTCCTCCATCGGAAAAAAGGCAATATGAAAGAGGCCATGCAGCAGTATAAAAAGGCACTCAAGGTTCATCCGGACGAGCCGTATATCTATTACAATATCGGCCGGCTCTACCTGGACACCAAGAATACGACCAAGGCCAAGGCCTATTTCCAGGCGGCCCTGGACAAGGACCACGGTTTTGACGAGGCCAAACAGGTGATCAAGGCCATCGACCTGGGACTGATCTGACGATCATCACAGCCATACGGGGTGGATATCGTCAAAGGTATCCTTGGTGCACTGGACTACCGCGGCCATCCTGAAATACCGCAGGGCCATGCCGATATACCGGGTCAGCAGGTTCAGGTAGATCAGGTCTCCCCCGCTGACCTTCCAGGGCTCTGAATGGTAGACCCTCAGGGCCCCGATGATTTTCCCCCTTAAATTCACCGGCAGGGAAACTATGGCGCGTATCCCTTCTTGTTCCGCCTTTTCCGGGTATTGGAGCTGGTCGCTGTCCAGGGTATCCTCAATGATCACGGATTTAAGATTGGGCGCAAGCCTGATGCTCTGGTCCGTCAGAATCGGCCCCTTGTTGACATACTCTATACTCAGCCCCTCTGTGGCAAGGACCTCCAGGGCCTGTTTCCTTGGATTTACCGCAAAAATAGTGACCCCTTTTACCCCCATGACCGATACCATCATCTGGGTCATCCGGGATGCCATAAGCGTGGGGTTATTCTGGTCAAACACGGCATCCACGATCATTTTAAAATGCTCCAGTTCCAGTTTATTTTCTGATGCTGTCATTGTTAATCCTCCATATTCTTTAAATAAACTTGGATGAAAATGCTAGTTGACAATGTGAACGCCGATGCCGCCCTCAATATGGCGGACGATCTGTTTTGAAATACTGCGGCTGAAGAAATTCACGATATTGCCGGGATTCCGGTTGAGTACCACCACATCATACTTTCCCTCCTTCCAGAGCCCGATGATATCCGCAGCCACATCCTTTCGCACCGGCTTAAAAATACAGTTCACATGGTGGCCTGCAATCCCGTGGGCCATGAGCTGCTCCCGGACTTCTTCCAGGGCTTTTTTGCGCTCGTCCTGCTTAAGCTGGAGCACAGCGGTATTGTGAATCACTTTTTTCATCACAGGGGTGTCTTTGATATCCATCTCCGGTACCGGGGTGTATGCGTGAAAAAGGGTCACCTCCACCCCCTGCCGTTCCGAATACCGCTCACCCACAAAATCAACGGCCCTGCTATCGTTTGGGGTAAAATTATAGGGGATTAAAATCTTAACTGACATCCTGACCTCCTTTCATAAAAATAAGGTTGGTCGCGGGGAAAACCGTGCGGATGCGTGGACGACGGGAATGCCGCTGGCGGAAACGTTCAGGGCAAAAGCACATTGGGGGATAGAAATTCAGTATTTCTGTGAGGAACTACATGCTTATTTTATACCAGACCCAAGGGGATTTAACAAACAAATTGCAATAAATTCCAGACCTTGGTAGACTGAATTTAAGCATTATTTCTGACACTGCACATCATCTGGTTATTTTATCTCAAGCTCCCCCGCATGTTCTGCCGGCCATTCTTTTAATTTTTACCAATAAAACAAAAGGAGGCAAGATGGCAGTTTCAATCGTAATCAGACGAATGGTAAAAAACGAGGAAACCGCAGAGAAGCTTGCGCCCCTCATTGTACAACTCAGGTCCAAGGCAATGGTACAGCCCGGCTTCATCACCGGCCAGACTTTCAGTTGTCTGGACTGCGAAGGGGAGTACATGGTCATCAGCACCTGGGACACCCTGGAGGACTGGAACCGTTGGATGCATAATGAAGACCGCAAGGTCATTCAGCAACAGGTGGACGAGCTTCTGGGTGAGCGGACAGGCTACCGGTACTACGAGCCTGTGGTGGGCGGCATCACCCCCAAGTTTGATGTGAGTCCCTGACAGCTAACCGTAAATATTCCGGCACCGGGTCTCTTTTATGGCGAAGGACGCCCCAAGGGCGATAAGGGTAAAAACCAGCATGGCTGTAAAACCGTTGTGGTAATCTGCCGCCCCATAGATGCGGATTCCGTTTTCAATGGCCCCGTCCCAGGTCAGATCCGCAATGAAACCGAAGAGGGGCTGCATCAGGGCCGTGCCCACAAAACATCCGGTGTTCACCACACTCACAGCCATACCCGAGAGGTCCGGATGGATGATTTCCTTGGCGGCGGCAAAGGTGAGCACAAAGGAGGCCCCGGCAAATCCCAGGACGCCGAAGAGGACAAAGCTGTGGATTCCGGGCCGCCACGCGCCATACATGAAAACCAGCCAGGAAAGGGTATACAGGGCTGTACCGGCGATGACCAGGGGGCGGCGACGGCCCAGCCGATCTGAAAACCAGCCGAAAAACAGGGACCCTGCGGCAAAACTCAGAAGCATCACCGTCATGTGATCGGCAGCATATTCCCGGTTCAGGCCGTGGACATCCCGAAGATAAGGCACGCCCCACAGCCCCATAAAGGAATAAAGCGCCCCCACCATGCCCAATTGTACCCAGAATCCGGGCCAGATGGCCGGTACACGGACAACGGTGTTGAAATTTGTCAGCCAGTTCCGGGAAAGGGGACGGTCAGCGCTGTGCCCGCCATAGGCGTTGGGCGGACTGAATCCCAGGTCTTGGGGACGGTTTCTCACCACCACCCGCCCCAGCAGGGCGAGGACCAGGGAGGCGCATCCGATGCCGATGAACACCCTACGCCACTCAAACACCGTCAGGATCTGAGCCAGGGGGCCGGCGGCCAGCACCGAGCCCAGGTTGCCGAAAAGCAGGGTCACGCCGCTCATGAGTCCGAATACCCGTTCATGGAACCAGACGGAATTGTTTTTCATGATGGAGACAAATACCACCGACACCCCCAGCCCCACCAGAAAACGGCCGGCACAGGCCATTTCAAAGGAACCGGCAACGCCGAAAAGAATGGAACCGGCGCCGGCAATGATATTGCCGTAAACAATGGACGTCCGGGTCCCCAGGGTATCGGCGATGATGCCAGATGGGATTTGCATGACCGCATAAACAAAAAAATAAATGGCGGAGAGGGTTCCCAGACCGGCCCCTGAAACCTTAAAACTTGCCATTAAGAATTCAGAGACCACCCCGGGGGCCATACGGTGGAAATAGACCAGGATATAGGTCAGGATCAGTATGGCGAAAATCATCCATTTCGTAATCTCAAACCCCATTGCCCCCTGACCTGCCCCGGCCGTTCCAGCAGCTTTTGATTCCATCGGTCCCCCTTTTCAAAAATATATGATCTTGTCATGCCTTTTTTAAGGCAGTTGTACCTATAGTGCAGTTCTCCGGTCTTCGCATCTTTGATTTAATGCCGTCAACCACTTTGAGCAGGGCCCCTGCAACGGCCCGGGAGTGGAGAATTCGCCCCCGTTCAATCAATTCTTCCATCTGCCCGTTGGCGGCCGGTTCAAAATTTGTTTTTGGTGAATAGGTCATGGAATACCTCCTTATGGTCCTGGGTTGGAATTATTCCTATGGACAGAGTTTAGCCCATATAATATTCTTCAGTAAATTGGCAAAATCATTAATCTGATGTGCATTATTGCACATCACCAGACAGGAGGCAGCCCATGGGGTTAAACTGGGACGATTTGCGGTACTTTCTGGCATTGCACAGAAAAAAATCCCTGAACGGGGCGGCGGCGGAACTGAATGTGACCCACACCACGGTCTCACGACGGATCACCGCCCTGGAAGCGACCCTGGAAACCCGGCTGTTTCTGCGCACGGAGAAAGGCTCACACCTCACCCCGGCAGGGGAAAAGCTGCTCCCCTTTGCCGAACAGCTGGAAAACACCACCATGAACCTTGAAGAATCGGTTGCCGGCTGCAACAACCTGATCTCAGGTGCCATCCGCATCGGCGCCCCGGACGGCCTGGGCAATTGTTACCTGGCCGCCCGCCTGGGCAAGCTCCAGTCCAGGCACAGCAGCCTGGCGGTCGAACTGGTGCCCATTCCGGCCTATTACAGCCTTTCCAAGCGGGAAATCGATATCCTGATCACCGTACGCAAACCCCTCAGGGGAAATGTGGTCGTACGCCGGCTGGCCCGGTACCGCCTGGGACTGTTCGCCTCAAGGGCCTACCTTGAATCCGCTCCACCGGCAAGGTGCAAACAGGACCTTAAGCACCACACCTTTGTGGGCTATATTGATGACCTGCTTTTTGACAATGAATTGAACTTTATGGACGAAATCCTTCCAGGCCTGAATGTGGCATTCCGCAGTTCAACGGTAATGGCCCAGCTGGCTGCCGTTGCATCCGGTGCCGGCATCGGGGTGATTCCTTTTTTCATGTCAGCGGACCGTGACGATCTGATCCCGGTGCTGTCGGAAATCTGCATTGAACGATCCTACTGGCTCCAGGTGAATCCGGATTCAAGGCAGCTGGCCAGGGTCAGGACGGCAATGGATTTTCTTGTTGCCCAGGTGGCGGCTGACAAGGCCTTATTTATGAACGCGCCCTAAAGGCATCAGGCCCCTGGATGACCTGGAATGGCCCTGAACGTTTCTCCAACAAATATAGGACACAGGGAGTTAAAATGAAAAATTCAATAGGCACCCCCGATTCAGCACCCGCCAGATCCATCCTTTCCGTTCCCGGCCACAGGCCGTCCATGCATGAAAAGGCGAGATTATCAAAAGCGGATGTTGTCATGCTGGACCTGGAAGATTCCGTTCCGGCTGCAGAAAAGGCAAAGGCCCGGCAGGCCGTAGCGAAATCCCTGAATACGCTTGACTGGTGCAACAAGACCCTCGCCGTTAGAGTCAACAGCTGTGATACGCCTTTTTGCGTCAGGGACGTAATGGAAACAGCAGACGCAGCAGGAAAAAACATTGATTACCTGGTGCTGCCCAAGGTGAATTCAGCAGGGGACATCCATTTTCTGGACCGGCTGCTCACAGGCATTGAACTGGAAAAAGGTCTGGACAGGGAAATTGCCATGGAAGCAGCCATCGAAACCGCCCGGGGGATGGAAGAAATAAGGAATATCGCCCGGGCATCAAGGCGACTCCAGGCCCTCTCCTTCGGTGTAGCAGACTACACCGCTTCAGTGGGCGCCGGCCTGGCTTCCGTATCGGGCCACGGTGAAAATGAAGCGGAAATCTACCCGGGACACCGCTGGCATTTTCCCTTGAGCCGTATGGTCATGGCGGCCAAAGCGTCCGGGCTGGCCGCCGTGGACGCGCCCTTTGGCAATTTCAAAGATCTACAGGGGCTGAAGGCCTCTGCCCGCCGGGCCCGGGCGCTGGGCTGCGACGGGAAATGGGCCATTCACCCGGACCAGATCCCTGTCATCAATGAAATTTTCTCTCCGCTTCCCGAGGAAATCCATCGGGCCCGGATCATTCTTGAGGCGGCAGAACAGGCCGGACCGGGGCGGGGAGCCGTTGCCGTGCAGGGAAAAATGGTGGACCGGGCCACCGTCCGCCTGGCCAGGGAACTCATGGCCAGGGCAGGCGCATTGGGACTGGCAGATTAACCCGTTGCGGACCGGGGCTGCCGGGGAAAAACAATGGGGGATATCCTGGCCAAAGGCATTTAAAAAAAACGTTCATCCCGAGGAATGGGGCGGGCCTGATGTGTCAAGCAACCCGGATTCATCCGGCAGGCCGTGTGCAGGGCACAAGTCCCGGTTCCCACAACCCCCGGTCTCCGGATTCGGGAAGCAGCGCAATGCAGAATCCGGCTCCGGAATCCTCTACCATCCGAAGCCTCGCCTTGAATTTTTCGCCCCCGCCGGTTCTGAAAACATAGGGACGTGTGGTTTTTCCCGCTGCAAGGGTATGTGCATTGGCCAGGGTGAGTTTCTTACCGGAAATGGTCTTCCAGATGACAAATCGGCAATCCCCCTGCTCCGGGCGCCAATTGCTGCATCCATACCCTTTTTTCCCCTCAATGATGGCCCCCCCGCAGACCGGACAAACCGGGGCCGCATCATTTGCCGGTGCCGCCTCCTGTCTCGGTTCAAATTCAAAGGCGACCCTTAATTTCCCATCTTCCTGAACAATGGCAAGGGAGGCTGTAAATCGTTTTTTCTTTTTCGAAATAAACCCTTTAAAAGGGCCGGACCGCCGGTAACGAATCAGGTTCGCGGCCATTTTAGGGGAAATGCTCTTACCGGCTATCCGTTTCCAGATCACAAAACCGCAGGCCCGGTCTCCGCAGGAATAGGCTTTATACCTTTCGGTCACATCCTTTCCGCAGCCCGGGCATTTGCCCAGGGGTACCGACGCCTGGCCGGACAGACCCGGGGCCGTGCGCTCCGGGGTATATGAGGCCGTATCAAAAGAGAACCCGGCTAGTTCCGTCACGGATTGTTCTGTAAAGATTTTAATCCCTTCAAGGAAACGGGCGTCCTCTTCTTCCCCCAGGGCGATGCGGTTGAGGCCCATCTCCCACCGGGCCGTCTCTTCGGGGGAGGTAAGCCGTGATGACACCGGGCATTTGCGCAGGGCCTCCACCAGGAACACCCCCTTATCCAGCGCCAGGAGTTGTTTGCCCGCCCTGCTGATATACTGGCGTTTGATCAGGGTTTCAATGATCTGGGCCCGGGTGGACTGGGTGCCGATCCCCACCTCCCCCCGAAAGAGTTTCTTTTCAGCCTCCCCCTCCACATACCGGCCTGGATTGGTCATGTCTTTCAACAATGAGGCGTCGGTATATTCAGCCGGCGGCCGGGTCTGCTTTTCCTCAAGTTTTATTCTATCCAGTCCGGCCGGATCTCCCGGAACCAGAGGCGGAATCAGGTCCACGGCCTCTTTCTTTCCGGCCAAAGGCTTCCATACCCTCTGCCAGCCCGGTTCCAGAATGATTTTCCCCCGGGTGGCAAAGGTCTCGTTGTCCACCAGGGTCACCAGGCGGGTCACCTCAAACCGGCAGTCCGGGTGAAAGGCGGCGGCAAATCGCCGGAGTACCAGGTCATAGATCCGCTTTTCTTCGGCCCCGGCCCCTGCCGGCACAGGCTTGAGCGGAATCAGGGCATGGTGGTCTGTCAGTTTGGCATCGTTGAACACCCGCTTATTGGCCAGGGAAAGGCGGGCCGGGTCCATATGCTCGAACAGGCCGGCAGACACCGGTGCCAGTTTTTTAATGATTTCCTGGACCATATCGAGATTCTGGCTTCCCAGAACCCGGGCGTCGGTCCTGGGGTAGGAGAGGCATTTTCGATCCTGGTAGAGCTTTTGGGCAAGGTCCAGGGTCTTCCCGGCCGGAAACCCGAACCGCTTGTTTGCTTCCTGCTGGAGATCGGTAAGGGAAAATAAAAAAGGCGGGGCTTCGCGCTTGTTTTCACGGTCAAGGGATTTGACGCTGCCCGAAATTCCCTGCCGGTTCAACCGTTCATAGAGTTGTTCCGCCTGCTCCCGGTCAATGATCCTGTTTTCCTTCCCCTTGAAGCGGCGTCCGGTCCAGGCCCCTTTTTCGTTGGAAAATTCGGCCGTCATCACCCAATAGGGCTGGGGAACGAAATGATCCCGCTCTTTTTTCCGGTCCACCAGCAGGGCCAGAACAGCGGTCTGGACCCGGCCCACTGAAAACAGGTCTTTCAAACGGATGGTCAGCACCCGGGTGCAGTTCATGCCGATGAGCCAGTCCGAGACCTGGCGGTAATATCCGGCCCGCCAAAGCCGGTCATAATCTGCCATGGGGCGGACCTTTTCCATGGTCCGCCGCACCACATCGGGCACCAGGGCCTGGCTGGTCCAGAACCTGTAGACACGGGACCGGTCCTTGAACCCGGATTCAAGCAGAATGGTACGGGCGATGACCTCCCCTTCCCTTCCGGCGTCCGTGGCCAGGACCACCCGGCCAAATTTCTTTTTTCGCAGCAGATCCCGGATCACCCTGAACCGGGAGAATGTCTTTTTGACGGGCTTATATTGAAACCGCTCCGGTATCAGGGGCAGGGATTCCAGCCGCCATTTTTTCAGGGCGGGGTCGTAATCCTCAGGCTCATACAACTCCACCAGATGGCCCACGGCCCAGGTCACGGTCACCCCATTGCCCTCAAAAAAGCCGTTGCCCTTTTTGCTGGCCCCCAGGGCCTTTGCAAAATCCGCGGCCACGGAGAACTTTTCTGTAAGAATGAGGTCGGTCATGGGGGGGATCGATCAGGCCGTCAGCCCCTTTCCCTGATCCATGCCCAGCATGATGTTCAGGTTCTGGACGGCCGCCCCTGAGGCGCCTTTGCCCAGATTGTCCAGCCTGGCGGTGACCAGGATCTGGTCTTCATGGCCCGACACAAATATGTCCACACGGTTGGTATTGTTGCATCCCAGGGGCGATAAAAACCCCTGGTCCAGGTAATTCTCCGTGGGATCCGGCATCACCCTCACAAAGGGCTGTCCCCCATAAACCTGCCGCAGTTCGGCCCGCAGCCCGTCCGCATCTGTTTTCCGCTTTAACAGGCGGGTATGAAGGGGCAGATGGACCAGCATGCCCCTGTAGAAATCCCCCACACTGGGGGTAAAGATGGGGGCATTATCCAGCCCGGCATAGGCCTGCATTTCAGGGACATGTTTATGGGCCAGGGTAAACCCGTAGGGCCGTGCCGCCAATTCTCCGGCATCGCCGCCCGCCCGGTGGCGGGCAATGAGTTTTTTGCCGCCGCCGCTGTACCCGCTCACGGCATGGACCGACACCGGATAATCCCGGGGCAGAATCCCCAGGTCCACCAGGGGGCGGGCCATGAGAATAAAACCGGTGGGATAGCACCCCGGGTTGGCCACAAACCTGGCCCTTCTGATTTTTTCAGCCTGTTCCGGGACGGGAGACATTTCGGGCAGGCCGTATACCCAGTCCGGATGGGTCCGGTGGGCCGTGGAGGCATCAATGAAGCGGGTGGATCCGCCTTCCGCCAGGGCCACGGATTCCTTGGCCACGGCATCGGGCAGGCAGAGAATCACCAGATCCGCCCCATTGATAAACTCCCTTTTCACCTCCGGGTCCTTTCGCTTGTCCCCGGGGATCTCCAGCAGTTCAATTTCCTTGCGTCCTTCAAGCCGCTCCTTGATCTCAAGGCCGGTGGTGCCTTCCTGTCCGTCTATGAATACTGTGTACATGTCTGATTCCGTATAACAGCCATGGGCCGGCCGGGTCTTCCCCCCCGGGCCGCCCAGGACAAATAATAAAATAACGTCAATGGATTATATCGTCATATGACTTAAAGAGGCTATCCCTGGACGATGGGTTCAATGACAATCTCCACCCGCCGGTTCATGGCATGGCTGGAGGAAACGGGCTGGGTTTCGCCATACCCCACCGCACGGATCCGGCGGGCATCCACCCCATTGCGGATCAACTCATTTTTTACGGCTTCTGCCCGTCTTTCGGACAATTTCTGGTTGTACTCCTCGCTCCCTCTGGTATCGGTATGTCCACCCACCTCGATCATGGTCTGGGGGTATTTGACCAGGATATCTGAAATCCGCCTCAATTCGGAATAGGCTCCGGGTTTAAGATTGCTTGAATCATAGTCGAAATAGGCCTCACCCTTCAGGGTTGCCCTTAAAATATCCTGTTCCCGCCGCACACTGGCGGCTTCGGAGGCGGCAATGGCATTTCGCAGATCCTGCTCCTGCTGGTCCATATACCTGCCCACCTGGTTCCCGGCAATGCCGCCCAGGGCTGCGCCAATGCCCGCACCGATCAATGTGGCCTCTGTATCGCCGCCGATGACCTGTCCCAGCAGCGCGCCCACGCCGGCACCGACGCCGGCGCCCACGGCAGTGCCCTGCCCCTGTTTGGTCTCCATGCTTGCACAGGAGAAAATGCTTGCACAAAGCACCAGGGAACACAATGTGATTAGAATTTTTTTCATATTGCCGATCTCCTTATCCTTAAAAAAAGTTTACGCATCACGCCCTCCGACAAATACAGACACCGAAAAACTTCATATCTTCATTTTTTTTTAATCCGGCATTGGGCGTCATTTTATCGGGGTTGCGCAAATTACCTCCCCAATTAACTTTGCATTATACCCGAAATAGGCTCAAATAGTCCCGGGAAAAATTGTTACGCTTTGTTTCAAAATTGGAGAACCGGAACCCCAGCTGATGCAATTCCGGTTCAAAAAAAAGGGACAGGAAAACGATGCTGTTGGGCTTATTGATTCTGTCCGGAACCGCACCCCTCTTTACCGCCGGCCCCCTCTTCACAGTCAAGGCCGAGCCGGCCCCGGACTTCATTGATATCACTGCCCTCCACCACCCAGGAGCCGTCGCCGGCGACAACCAGGGGGACAAAAGAGATACCCGCCGACTCAAAGAACGTTTTAATTCTGGACAGAAGATCAGTGGACGCCTCGCATACCGCCAGTGTTTCTGTACCCGTCATTTCCTTGTACTGGGCATAGGTAAATTTATTGCACAAGGCATGGGCCGCCATATCACGGCTCTTGTCACCCAGTACCGGATAGATGATCATCTTCAGCCTCACCCCGGCCTCAAAGGCCACCTCTTCCATCAGCGGCAGCAGCTTTTTGCAATGGGAACAATTGGGATCGGTGATCACATAAACCGTTTCTTTGGCGCTGCCCGGCCCGAAGGTCATGGACACAAGGGCCTCCAGTTCAGCATGTCTGGCCTTGAAAAAGGCCTTTCGCTTTTCAAGGGCCAGAGCGTCCCTTTCCTGGGCATCCTGGCGCTCCTTTTCCGCAATATCCCGGAGGCCGGCCATGGTTTCCCGGGTAACGGCGTATTTCTGCCGGTACATCCGGCCGGCCACAATGAAATCCTTGCCCGCATAGACAGGGGCCAGGCTGCCGTCTATGGCCACGATGACTTCGCAAAGGCCGCTTCGTTCCTGTTTAAAAACAATCTTTGCCCCTTCGGACAGGGGGACCTGACCGGAAAGCCATTCAAGATTCACATGGTCGCAGGCCGGGCCGGCCAAGGCCGGAACCGCTGTGGAAAACAATATAAAAATGCACGCAACAATCCGATTAACTCTCATTTTATCATCCTTTCTGCATATAACGCCCTCTCACGCCTTTGTCTATCACATCCGGCCGCGTTGTTTCAAGCCAAACCAAGGCGCCGGCCGCTTCGCTGCCCAACGAACGGACCGGACATGAACGGACCGAACACCTTGACCTTGGAGAACCGGTTGGGCTATACTTCCTGCAGTCGTAGCATTCTCTTTTATATATTTCGATAGAATAAACCCAGGGGGCAATGGGCACCCTGTACAATACGGGCGAAGATTCCATGGTACTTGTGATCGGAGAAATCCTGTACGACCTGTTTCCCACCTATAGGCGCATGGGCGGGGCTCCCTTTAATTTTGCATTTCACCTGAAACAGCTGGGGGTCGACACCCGATTTGTTTCCCGGGTGGGCCGGGACGAACTGGGAGATGATATCCTGGCATTCGTCGCCGCCCACGGGTTTGACCCTGACGATATCCAGGTGGATGACCGCCGCCCCACCGGCCGGGTGGAGGTGGCCATGGCCCAAGACGGCTCCCACAATTTTTCCATACTTGAAAATATGGCCTATGACCGGATTGAAACCACTGGCCGGCTGGCGGCACTGTTCAGGTCCGGCCCCCGGGCAGCCTACTTCGGCACCCTGGTTCAGCGGACGGCCCGGAGCCGGGAAACGGTGAAGGCCATGATCAGCGCACTGCCGGCCCACACCCTGAAATTCTGCGACATTAACCTGAGGCCCCGCTGCTGGACCCGGTCCGTGGTGGATGAGAGTATGGCTGCCGCCGATATTTTAAAACTCAGCCACGAGGAACTGGATATTCTGGTACCGGACAAGGGAACGCCAATGGAAGAACGGGCCGCCGCCCTTCTCGGCCCCCCGGGCCCCGGCCGGGTCATGGTGACCATGGGAAGCCGGGGGAGTTTCTGGGCAACCGCCCGCGGCATCGCCCAGGCCCCGGAACAGGGAAATATAAAGATAAAGATCGCCGACACCGTAGGCGCCGGCGATGCCTATGCCGCAATGGCTGCCGCAGCCCTGCTCTCAGGAATTGAAGACCAGAGGGCCATGGCCATGGCCCACGAATTTGCTTCGGGCATCTGCACCATCAAAGGCGCCCTGCCCCCGGACCCTGAATTTTACACCCCCTTCATATCAAGGCTTCAACATGGCAAATAAAAATTTATATCTTCAAATGTTCAGCGTCCACGGCCTGCTTCGCGGCCATAACCTGGAACTGGGATACGATGCCGACACCGGCGGCCAGATCAAATATGTGGTGGAACTCTGCCGCACCCTGTCCATGCATCCCAAGGTCAGCCGCATTGACCTGTTCACACGTCTCATCAGCGACAAGGCATTTTCCTCGGACTACAGCCGCCCCGTAGAGGAGGTCAATGACAAATTCAGAATCGTTAGAATCCAGTGCGGCGGCCGGAAATACATTAGAAAAGAACTGCTCTGGCCCCACCTCAACGAATTTGTGGACAAAACCATAAAATTCATACAGCAGGAAAAACAGGTGCCAGACATCGTCCACGGCCATTACCCCGACGCCGGTTACGTGGCCAAGGAACTGGCACGGTTCTTCGGGGTGCCCTTTGTCTACACCGGCCACTCCATGGGCCGTTCCAAAAAGGGCCGGCTCCTGGGAGAAAATGTGGACATCAGGGAGATGAACCGGATGCTGAAAATAGACCACCGCATCCATACCGAAGAGACCATCCTCAAGTATACGGACCTTGTCATCACCTCCACCACCCAGGAGATCGAAGGCCAGTACGGGCTCTACAAAAACCGCACCCTTTCCTCCTACCGGGTGATTCCGCCGGGCATCGGCATTGACAAGTTCTATCCATACACCCACGATAACCTTGCATCGGGACAAGAACAGGAAGAGGCGCTGTTTGCAAGATCGTCACTGAAACAGGAACTGAACCGGTTCTTTCAATTTCCGGACAAACCCATGATCCTGGTACTCTGCCGGCCGGACAAGCGCAAAAACATTGCCGGCCTGGTCCGGGCCTACGGCAAGGACAAGGAGCTCCAGGCCATGGCCAACCTGGCGGTATTCGCCGGCATCAGAAAAGACATCTCCAAAATGGAGGACAACGAACGGGACGTACTCACCCGGATGCTCCTGCTCATGGACAAGTACAACCTTTACGGGAAAATGGCCATTCCCAAGAAACACGACTTTGAACATGAGGTCCCGGAACTCTACCGCATCGCCGCCCAAAAAAAGGGGGTATTTGTCAACCCCGCCCTGACAGAGCCCTTCGGTCTGACCCTGCTGGAATCCCTGGCCTGCGGCCTGCCCATCGTGGCCACGGAAGACGGCGGCCCCAAAGACATCATGGCCAACTGCAACGGGGGCATCCTGGTGGACCCCAAGGATGACTCAGCCATTGCCGGGGCCATCCGCAAGATTATCTCAGATCCGGATCTATGGAGTAACTATTCAAAGAACGGAATCATGAACACCCGCCGGCACTACACCTGGGAAAACCATGCCGCCACCTATATGGAAACGGTCAGGGACCTTTACCGGGACAACGAGGCGTCCACCCTGAACGTGAGGGTCCCTGTACACAGCATCGGCCGGCGGCTTTCGGCCCTGGACCGCCTCATCATCACCGATATCGACAACACCCTGCTGGGCGGCGCCCCCAAGGAGATCCAGAAATTCATCGACCTGATGCACACCCACCGGGACCGGGTGGGGTTCGGGGTGGCCACGGGCCGGAATCTGGATTCCGCCGCTGCCGTACTCAAGGAACACCATATCCCGGAACCGGATATCATCATTTCCGAGGTGGGCTCCAGGATCAATTACGGAACAGAACGCCACCATGACAAGGGCTGGGAAACCCACATCGCCAAAAACTGGAAACCCGAAACCATGGTACAGCGACTGGAAGACATCCCCTTTATCACCCCCCAGGAAAAGGAAAACCAAAGCCCCTACAAACTCTCCTATTACATGGCGCCGGGCAAGGACCGGCTGCCCAAGATCCACCATGTACTGACAAAAAACCGCTTTGTCTACACCCTGATCTACTCCCATGAAAAATACCTGGATATCCTTCCCTACCGGGCCTCCAAGGGCAAAGCCATCCGCTACCTGAGCTATAAATGGGAAATTCCCTTAAAACAATTTCTTGTCTGCGGGGATTCAGGCAATGACGAGGAGATGATCAAGGGAGATCCCCTCGCCGTTGTGGTGGGCAATTACAGCCCGGAACTGGAGCCCCTGCGGTCCGCCAGAAAAATATATTTTGCAGATGCCCCCTATGCCGGCGGCATCCTCGAAGGCATGGCCCATTATAAATTCCTGGAAAAATAAAGAGACAAGGAGAAAGGCATGGCATTAAAAAACAAAATCCAGCTCATCACCTATCCGGATTCTTTGGGGACCAACCTGCCGGAATTACACTATGCGCTGCGCAAATTTTTCTCTAAAGCCATCGGCGGGGTTCACATCCTCCCCTTTTACCCTTCCTCCTCGGACCGGGGGTTTGCCCCTAAAACCTATGATGAGGTGGATCCGGCCTTCGGGACCTGGGAAGATGTGGAAAAAATCGGCCAGGATTTTGACCTGGCCATCGATTTCATGGTCAACCACATCTCCCGGCAGTCCGAATTTTTCCAGGATTATGTGGAAAAGGGACAGATGAGCGAATATGCAGACATGTTCCTGAGCTTTGACAAGCTGGTGCCCGGCGGATTCGTGCCTGAAGAAGACCTTAAAAAGGTCTATACCCGGAAACCGCGCCCCCCCTACCAGCAGCTGGAACGGCCCAACGGCACCCTTGAAAAGATCTGGTGTACCTTTGACTACGAACAGATCGACCTGGATTACGATTCCCCCAAAACCCGGGAGGTCATGCGCAAATTTCTCATCCGCCTGGCCCGGAACCGGCCCAAGATGATCCGCCTGGACGCCATCGCATACACCACCATGGAACTGGGCACCAATTGTTTTTTTGTTGAACCCAAAATCTGGGAATACCTGGAGTGGTTTGATGACTATGCCTCGGCATTCGACACCGAGATCCTGCCCGAGGTCCACGAACATTACTCCTACCAGCTCAAACTGGCGGAAAAGGGCTACTGGTGCTACGATTTCGCCCTGCCCATGCTGGTGCTCCACGGCCTGTACATGTCCACTTCAAGGCGGCTGAAATCCTGGCTGCGCAAATGCCCCCGCAAACAGGTCACCACCCTGGATACCCACGACGGCATCGGGGTGGTGGATGTAAATGAACTGCTCAACCCGGACGAGATCGACGACACACTGAAAACCCTGTACGAAAGGGGCTCCAACGTCAAGGAGACCTATTCAGGACCGGAATACCAGAACCTGGACATCTACCAGGTCAACTGCACCTATTACTCGGCCCTGGGCTGCAATGACGACGCCTATATCACCGCCCGGGCCATTCAGTTCTTCACTCCTGGCATCCCCCAGGTTTACTATGTGGGGCTGCTGGCCGGGGAAAACGATATTGAACTGGTGGAACGGACCCGGCTGGGCCGGAACATCAACCGCCACAACTACACCCTCACCGAAATACGGGAGGATGTCCAGAAGCCCGTTGTCCAGCGCCTGCTCCGGCTCATGGAGTTCCGCAATTCCTACCCGGCATTCAATGGGGAATTCACCCTGATCAAGTCCCCGGACACGGAACTGATCGCCGAATGGAAACACAAGCAGCATACAGCCACGGCCCATATCGACGTGAAGGACTACAGGGTCACCATCACCTATACCGACCCTGTGGCCTCACGGGAGACCTCTTTCTCCCCATAACCGGCACCGGCCGGTCACTCACCGGAAAGCCGGGGATTTGGCCTGTCAAACACGTCCACCTTTCTCTGCTGAAGGAAACGGCAGCGGATCCTGGCGGCCTTGACCCTGGCCTTTTCCACGCTCTCCGCCGGAATTTTATTTGCCCTGTACCATTTATCCGGCGCCGCCAGAAAGCCTATCAGTTCTTTTTCCGCCTCCCCTGCATTTTTGCATGATTTCACCAGATGGGGGGTAAAGGCCGGACCGTATTTGCGTTTTGCAATTTCCCGGGTCTGTTTGCGGGCATTTTCCCAAAGGTTGTCCGGATCCAGGAGAATAATCGGCGCCAGGGGATTTTCATGGATTTTCATGGAGGTGATGGTGATGGACAACTCTTCGGCGCTGCCATAGCCGCCGGTGTTGATCACAGGCAGGTTGCTCAGTTTCTGGAGGTGGTCCTGGCGGGCCAGGCGCAGGCCTTCTTCGTATTTAATCAGTCCGTCACAGGTGGTCAGCGACGCCTGGTTCTCCCCCTCCAGTTCAATGGCAATGCCCACACTCATGATATTGTGCTGGCGGGCCAGGTCGTTGGCCTCCTTCATCAGGCCGGGGCCGCCGCCGTGGACAATGCCCATTTCATCCCCCAGGCGGATGGCCAGGCGGTTGATCAGATCCATGGTCAGCTTGTTGTCCGCCGCCTGGGTGTGGGACCCGTAAAATGCAAACCAGAACCTCACCCGGTTGAAGCGCTCCCAGTCGTCGGGTTCCATGAAGCAGCCGTGGTAAAAGGAGTAAAGCTTGTCAATTTCCGGATCGTAACGCATGAATTCACAGCGGGAATGGGATGCATGGCTCAGATTAATCATGTGTTTGATATAATCGTCCCCGAAACAGGGATTTTCCGCATTGATCAAAAAGGTGCGCAGCCCGCTCCGCCGCAGGGCGTCCACCACATCCCGGGCCGGGAATTGCCTGGCGATGAAAACCCTTGAGTTCACCCCGCCCAGCACGGAAAGCTTTTCTAAGGTTTCCCTGAATTTTTCATCCCTGCCGCAGGGCAGGTCCGGCTCATGTTTGCGCTGGGTACTTTCCAGAAGGCTGTTCCGGATAATTTCCAGTTGGGCCTCTCCCCCTGGATTGATGGCCATGGGCACCTGGACGAAATTCCCTTTATTGAGAATCAGCCCCATGGAGTTTTTGTCCATGACGTCGAAGAGGTTGGCCACCTCGGCATGGGTCAGCAGGTCGCAGAGCCGGTACCCCTCCTTGACCCGGGTTTTTTCCAGGGGCACGGTGAGGGGGTTCCGGCTCCTGAAAAACCGGATACGGATCCGGATATCCGAAAAGGAGACCGGGTGCTCACCAAAATGGTAAAGCTCCACCTGCCGGTCCCTAAAGGTACGGAAAGGATCAAGCACACGGGCCGGCAGATGGACCACCCCGGCTGTTTCAGGCGCCACCCGGGCATCAATGATCCCGTAGATATCCCCCAAAGAGATCTTCACCGCCCCCACAAAAAGGTCTCCGGGACTGAGGCATGCTTTTTCAAGGGCCATGGGGACCCTGGAACGGATGGTGTTCAGGGCGCTTCTCCCCTTTTTCACCACTGCGTTGAGGCTGGACCGGCTCATGGCCCCCGGTTCAAAACAGTATTGGTAAGGGGACAACGCCGCTTCTATATAATCGCAGGCCTTGCCGGTAAGGGGGTCGGTTTCCGTCCGGATCTCAAAGCCTTCGTAATACCCCCGTCCCTTGCGGTTACCCACAAAAAGCCGCTTGTGCAGGTAATGGCGGACATCCTGTATCCGCAGTTCCGGGTCTGTCACCACCAGGCGGCCGATCTCATCTCCCGCCTCAAACAGGTCCAGGGCATTGGAAAGCAAAGGATTCAGGTTCCGGATCACCCCGGAAAGCATAATACGGGAGCCTTCGATGCCGGGAGGCGAAGGCGTTCCTCCGGGCAGGTGGGTGTCCGTGAACAGCCCCATCTGGGCGTTGCCGCTCCTGCCGGAAAAAAACCAGGGTTTTCCTTCCTTCAAGGCGCCGGCAATATAATCCGACACACGGGGAAATATAAACTGGGCACCAATGCACTCCGGTTCAGGCGCCGTATCCGTAATCGCGTGAATGTAGCCGTCGGGGCTGATGATCTGGGGGATATCCATTGTATGTCCTATCTACTAAAATCAGGTTCCGTCAATCAGTTATTGCCAGTTTGATGCCGAGCAGGGCGAATACCGCCGCAAACGTCCGCTGGAGACGGGATATAACGCCCGGAGAATTGACCACATACCTGCCGAACCGGCCCGCTGCCAGGCCGTAAAGGATAAAGACCACAAGGGTCATGATCATGAATACGGCGCTGAGCCCCATCATCTGGAGAATGGGAGAGGGCCCGTCCGCAGAAACAAAAAGCGGTAAAAATGCCAAAAAAAATACGGATAGCTTTGGATTGAGGATATTGATCAGCACCCCTCTTTTGACAATTTTCCACAGCCCGGCACCGTCGCCGGGGGAATCAAATGCCAGCCCCCCTGTCTCCCGCCACATGCCCCAGGCCAGATAGAGCAGATAGGCGGCGCCGGCAAATTTGACCGCCTGGAATGCCAGGGCCCCCATGTGAAGGATGGCGGACAGGCCGAATATGCTGGCCGCCAGGTGGGGGATAATCCCTGCGGTGCACCCCACTGCTGCGGCAATGCTGGCCCGGGTCCCCAGGAACAGGCCGTTTGAAATTGTATAAATGACACCCGTACCGGGTATCAGCACCACCACCAATGAGGTTATGAGGAACTCCGTGTTGAGCATATTCACCTCTATCTCTTGAGAATCGATAAAGTAAAAACTTAAGATTCCCCGGGGAAAATTGCAATAGGCAAAACCGATTCCATGGAAATTACAGGCCCCTGAGTATTTATTATTGATCAACCCGGGATTTCAATGCATACTATTACGATAAGTATTTCCAGCCAGACAAAATAATTATAATCGCCATGCTATGAGGGGTGCCCCTCTTTTAAGCAATGCCTTTAAAGGAGAATGTTATGCTTAAATCCATCCGGTCGAAGCTTCTCGTCTTTTCCTTTTCACTCATCCTGGTTGCTGTGGTCCCGGTGGTCATTGCCGTCAATGTGCTGATCAACAAGTCCACCCGGGAAACCTATATCGACAATGTGGGCCAGCAGGTCAACGGCATCGAACAGATGCTTGAAGTCTTTTACAACGACCTTGACCGGAACCTTGATTCCTTTGCCGCCCATTCCAAAATCCTGAGTGCGGACAACAGCATTACCAGTTATGCGGACACCAGTGAAAAAAGCGCCATGACCCCCTCCAAAAACGGCGGCATTGAACAGGAGATTTTTGAAGAATTCAATAATTACGCCACTCACCACCCCGGCACCATGTATGTGTATCTGGGCACCAAGGACGGCGGGTATATTCAGTGGCCCGAGACCAATGTTCACAAGGGCTACGACCCCAGGAAAAAAGGCTGGTTCAACCTTGCGCTGCCCGAAAACGGAAAAATCCTGCGTACCGACCCCTATACGGACAGCATCAGCGGCTCAACAATCGTCAGTAATGTGCGATCCTTTAAGGACAAAACCGGCCGGGTATACGGGACGATAGGACTGGACGTCACCTCGGATAAACTGGCCGAAATCATGCAGGGGGTTAAAATCGGAAAAACCGGATATGCCATGATGCTCCACAAAAAAGGCCTGATCCTGGCGGACCCCAAGAATGCAGACAACAACCGTAAATATATCAAAGACGTGGGAATTGACAAAATGGAGACCGTCCTGGAAAAGGAAAAGGCCGATTTTGACACCCAAATAAACGGCATTGTCTATCACGTCAATTCCTTCCAGTCCGCCAACACCCCATGGGTCATCGTTATCCTCATTGAGAAAGCCGAATTGTCAGATGTCGCCGCTTCAATCAGAACAGTTGTACTGGGCATCACCGCATTGGTACTTATAGTGATTGGCGCCCTGACCGCTGTCATCTCCGGCAGGGTCGTCAAGCCCATCAACCAGATGGTGGAGGGGTTGAAAGACATTGCCCAGGGAGAGGGGGATCTGACCATGCGGCTGCCCACGGACTCCAGTGACGAAATCGGAGAAATGGCCAGGTGGTTCAATACCTTTGTGGAAAAACTCCAGGGCATCATCTCCGGTATTGCAGGAAATTCAGAAGAATTAAGCTCCTCTTCTTCCGCATTATTGACCATTGCCGGCCAGGTCTCCCAGGAGGCGGATAAAATGGCTGAAAAATCCAATTCAGTGGCAGCCGCAGCCGAAGAAATGAGCACCAATATGTCCTCGGTGGCCTCTGCCGTTGAACAATCTTCCACCAATATCGGCATGGTGTCGGCGGCGGCCGAAGAAATGAACGCCACCATCAGTGAGATCGCAGGCAATACTGAAAAAACAAGGCTCACCAGCAACGAAGCGGTGGACCGCACCCGCAGGGCATCGGAAAAAATAGGCGAACTGGACCGGTCTGCCAAACAAATCGGCAATGTGGTGGAAACCATCAATGATATTTCCGAACAGACCAACCTGCTGGCATTGAATGCCACCATTGAAGCGGCCAGGGCCGGTGACGCGGGCAAGGGATTCGCCGTTGTGGCCGGTGAAATAAAAGAACTGGCCAGGCAGACGGCCGAAGCCACCCTGGAAATCAAAGATCAGATCCAGGGCATCCAGGCCTCCACCCGGGAAACCGTTACGGAAATAGAAGGGGTCACAGGCGATATTTCCAGTGTCAACGAAATGATAGATACAGTGGCCGCGGCAGTGGAAGAACAATCGGTCACCACAAGGGAAATTGCCACCAATGTCGGCCAGGCTGCCCAGGGCATCGAGGAAATCACCGAGAATCTTACCCAGACCTCGGGCGTGGCCAATGATATCGCAAAGGACATCAGCGATGTGAACCATGCGGTTGCCGTTGTATCAGAAAACAGTACGGAAATCGACACCAGTGCCGCCAACCTGAGCACCCTTTCGGCAACCCTTGAAAAAACGGTAAACCTCTTTAAAGTATAGACGTTAAAAACCGGGCGGAGAGAATTCTCCGCCCCTCCCGCCAAATCGCCGCCTGGAGGGACACAGGATGATCCCGGCCTTGTTTGTGGTCCTTCCCCTTTGCGGGATACCGGTACAGATTTAAAATCACGAACAATCACCCGGTTCTGAAATGAACCCTTGGCAGGAGAAAAGATGAAGCAAATCAAGATATCCAATATTCCTGCAAGGCTGGCCCTGATGATTATTCTGGTGTTCGGCATCGTGCCGGCGGTGGGATTTACCCTCTACCATTACCAGAACCTCTCCCGGGGAATTGCCGAGGGCGAGGCCAGGGCGCTTGAGGCCCTCAGACAGGAGGTAAAAAGGGAAATTGATTCGGATATTTCCCTTTTCAATTCCTTTACGGCCATAGGGCGGACCCGGATGCGGCAATATGTCAAGGCGACATCGGAAACCATTTACGATATGATGTGCCATATGTATCGCCGCCATGGGGATTCCCTCCCCCCCAAGGCCGTCTCCGATCTGATCCGGGAACATATCAGGGGCATACGGCTTTTCGGGGGGCGGGGATATTTTTTCGCCTACGCCCTGGACGGCACCCTTGAGCTTTACCCGCCGGATATGGCCCTGGAAGGTTCCCAATGGTTCGATATGAAGGACGCCGACGGGAGAAAAATTGTTCAGGAAATCATCCAGGTGGCCAGAAACAAGGGGGAGGGATTTGTAGAGTATTTGTGGCCCTTTCCGGGAAAAAAGGAAATAAATAAAAAAAAGATTGCCTATGTCAAATTGTTCCCCCCCCTGGGATGGGTGGTCGGCACCGGGGATTACCTTGAGGCCTCGGCTAAGGAGATCCAAACCTATGTGCTTGAAGGCAACCGCCAGCAGAACCGTGAAAGGGATGGGGAGTTTTTCATATTTGACAGGCAAATGAAACAGCTCTCCGGCCGGCCTGACCACCAGGGACGGATGCTGCCGGACGACGCCCTGAGAACGGTGTTGGTAGAGGGCCAACGCCGGATTCTGGAAGGGAAAGGGGATTTCATCGCTTTTTCAAGGCTGGAGAAGGCTGGAGAAGCCCCTAAATCCATGATGGGGTATGCGCGTTATTACCCACCCTGGGGATGGACTGTGGGCAAGGTTGTGGATTCCAAAATCCACAAACAGCGGGCCAGGAAGCTGCAGAGAAAAGTAAAGCAGGAGATCATTGATGATCTGGTCGCAATCCTCTCCATAAACGGCTTTGCCATTTTTTTTGTTTTCCTGGCAGGCCGGCTTTATTCCAACCGGCTGGAAAAAAACCTGAGGGAGTTTGAATTCTTTTTCAGCAAGGCCGGAAAGGCCATGGAGCAGATTGACCTGGAACAGGTCCATTTCCATGAACTCAAAGGCCTGGGGAAGATGGCCAATGTCATGGTTTCCCAGCGGGAGAAAAGCCAGCAGGCCATACATAAAATAAATATAAAGCTAAGGGATGCCAACCGCAAATTAAAAGACATGGCCAATCTGGACGGCCTGACCCATATCGCCAACCGCAGATCCTTTGATATCGCCCTTGGACGGGAGTGGAAACGAGCCCTGCGCGAGGGCCATCCCGTTGCATTGGCAATGCTGGATATCGATTTTTTTAAACAATACAACGACACCTACGGCCACCAGAAGGGTGACCAATGCCTGGTTTCAATCGCCGCCGCACTGAAAGGCGCCGCCCGGAGGCCGGGGGACATCGCAGCCCGGTACGGCGGAGAGGAATTTGTCATCCTGCTGCCCAATACGGATCTGGCCGGCGGCAAAAAAATCGCCGAGGACCTCCGCCGTAAGATTGCAGCCCTGGAGATCCCCCACAGCCAGTCCCCCCTGGGCCGGATAAGCTTCAGCCTGGGGCTGGCCGCTGAAATACCCAGGCAGGATATGGCGGTGTCAACCCTTGTCAAACAGGCAGACCAGGCGCTTTACAGGGCAAAGGAAAAGGGGCGGGACCGGATCGAATCCGCATCATCCCAGCGGTAACGACTTTTTATCCAAAGGAACGTTAGGTTGCGTTACCAGATTGTTACCCGTAACAATTGCCATGCGCCCTGGTACAAGCGTCATTGGAATTTATTTCCTTTATTTTAAAGGAAAAAGGCCGGTCCCCAATGGGATGCCTGTGGCGGATTATATTTTATAGAGAATAAATTATGTATGGCATAAAGCGTGCAGGACCATATTGACGGTACTCAGATCAAGTAAAGGCATTTACTTACCTCCATATCTGAATAGCCACCTCACCGCCAGTCGGAGGCAGCCTGAAACAGCCTAGGCCGCCCCCGATTTTTTTTGCCCAAATCAAACAGGGGCGGCAAAAGGCTGGAGGGCCTGTGGATGTCCATTGGCATTTGCCCAAGGCTGTCACAGAATTGCCGGAACATCAGCCTGGTAATGGCATGGAAAATGCTTATTTTATTGCCAGAAAGGAGGCGCCAGCATCGCCTGGTCAGCCCCTGGCACAAACCAAAAAACAAGGAGGAGGAATCATGACAAATCAAGAGACATCCTGCCCCTATTGCGGCGATACCACAGGCTTTGAAATGCCTTTGGACTATGCACCGGTTTTTGTATGGTGCGAGTCCTGTAAGAAAAAATTCATCATCGAGCGTCTTGCAAAGGGATTTGAGGCCATGACCATAGAGGCGGCCCCCAGCTGCAGCGATCCGGACCGCAGGGCCATAGAAATGGGGGGCGGCCAGGAAGAATAAAACAAATGGGAAGTCTCCTTTAATGGGATCACACGGATAATACCTTTTTAAGATCAATCCCATGCTTCTTCATCCGGTGCCAAACCGTCACCCGGGTGACATTGAGCAGTTCAGCGGCCCTGGTCTGGTTCCCCTTTGTCTGGCGAAGCGCCTGAATTAAAGCGGCTTTTTCACCGTCGCGGCGGGTTTCCCTGCCTTGATCAAAGACAATCTGGGGGGCAGTCACCGAAGGCGTTGTGATGTTTCTTGGCAGGTGATCCAGGTGAATGGAACTTCCCTCCACCACGACAAAGGCGTACTCCATGGCATTTTTCAGTTCTCTTACATTGCCCGGCCAGTGGTAGTCCATGAACAATTCCATGGACGAGGCATCAAGGCCATGGACAGCCTTTCCGGTTTTTTCGTTCAACCGGCGGATAAAGGAGGTGACCAGCAAGGGAATGTCCTCCTTTCTTTCCCTCAGGGGGGGAAGGTGGATGGGGATGACATTGATCCGGAAAAAAAGATCCTGGCGGAACTCATTTTTCAATATTAATTCTTCAAGGTTTTTGTTGGTGGCGGATATGATCCTGACATCCACCTCAATGGGGGAGATATCGCCGACACGTTCAAACTGCCCGGATTCAAGCACCCTGAGAAGCTTGGTTTGAAGGGAGAGGGGAATGTCCCCGATCTCATCCAGAAAAAGATCGCCGTGGTTGGCGGCCTCAAAACGGCCCACCCGGTTGCTGTAAGCGCCTGTAAACGCGCCCCTGGCATGACCGAATAATTCACTTTCCAATACCGATTCATTCAAGGAGGCGCAGTTGAGCTGGATAAACGGCCCGTGTTTCCGTGTGCCGTACATATGGATGGCATCGGCCACCAATTCCTTGCCCGTCCCGCTTTCACCCAGAATAATGACCGGTGCATTGCTCTCAGAGGCTTTGCGGATCATGTCGAACACCGCCAGCATATTGGGGGATCTGCCAACGATCCCAGAAAAATTATTTTCATTGTCGCATTGCCGTGACAGGATATGGAGTTTTTCATCCAGCCTGGCCAGCTCTGAGATATCGGTCAGGGTTTCCACCACCCCCAACACCGTATGGTGCTCATCCCATAGCACTGAAGCGTTTTTTAATACCGGCAGAAAACTGCCGTCCTTGCATTTGACCAGGCAGCGGCATTTTTTCATATCCTGATGGCCCGGTTCAAACAGCTTGCACCAGGCGGTTTGTCCGCTTGTCTGCATGAACTGCTCGCAGGCATCGCATCCCAGCATGGTGCAGGGCATACCGATGGCTTCCCGGGAGGAATACCCCGTAAGACTTTCAAAGGCCTTGTTCACCATCAGTATTGACCCTTCAGGTCCAATAAACATCAAACCCTCATTGATGGTATTAACGATTTTTTTCCAGAAGGTATTCATCTGATGATCGTTCATGGGACACCTTTAATTTCCAGGAAACAAAGTGTTTAATCGACTGTTAAATCATTTTAACAGTTTTCTTAATACCATTTAACACCTTTACAGTCAATACGGCCCCAACACATTAAAAATAAAGCATGAAAACAAGATTTTAAAGAGATTCAGATTTTAACAGCCGATCAGGCACGACTGTTGCTGTTCAATAGTCCTGAGTTGGATCAACCAATAACCGGCCTTTCACATGGAGGCAATATGGCGGCAGACATTCTACTTGATCTCAGAGGGGTGACCTCCCCCCTGGATTTACTGAAATGCAAAAGCAGCCTTAATACCATGAAAAAGGGAGATGTGCTGGAAGTGCTGATTGAAGATCAGGAAGTGGTGCAGAATTTGACCACAATCATCGACAGGTCTGATGACCAGTTGATTTACAAAAAAGTGAGATCGGACAGCACCTGCCTGGGGATCAGAAAAGGATCAAGCCAATCACAATAAATGTAAATTAAATGAAGTACCCATAGTAACGACTCATTCAAGGAGGAACAATGAAGCTCAGTAGACGGAGTTTTTTTAAATTCGTTGGGGCATCTGGCGCCTCTGTCGTGGCAGCGCCATCTTCGGCTGACGCATGGCAGTCAAAAGCGCCGCCCGACCCTTTCGGATGCCTTGTGGACCTGACGCGCTGCGTCGGCTGCCGCAAATGCGAGGAAGCCTGCGCCCAGGTCAACCAACTGCCGGAGCCTGAACGGCCCGGCTGCCAGTGTACGGTGTTCGAAAAAAACAGGCGGCCGGACCACCAGGCGTTCACGGTGGTCAACCGCTATTTTACAGGCAAGCTGGACCCGTTTCACAAGCCCATGCCCACCTTTGCCAAGGTCCAGTGCATGCACTGCCAGGATCCGGCCTGTGTGTCGGCCTGTATTGTCGGTGCCCTGACCAAGGACGAGACCGGTGCGGTGCGGTACGACGTCACCAAATGCATCGGATGCCGCTACTGCATGGTGGCCTGCCCCTTTGAAATCCCGGCCTACGAATATTTTGACCCGGTAACCCCCCGGGTTAGAAAATGCACCTTTTGCTATGACCGCATCTCCGGGGAGGGCGGCCTTCCCGGGTGCGCCACCATCTGCCCCACCGAAGCATTGACATTCGGAAAACGGGCCACCCTTCTTACGGTGGCCAAAAAACGGCTCAAGGAAAATCCGGGCAAATATATCTCCCACATTTACGGGGAAAAGGAGGTGGGCGGCACCTCCTGGCTTTATATTTCATCGGTTCCCTTTGACAAGGTCAACCTGCCGCAGCTTCCGGAGACCCCGTCGCCCAAACTGGCCGAGACCATCCAGCATTCTTTGTTCAGTTATCTATGGTCCCCCATTGCCCTGTTCGGGGTGCTCGGGGCGTTCATGGCCCGTTTCGGCAGGTCCGAAGAAAACAAGCAACCCAAAGGAGGTGCCTGATGGATCATAAAAGCAGCCCCCTGAAAAAACCCTTATGGACCCCCGGGGTTCTGGTGATGCTGGTCTTCATGTTCGCCGGTTTCATCGCCGTCATTGCCAGGTTCACCGGCGGTATCGGGTATGTGTCCAATCTGTCCAATGCCAGGCCCTGGGGCATCTGGGTGGGCATTGATGTGGCCACCGGCGTGGCCCTGGCCGCAGGCGGATTTACCACGGCGGCCCTGGCCCATATTTTCGGACGCCATTACTATGAACCGGTGACCCGGCCGGCCCTTTTAACCGCCGCCCTGGGCTATACCTTTGTGGTCCTGGGACTGCTGGTGGATATCGGCCGGTCCTGGGCCATATGGAAGCCCATGTTCAACTGGAATACCAACTCGGTGCTCTTTGAGGTGGCCATGTGCGTGATGATATACCTGCACGTGCTTTACATTGAATTTCTGCCCATTGTGGCCGAACAATTCAAGGGACGGGTCAACCTCCCGGGCATCCTCTCCATTTTCAACGGGCTGGCCGACGGCATTCTCACCCTTGCCGACGCCATCCTGGACAAAATCATGTGGATATTCGTGATTTTGGGGGTGGTACTCTCCTGCATGCACCAGTCCAGTCTGGGCTCGCTGATGCTGGTGGCGCCCACCAAGCTCCACCCCCTGTGGTACACCCCCATCCTGCCGCTGCTCTTTTTAACCTCGGCCATTGCCGTGGGCTATCCCATGGTGGTCTTTGAAACCACCTTGGCCACCTCTTCCTTTAAAATGGACGGCGAGATAAAAATCCTGACCCCGCTGACCCGGATCACGGTGTTCCTCTTGGGCCTCTATCTGCTGCTCAAGCTGGGGGACATGACCGTCAGGGGCACCTGGGGATACCTTGCCCAGGGCACCTTCCAGACCAATTCCTTTATCATAGAAATGCTGTTCGGCGTCATCATCCCCTGGGTGATGCTGATGATCCCTGCCGTCCGGCAGTCCAGGAAAGGGGTGTTCACTGCGGCCGCCCTGATTGTGGGCGGCGTGGCGCTTAACCGCATCAATGTATTTATCGTCGGATTTACCGCGCCGCTGAGCGAAAGCGGGTATTTCCCCTCCCCGGGTGAACTGCTCATTACCCTGGGGCTGATTGCCACCCTCATGTTTGTCTACAGGATTGCTGTGACCTATCTGCCGGTGTTGCAGGAATCCAAGGAGGTATCCTCATGATAAAAAGAGTATTAATTCTGGCCTGCCTGGGGGTTTTGACAGCCGTCCCGGGTTGGACAAAGGCCTGGCAGGCACCGGACCAGGAAAGGGCCAGGGAAAGGGCCAAGGAAACCGTGCCCTTTATTAAGGAATACAAGGACGACTGCCAGATCAACCGGCGGATCTGCCTGATGGAAGCGGGGATCTCCCTGGACGACGTTACCGAGGTCTATTTCCTGCTGGACAGCCCCATCATTAAAAAACGGGAAGACCATTACCAGCCGGTACGCTTTGCCCATAAGCGCCACGCGGCCCTGGCCCAGGACTGCAGCAAATGCCACCATTTCAGGCCAAAGGATCCCAAAGCCCTTGAAACCACAAGGTGCTCTGCCTGCCACCAGGACAGTTTCAATAAGGATCATCCCGAACGCATCGGGCTCAAGGCCGCCTACCACCAGCAGTGCATGGAATGCCACAAGCAGGAGGCCAAGGGGCCTGTGGACTGCAAAGGCTGCCATCTCAAGCACGTGCCCGACCACAAGGAACTGGTGAATCTGCCGGACAACGCCGATCCCTTCCAGGTCACGGCCGAATGCCTGCGCTGCCATGATACCCAGGGCGAGGATATGCTCAAAACCGCCCACTGGCTCTGGCGGGGGCCTTCCCCCTACACCACCGGGCACCGAAAGGACATCCTCCACGGCAAGGGCACCACAGCCCTGAACAACTACTGAATCAGCCCCATCAGCAACGAGGCTCGTTGCACAAGCTGCCATGCAGGATACGGATGGAAGGATTCTTCTTTTGACTTTACGGACAAAACAAAAATAGACTGCCTGGTCTGCCACGACACCACAGGCACCTATAAGAAACATCCCCCCGGGGCGGGCATGCCCAAAAAGGAGGTGGATTTAAAAAAAGTGGCCCAAAACGTCGGACATACCAGCCGGGCATCATGCGGGGCCTGCCATTTTAACGGCGGCGGCGGAGATGCCATCAAGCATGCAGACATGTCCCGGCAATTGCTCAAACCCAACAGGAGCTGTGACATCCACATGGGCGGGTATGATTTTGCCTGTGCCGAATGCCATAAAACACGCAACCATAAAATTTCGGGCAGAAGTTCTTCCGTTCCTGCGGCCGAAGGGCCGGTGGACTGTATCGACTGCCATTCAGAGTCTCCCCATTACAGCGGCGGCCTGCTGGACCACCATTTAAACACACACTCCAAAACCCTGGACTGCAATGTCTGCCACTCCCCGGTATTTGCCAAGTGCAAACCCACCAAAACCTTCTGGGACTGGTCAAAGGCAGGGGACAAAAAACGCAAACCCAAAAAGGATAAATACGGCAAGCCCGATTACAACTGGAAAAAGGGTGAGTTCAAGTGGGAGGAATCCGCCGTGCCGGACTACCGCTGGTATTCAGGCCACATGGACCGGGTGCTCATGGGAGACAAGGTGGACATCAATGCAGAGGTGATCAACCTGACCTCACCTGTGGGCTCCATCAAGGACCCCTCCTCCAAAATCACGCCGTTTAAAATCATGAAAGGCATCCAGGCGGTGGATGCGGACCACGATTACATCCTGGTTCCCCATCTGTTTCCAAGAAACAAGGAAGACAAAACCGCCTATTGGAAACATCTGGACTGGGAAATAGCCTTCCAGGACGGAATGGATGCCGTGGGCCTGGAGTACAGCGGTTCCTACAAATGGAAGGAAACCTGGATGTACTGGCGCCTGGACCATGAGGTCATGCCCGCCGACATGGCGCTCTCCTGTGTTCAATGCCATGAGAGCCTCAAGGGGGACCAGACCTGCAACCGGTGCCACCAGGATCACCGGGAAGTGGATTTTAAGAAAATCGCCCATAAGGGCACCGATTTTTCCTATATGAAATCCATGGGCCGGGATGTGGCACACCTGATTGATAAAACCGATTACATCGACTTTAAATCCCTGGGCTACAAGGGAGATCCCATTATCCACGGCGGGCGGTTCAAACGGCTGCCCATGGGATATAAACAATAAACGGAGACATCATATGAAATCTTTGATCATCTATTCAAGTCAGTCGGGCAATACCCAAAAACTTGCCCAGGCGGTATACGATAATATTGAGGGAGAAAAACAGATCGCTTCCGTTGAAACAGCACCGGCCTCGGCCGACGGGTACGATCTTGTGGCTGTGGGATTCTGGCTTCAGGCCGGGAAACCGGATCCCAAAACCTTAAAATTCCTGGAAACCTTTAACAGCAACGGAAAGGTGTTTCTCTTTGCCACCCATGGGGCGGCCAAAGGCTCGGACCATGCCAGGAGTGCCATGGATCATGCCGCGGGGCTTTTAAAAGGCGCCCAACTTGCCGGCACCTATTCATGCCAGGGTGAGGTCTCCCCCAAAGTCCTTGAGAAGGTCAGGCAGAAGGAAACCCCGCCGGTATGGATCAATGATGCGGATGGGGCCAAGGGCCATCCCGACCAGGGGGATATCCGGGAACTGGTCGCAATGGTCAAATCGCTGTAAGTGCTAAATCCGTCCCATCTGGACACGACAGGCCTGTGCAAGCATTGCACAGGCCTGTCTTTATCTTTTGTCTCCTTATGCTCTATCCTATTATGCTATATCTTCGGGCTGCATGGGGATCTCCCATTTTTTCATATACTTCCATATTGAGGCCCGGCTCAGGGCCAGCCGCCGGGCCACCTCCGCCTTATTCCAGTCACACTGGTCCAGCAGATCAACCAGGGTTTCCCGGGTCAGCCCGGCAGCGGGCCTGGGACGGGGCAACCGCCCCGCGGTTTCCGTCACAGGCCGCCCCCCCCCTTTGAACTCACGGATTTCCAGGGGCAGGTCATCCGGGGTGATTTCCCTGCCCGAGCACAGGACAAAGGCATGCTCAACGGCATTGGCAAGCTCCCTGATATTGCCCGGCCAATGGTAATCCATCAATGTTTTCATGGCCCCAGGTTCAATCCCCTTAACATGGGCGCCGGATTTATTGTTCAGCCGGATGAAATGATCGGCCAGCAGGGGGATATCCTCTTTTCTTTCCCTGAGAGGCGGCAGGAAAATGGGAAAGACCTTGAGGCGGTAATAGAGGTCTTCCCTGAACTGCCCCTGGTCCACAAGGGATTTGAGATCCTTGTTTGTGGCGGTGATAATCCTGATATTGATCTTCCGTCTCCTGGAATCACCGACCCGTTCAATCTCTTTTTCCTGAAGTACCCGCAGCAGTTTAACCTGGATATAGGGGGAAATTTCGCCGATTTCATCCAGAAAAATGGTACCTGTATCCGCTTCCTCAAACCGTCCGGTTCTGTCCCTGGTTGCCCCGGTAAACGCGCCTTTAACATGGCCGAACAATTCGCTTTCCAGCAGGGTTTCGGAAAGGGCGCTACAGTTGACCGTGATCATGGGCCTGTCTTTTCTCTCGCCGATGGAGTGAATGGCCCCGGCCACAAGCTCTTTTCCCGTGCCGCTTTCCCCCTGGATGAGTATGGTGGCGTCGCTGGCGGCTGAGGCCTTGATAAAGGTGAATACATTCTGCATGACCTGGCTTTTGGCAATGATCCCCCCGAGGCGGTTCAACTCGCCAAGGCGCCGGCTGGCCTCTGCCATTTTCAGCCGTGCATTTTTAAGCTCCGTCAGGTCGGTCACCGCCTCGACCACGCCGAGGGCCCTATTGCCGGCATCCCTTATAATTCTGGCATTTTTCACCACCGAAACCGAGTGGCCCAGCTTATGGGTGATAAAACAGTCTACAGGCTCTACTTTCCCGAATTTTAAGATACCGCACTCCTCGAACCCTGTGGGGCATTCCTTGTCAAAGCACTGGCTGAAATTCAAAATCCTGCAGCTCTTTCCCATGACTTCTTCAGGGGCATATCCGGTTATTTTCTCCATGGCCCGGTTCCAGGATATGATACGGGCATTCATATCAAGGATAAAAACCCCGTCCCCGATGGCCTCAAGAACCATTTTAACCAATTGATTGTTTTTAATATCAGAAGAGAGATCTTTCATTGATGTGCCCCCCTTTTCAATAAGGGCGGCGCCACAGGTGGCGCCACCATGGTATAGGTGCCATATTAGGTAACGCAGATGGGGATTGTCAATTGTTTTTTTCGGGAGAACGCCCCCTTTTTCAAGCCAAATTATCGCTTAAATTACAGCCAGTTAACCTTCCACCCATCTTTTCTGACCGCCCGTCTAAGCGATTGGCACATTTATTGGTATTATTATTTTTAAATCCGATCTCATGCGCATTGGCCGGATAGGAAAGCCCAACTCAATGACCATAAAACAAAGGAGACCCGAAATGGCCAAATTCAACAAATACATGATGGTACACAGCAACCCCGGTATTGATTGCGAAGAAGTTCAGGCAAACTGGAGAAAACTGGCACAGGTTGAAGCCGGGACATGGATCAGAACCTACTACAACGAACAAAAAGGTATCCGCTACTGCCTTTGGCTGGCCCAGAGCGAAGAAGTCCTCAAGGATATCTTCACTGAAATCGGCATCAGCTGGGATTCAATCATGCACGTGGAAGAAACCATTCCCGATCTTTGGGGGGAAAAATGGGAAGAGCATATTGAAAAGGATGCCATTGCCGATACCCTGGGTAATTGATGGCCCCCATGAACAGTGCAGACCAGGCCCGCTGACTTGATCTGCACTGATACCTGATTCAAGCAAAGGAGAAAAGTCATGTATAAAAAAATACTCTTTGGCACCTGCCTGACCGACTATTGCAGCAAAATATTTAACCATGCGCTGACCCTTGCACAGGAAAATGATGCCAGGCTGATGATTTACTACGGCCTTGGCAAACTGAACCTGAACCAGGAGGATACGGTCCAGGCCATAAAAGCTGCCGAAGTCCAGGCAACGGAAGCCTATGTGGGCCGGATGGCGGCCAAAGGTTTTGACAACTACGCCATCAACGTGTCAGACGGGGATGTGGCCGGCGAAATGACCAAGCTTGCACGGAACGCGGGAGCCGATCTGATTGTCATGGGAACGGCCACCGATACCCCCCTTGCCATGGGTGAAAGCATAAACACGGGAACCCTTGGCCCCATCGTATCAGAAATGCTGTTGCAGGCCCCCTGCCCCGTTCAGGTGATTCCGCCCTCAATGCTTCCCGGACTGGCGGTGGGATAGAATCCCATTGAATATTCTGGACCATACCCATGGTCGCTTTTGCAAAAAGGAAAGATGGTTTTAAAATCCCGCAGCCTGCCCGGCCCACGAAATCGCGGATTTGAGAATCGTATCAGTAACGGCAAAAAAATAAAGGGGAACCAAAAATGTATGCACTGATTCATCAGCAAAGACTGGCGGGCAAGCCACAAAAAAGAGTGGTTTCAATCCATGCCAGCCGCAAAGATTCGGAAAGGGCCCTGGAACAGAGGAAAAAAAGACTTGGAAAAGATGAATGGGAATGCAATACAAGGGTTATCTGGACGGATAAGGCTCTCAAACCCGGGGATATCATCGAAGAAAACCAACGCCTTGTTTGGCGGTAATTCATATAATTTAGCGAGGTGATCAATGGAAAACCTGTCTTTTGCAAACACAGCCATCGTATCCTGCGGTACCATGAGCCTGGAACTGAACCATCTCCGGGAGCACGGCTTCCTAAATACGGATTACCTGTTTTATACCACCCCTGGACTGCACCAGGATATTCCTGAACTGGAAAGGCAGCTGATCAAATTCATCGGCAAGGCCAGGGAAAAAGTCAGGGATGTGATTGTGGTTTACGGGGGCAAGTACTGCTATGTCAATCCGGACAATCCCACCCGCCTGATGCAGACCATCATCCAGGAGCAGGGACTTCATGTGGCCCGGGTGCAGGCCACCCATTGCATGGGGATGCTGGCCAGCGACGAAGAGATGGCCAGCATCACCCAGGAGATGGCCGGTGGCGAACCGGTGTGGTTCATGACCCCCGGGTGGGTCAAATACCGGACCCAGGTGTTCAAGGGATGGGACAAGGGAACTGCAAATGAAAATTTCCCCCGGCACACCGGCGGTGCCATCGTTCTGGACGGCATCGGGTATCTGGACCAATACATGGCGGAGAAACCCGAAGAATTCCTTGAATACTGCGACTGGATGGGAATTCCCATGCAGGCCTATCCCATTACCCTGGACCGGTTCAAGGGACTGTTGACGGACTGCTTGAAAGGATTGTCCCCCCATTGATCCCGGCCATGACTCATATCAGCCCTAGCGTTTGGGGAGGCAGAGCTTACGCGATCAGACCCGATAGAAACAGGAAGGACCAATTGAACCGCTTTTTATTTTACTAAACGGGCAGAACCCGGCCGCGGCACGGGGGAACGATTCCGTTTCAGCATTCCCGGTCGTCCTGCCCGGGAATGCAGTGAATGAACAGCCGTCTTCGCCGTCCTGGCAGCCGG
Source organism: Desulfobacter sp. (assembly GCA_028768525.1). NCBI lineage: Bacteria > Pseudomonadati > Thermodesulfobacteriota > Desulfobacteria > Desulfobacterales > Desulfobacteraceae > Desulfobacter > Desulfobacter sp. Next base: position 5,378,264 of record CP054837.1, on the reverse strand, counting down.
CAGTTCATTCACCACTCCATTGTTCCCCCGCACCACGGCCTAATCACCAAGATAAACCGAAACCAAATTATAAGGTTTCCAAGGCAATACCTTTCCCATTTCTTTTGTTCCGATTCTTAAATGCGTTAACCCTGTTTTGGGAGGACAGACTTGAATCCTGGGGATGAAATTGCTAAAATTATCCTCGACTCAGCGACCCGAGTCATCTTTAAGCTCAAAAACCGCGGAATATGATCCCCATTCCCAGCGGCATTGATATGGAAAGTGACAGATACCGGTTGAACCGCCCTCCCCCTATGTAATCGATACGTATTCCGCCTGGACCGCTAAACCTGTAATGCATGGAAAAAGGGGGAATATTATGCGCATCAGAACCAAATTAATCCTATTGGTATCCGGTATTGTACTGGCAATGGGTACCGTTTCAATTTCCATCTCCATCAATGCCACCATCCAGCAGGCCAAAACAGAACTAAAATCCACAGAAGCGACATTGTTCACCCATAGGAAGGAGACCCTTAAAGTCATTCTCGGCAATGCCTATACGGTCATCGATACCGCTTACAGGGAGGCCAGCGATATTGAAAAGCTGACACAATCCGTACAGGCGGAACTGAAAAATGTTGTGGGCCTGGCCTTCGGCACCCTCCAGAAAATCTATGAAAAAGCAGAGCTGACAGATGAAGATAAAAGGCAGATGGCCATTGAGGTGATTTCCGGCCTCAGGTTTGATCAGACCAATTATTTCTGGATCACCGGGCTTGACCTGACCATGATTGCCAATCCCCAATATCCCGAATGGGTGGGCAAAGATATTTCCAAGCTCAAGGATGTCAAGGGGAACCCCATATTCCCGGACCTTCTGGAGGTGGGGAAAAAGGATAAAGAGGCGTTTTTCGATTATATGTGGATGGAGCCGGACACCAAAAAAGAATCTCCCCGCATTGGCTATGCCAAGGTATTTGATCCCTGGGAATGGGCGGTGGGGGCCGCCATCCCCCTGAAAGTGGCGGAAAAAGGGCTTGAAAAAAGATCCAAAGAGACCATCAAAACCATGCGCTACGGTGAGGGCGGAAAAGAGTATTTCTGGATCCATGATATGAATGCCAAAATGGTGATGCACCCCATTACCCCCGAAATGGAGGGAAAGGATCTTGCCGGGATAACCGACCCCAAAGGGAAACACCTGTTCACTGAAATGGTCAATATATGTAAAAAAGAGGGAGAGGGATATGTGGAATACCTTTGGCCCAAACCCGGTGAAAAAGACCCCATTCCCAAAATATCCTATGTGAAACTATTCAAGCCCCTGGGCTGGATTGTGGGCACCGGCGTCTATGTGGACGATATCCAAAAAAGCCTTGCCGCCAAGGAAGAGGCCCTGAGAAAGCAGGTCAGGTCAAGTATCCTCATGCAACTTGGCATCATTCTTATCGTCGTCGCCGTATTCATCGTCATCACCCTTGTGGTGGCAAGAAAAATTTCCCTTCCTTTAATGAATACCAGCCTGATGCTCAAGGATATTGCAGAGGGTGAAGGGGATCTGACCAAACGGCTGGACGTGGTGTCCAAGGATGAGGTCGGCAGCCTCTCAAAATGGTTCAATGCCTTTATTGAGCGGCTCCACAATATTATTGTGGATATTGGGGCAAATGCACAGACCGTGACGGCAGCCTCCTCAGAGGTGCTCACCATGTCGGCGCAGATGTCCGAAGGCGCTGACGGATTATCGGGAAAGGCAACCTCCGTCGCCGCTGCTGCCGAGGAGATGAGTACCAACATGACCTCTGTGGCCGCTGCAAGCGAGCAGGCCGCCACCAATATCGGCATGGTAACCGACTCTGCAAGCCAGATGCAGAATACGTTGGGTGAAGTGGCCGACAATTGCCAGAAAGCAAGGGATGTCTCCGGAAAGGCTGAAGAACAGGCCGATGAGGCCTCTGCCCGGGTCGGCCTTCTAGGCGATGCCGCAAGGGATATCTCAAAGGTGACGGATGTCATCAGGGACATTGCGGAACAGACGAATCTGCTGGCCCTCAACGCCACCATTGAAGCGGCAAGGGCCGGGGAGGCGGGAAAGGGGTTTGCCGTTGTGGCAAGCGAAATCAAAGACCTTGCCGCCCAGACTGCCAATGCGACCAATGACATCAAAGGAAAAATTGACGGGATACAGAATTCCACCGGTGACACGGTGAAAGATGTCGAAAAAATATCAGGGGTTATTTCCGAAGTGAATGAAATTGTCACGGCCATTGCCGCAGCCGTCGAAGAGCAATCGACCATTGCCACGGAAGTATCTGAAAATATAACCCAGGCCTCCACCGGCATCGACGAGGTGAATACAAATGTGGCGCAAAGCTCCCAGGTTTCCTCTGAGATCGCCCAGGATATCGCAGATGTAAATGCCGTGGCTGGTGATATGCTCGGCCAAAGCGCCCGGATGAATCAATCCGCCAGGGAGCTGTCGGACCTGGCATCAACACTAAGGGATATGATCAGCGTATTTAAGGTGGCCAAAGACAAAAACATCGAATAACCCCAGGGTGCCGCATGGCTTAAGCGCCATGGGAAAAAAGGGCCGGCCATCCCTTCCGGGTATGGCCGGCCCTTTTAGGGTATAGGCGCAAATGGGTGCTTCAGTGTAGGCAAGGATATCTGGCACGATAATCTTCTAGGTAAAAAAACAAAGATTATAATCGATACCGGCAGCATCAAACTCGGCATACAAAAGCTTCAGCCGTTCATTGCCCGTCGCCACGGCAAAAGGTTTTTCCTCATCTTCCTTTCGGCTGCCGTAACAGGCCACACAGCGCTGAAACCTGAATTTGTTGCCAAAAGCGGTGATGTCGAAATCCACCATGAGAAAGCTCTGCTCATTTTTCCGGCCGGCAAAATGTTCAACGCCGGGAATGATTTCCACGCGGGTCTCAACCCTGATAGCGGTCCCCTCCTTTGCCATGTTGATATAATCATGGATGGTCAGAATCCCGCCGGTCACCTCATCGGATGCCTGCTCAAAGGCAGTGTCATAGCCGGCAACCATTTCTTCCAGGCTGAAAAACTTCTCCTGGAGGGGAACACCGACCGCTTCGAGTTTTTTATAATCCCTTTTCAGGTACCGGTTGGCGATCATAACGGCCTGGGCCACATGGGGACACAGGTTGTGGGGGCACCCCTTTGCATAGCATTTCCTGAAGCTGAAAGGCTTTTGATCCGCCAGCCCTTCAAACCGGCACAGGAATATATATGCCTGGTAGGAACAATCTCCCTGGGCAAAATTTACAGGAACGATTTCAAAGGTCGGATCAATGGTGAGATCGCCCCCCAGTTTCTTGAGATTGACCAGGTCCGACACCCGGTTGGGCAGATGGGTAATGGTATGCGTATCCATTTAACACCTCATAACATAAAGGGGTTGCATTAATAGACGAATATGGCGTCTGCCTCAATGGCTGCAATGTTGAGTTGACCGGCAGCCGTTACTTTCGCCCCCTCGGGCAGTTCATCCTCTCCGATGTTCCGCTCCTTGATGCAGGGCATGCAGACCAGCAGTTCCCCGCCCAGTTCCAGGAAATCGGTTACCAGCTTTTCTATGTTGGGGAACCCGCCGCTGGGCAGCATGTTTTTCCGGTATTGTTTCTGGGCCAGATAAACCCCGTTGCCCTGGAGCACCACAATGGCTTGAATATCCATGGCCAGGGCCGCGCTGGCCATGACAAAGGGCATGGCTGCTTTTTCCGGGTCCTCACCGCCGCAGGTGGCAAAGTACATGATTTTTTCCTGTTTTACTTCGGTCATTTTTAAATTCCTTTTAGTATATTGGGAGTTACACGATTATCCGGCTAACGCCCTATGCCTGACCTTCATCAAAAAGAGGACAAGGGGGCGGTAAAGCTGGTGGGTCCATTTGGCAAAGGGGACTTCGATGACCAGCATGGGTACGGCGATCATCAGATGGATGACGTAAAGGTAATAGGTGGTTAACGGCATTTCCAGCAGCCGGGTAAAATGGATCAGGATGCCGGAAAAGGTGGTCAGCCACAGGAGAATCAAAAAGGCCCAGTCAGTGGAATGGGTCTTGCTGTAAGGCCTTGCCGTCTTTTTCAACCGGCCGATCATGGCATAGGTGGTGCCGTAAAGGATGGCAAAGGTGGCATAATATCCCAGAAATCGGATGGGGTTGAAGATGGAAAGGATCTCATCCCTCTGGAACCAGCGGATCCCCCCAACCACCATGAGGAAGATGATGGAATAGCCGCTCATGATCAGCAGGTGGTTAATCCAGAGAATCTTCTTCTGACGGCCGCTCTCGGGGTCGTCGTCGCCTTCGCAGGAATTAAACCGTTTCTGGGTAAAAAAATGAATGATAAACTCTTTCATTTCGGCCATATAGGTTTTCAATGGCACCCCAAAAATCAGGACGGCCGGGTTGGCATCATCCTTAAGGCTGACCATGTACTGCCGGGGGTTGCCCATCACTCCCCTTGCCAGCCGGAAGGCGTTGGACAGCAGGAAAAAGGAGAGAACCGCCAGCATGATCAAATCAAGGATCTCAATGGTGGTATTGGGGGCAAATACGTTCAGAGCCACCCGGTCCGTGAGCATGGGACCGTGGAAAAAATAAAATCCCAGTCCCACGGCCAGGGCCACTACCAGGATGGAGGCGACCTCAAAGACCTTGGAGGTATAGAAGCGCTTTGATATGCCTGTCCAGTCGTAGATGGAGGTCAGATAGCGCCGCAGTCCCATCATCACTTCGCCCGGATCCGCATCCCTCGGACAGGTAGCTGAACAATCTCCGCAATAGTAGCAGAGCCAGGGTTCAGGGCTTGCGGCCAGTTTATCGGTGAGCCCCAGTTGCAGGTAACGGATAACCTTTCTGGGGAAGGGGGTGTTTTCGGTTGACAGGGAGCAGACCGCCGTGCAATTGCCGCAGTTAAAGCAGGCCGTGGCACTCTGGGCGCCGTATTTCCCCATCAGTTTCATTATATCGGGGTTTATTTTGGACGTCATGGGTATCTCTCTTTTATCTGATTTTATCTAGGGGGTCGGCGCGCCCTGGTAGGTGTAGTAGTCACCCTCTTTTCCCGCTTCAACGGCCATGCCGAATTTCTTCAGGCCCGACAGGTACACCAATACTTTTGAAGGGGGTTCGCCAATGGCCTGGGCGATCTGCGGCACAGTCATGGCGCTCTCCTTTATTTGGGTTTTGATCGCCTTCATGAGCTTATTGTCGGCTTTCATCCGCTCCCGGGCCTGGGAAATGGCCCCGGCCCGCTCCTCACGAAGCGCTTTTAATCTTTCCTTTTTGCTTTTCATCGCAAACCTCCTCAGGCTGCCAGGATGGCATCAACCATTTTTTCGTATTGGGACAGGGACCAGCCGTTGACATCAATGGCGTTCTCCGGGCAGACCGCCGTGCAGATGCCGCAGCCCGTGCACAGGGCCGGGTTGACCCGGGCCTTGCCATCATGGAGTTCAATGGCATCGTCCACAGGACAGGCCTCTCTGCACGCCCCGTGCCCCTTGCATCTGCCGGTATCCACCTGGGCCACAAAGGGATCCAGCTCCACAAATCCTTTCCCTAAAAGCGCAGAGGTTTTCACACAGGCGGCCTGGGCGGCGGCACAGGTTTCCGTGATATCCATGGGGGCCTGGCAGGTCCCGGCCAGAAGAATCCCGGTATTGGCCACTTCCACCGGCCGCAGTTTGGGATGAACCTCCTGTAAGAAACGGTCGGCGCCCACGGGAAGCTTCATCATTTCCACCAGGGATGAGATATTGTTGGGTTCCATGGCCGTTGCCAGCACCACCAGATCCACCTCCGCCTCGACCTCTTCATTAAAGGTCAATACGTCCTTCACACTGACGCTTACGGGGAATTCATTGTCCGGGGTATGGGCGACCACGGGCTGGGCATCGGGTTCATACCGCATGAACAGGATCCCGGACGAAGCGGCCTCATCATAAATGTCTTCCTGGAACCGGCCATAGGTGCGGATGTCCCTGTAAAAGTCAAACACATCCGTGCCGGGGCATTCTTTTTTGAGTTTAAGGGCCGCCTGGAGGGTGGCGCTGCAGCAGGTTCTGGAACAATACTCATTTAAATTACCGTTCTCATCGGGCTCATGGATCCCGGGAATCTGCCGGCTGCCCACGCAGTGGATAAAAGCCACACGGCGGACGGGGCGGTGGTCCAGATGGAAAAGGCCGTCTTTGATTTTGGCCTCTTTGAATGCACGTATGAAATCCGCCAGGGTGACGACCCGGTCCATATCGCCGAATCCAAAGGTGCCCTTTGCCGGTATGTGGGATTTAAAACCGGTGGCCATGACCACGGCACCGGTTTTCAGTTGGCAGGGTTCATTTGCCGTCCAGGTATTTCCCACATAGATGCCCCGGTTCTCAACATAGCTTCCCGGCTGCCATGCCCGGGTCACATCAAAGGGGACCTGGGAGACGGAGAGCTCGAAATTGCCCACAAAACCGGAAAATGAAGAAATTTCAGCACAGGTGTGTATGCTCACCCCATCCTGGCGCATCAGGTTGGCATGGAGTTCCCGGATCAGCGCTCCTGCATCCTGGTCATGGGGAGACAGCCTGTCCAGCCCGGCGGCATTGCCGCCCAGGAATACGGTTTTTTCGATAATAGACACCTCGAACCCCTGGCGGACAAGGTCCAGGGCGGCCCGCATGCCGGCCATCCCCCCGCCCACCACCGTGACATGGCGCTTCGCATCCACCCGGATGGGATCCAGTGCCTCTAATTTTTTTGCCTTGGCAATGGCCGCTTCAATGAGCTTGGTGGCCTTGGCGGTGGCCGGTTCCCCGTGGTGTACCCAGGAGACCTGTTCGCGGATATTGGCATGTTCATACAGGTAAGGGTTCATGCCGGACCGCTTAATGGCGCCCCTGAAAGTGGTTTCGTGGAGGCTGGGGGCACAGGACGCCACCACCACCCGGTTGATTTTACCGCTTTCGATATCTTTCTGGATGAGTTCCTGGCCCGGATCCGAACACATAAAGGAATTGGTGTGGACCTGCTCAACGCCGGGCAGGGACTTCACATTCTCTGCGACCTGCGCCACATCCACATGATCCGAAATGTTTCCGCCGCAGTGGCAGATATATACCCCGACTTTCTCCCGGCCCCCTGTTTTTTCCAGGGATTGGGCCTTTTGGGACGCATCGGCTCCTTTCAGGCCCTCTTTATTGTTAATAGGCATGTTCAAGGTTTCCTTTCATGTAATTGGCAGCTTCCATGGCAGCGGCACCGGACTCGGCAATGGTATCCACGATATCCTTGGGGCCTGCGGCGACGCCTGCGGTGAACACCCCGTCCATGCTGGTCATTGCCGGGGCGATCCTGGGCATCTTGCACTTGATGAATGCATCGGTGTCCGTGGCGATATCGCAGATGCCCTTGGGATGCCAGTCGGGCACAATGCCCAGGGAAAGGACCACCAGGTCATGCTCCCGGACAGCCAGTCTGCCGCCCTCCTCCTGGGCCTCGTACTTAAGGGCCACGGTCTGGTCATCCCCCTGGGCAATGGAGGCGATTTTACCTTTGACAAATTCAATGCCCATGGCCTTGGCGTTCTGGTAAAACTGCTCATATCCTTTGCCGAATGCCCGGATATCCATGTAATAAATGGTCAGATCCGCCAGGGGCAGGGCGCCGGACAGCAGCATGGCCTGCTTGATGGCATACATGCAGCACACCCTGGAGCAATAGGACACCCCCAGGCTTTTATCCCTGGAGCCTGCGCACTGGACAAAGGCGATGGATTCGGGTTCCTTGCCGTCGGAGGGCCTGAGCACCCGCATGTAGGGGCCGTGGGGGGCCAGAATCCGCTCCATCTGCAGGGAGGTGATCACATTCTCCACCTGTCCCTGGCCGTACTCCTTTTTCTGGTCCGCGGGGGTGAGGTTGAATCCGGTGGTTACCACAGCCGTCTTTGCCTCGATAATAAAGGGTTCCGGCTGCTGGAAATAATCGATGGCATCGGTGGGGCAGACCTTTTCACATTTACCGCAAAGGGAACAATGATCCGCATCAATCAGCGCCAGCTGGGGAATGGCGTTGGAAAAAGGGATATAGGCGGCCTTTCTTAAGGTCAGACTGCCCTGTTCATGATCCTCTACATACACCGGGCAGTTGTACTCGCACTGGCGGCAGCCGATGCACTTATCCGGATCCACAAACCGGGGCTTTTGGGTGGCGCTGGCATATACCATGCCGTCCTTCCGGGTCATGGCATCCAGGGTGCAATAGGTAAACAATGTGATATTCTCATGGTGGGATGCCGCGGACATCTTGGGGGTGGTGATACAGCTGGCGCAGTCCAGGGTGGGAAAGACCTTGGCCAGCCGGATCATTTTTCCGCCCACCGATGCATCCTTCTCAAGGACGGCCACCTTAAATCCCTGGTCGGCAAGGTCAAGCGCCGACTGAAGGCCGGCAATGCCGCCGCCGATCACAAGGGAATCAAATTTCAAAACTTTTTTTTCATTCATACCATGCCTCTCTTTAGGCTTAAACCATTGCCTCAGCCGGTTGCGAATCCTTGAAAACGGGGATGCCCAATTCCTGAACGATGTCGTTCATCTGGTTGATTTCGTTGAGGAATGCCCTGTTACACACCGTGCAGATGGAGGTCAGGCGCAGCCGCCGTATGTCAATCTCATTTTCCTTCATGAGTTTGTAGACATTGTCCAGCCGTCTGGCCAGGGCATGATAGGCCCCTTCATAAGGGCATTCCTCCCCGCAGGACATCACGATAATGCCGGCACACCCCTTCTGAAAACAATCCATATAAAAGCGTTCCGGGAACAGGACCGGCGCCCTGACCCGGAGGATATAGGTGTTTGCAGGGTAGGAAGAATGCGCCTGGCCCACGGAATTGGCACCCGGGTAGGCGCAGGCTTCCGTGGCAAGGACGATGATTTTGGCATCGGTTCCGGCAGTGTCCTGGGTGGTCATGGGAAGGCCCCCCTTATTTTTTCCGGGTAATGTAATGTTTGTCATATCCGTCGGATTCAAGGAATCCCAGATATTCATGGCCGACCTTCCCGGACCATGCCGGGATATCGTTTCTGGTGCCGGCATCGTTTGAAAGAATTTCCAAAGTCTGTCCCACCTGGACTTTGCCGATGCCTTTTTTGGCTTCAAGAAGGGGGCCGGGGCATGCGCTTCCGCGTGCGTCCACCTGACAATCGGCTTCAATGGTATTCAGGTCTGTCATGATAATTCTCCTCTGTTTAATTGGGGTTAAATGGGTAAACCTGTTCTGGTTTCGGGTTTACGGAAATCACATAGAGCAAAAGAGATGCCAGCCCCCCAACGGCCACCGCGGGCCAATGGTAAAGAATGGCCGAGCCCTTTGGCCATGGTCCTTTTGCCGGCATTGAAAATATTCTTCAGCCCTCTCCCCTCAATGGGGGTTCCACAGAAGGAACGTTAGGTTGCGTTACCTATTGGTTACCTGTTCCGCTGCCATCGCTGGGATGGGGAAAGGGTCTTCCCGGAGAACCCGGTGGATATGAAATGGGGCGGCACTTTAATGGTGCCGGTGTGTATAGGATGGGATGATTCAGGCCACAAATTCGGTGCCTGCAGTACCGGCCGCCGCCCCTTCGATATTTTCCAAAAAGGCAATCACGGCTCTTTTTCCCGGAAGGCCTGCAAACTGCATGGCCGCTTCCACCTTGGGTTTCATTGTCCCTTCGGCAAAATGGCCATCCGCCAAGTACGCCCTGGCCGCTTTAATGGAAAGCGTTCTTAGAAATATCTGGTCTGGTGTCTTAAAATTGACGGCCACCCCCTCGACATCGGTGGCAATGATGAAAAGGTCTGCGTCCACTTCCCTGGCCAGACGCATGCTGACCAGATCCTTATCAATGACGGCTTCAATGCCGCTGAACGCCCGGCCTTCCCGGATCACCGGAATCCCCCCGCCCCCGCAGCAGATCACAATAAAATCCATTTCCATGAGTCGTTTGATTTCACGTTTTTCAACAATGGTGACCGGTTTGGGAGAACAGGTGACCCGCCGGTAGCCCTTGGCGGTTTTCCGGAAGGGCCAGGAAACCCCTTTCACCTGTTTTTCTGTGTAAACCGGTCCAATGGGCTTTGTAGGCGCTTGAAATGCCGGGTCATCCTCGTCAACAACCACATAGCTGATCAGGCTGACCAGGAGGCTGGCGTCCAGCCCCATTGCTCTGAGTTCCGCTTCCAGGGCGGATTCAATCATGTAGCCGATTTGCCCCTGGGTCTGGGCCACCAGAATTTCAAGGGGCATTTGGGGCACCCTGGTGCAGCATTCCTGCTGGAGCAGCAGATTACCCACCTGGGGGCCGTTCCCGTGGGTGATGATGATACGATAGTCACGTGAGAGCCTGGCAATCTGCCTGACGGTTGCCTTCAAATTGTCAAACTGCTGAATCGCGGTTCCCTCCTGGCCTTTTTTGATCAGGGCGTTGCCGCCCAGGGCGACCAGCAGAATCGGTTTTTTATTCCCTGAATCCGTCATCTTTTCCCTCCGAGATACGCTTCCGGAGCTCTGCCTCCAGGGTCGGGGTGCCGTGGTCCTTGTATTCGTAGCGGATGCGGACGGCAGGTTTGTTAATCGATATGAACCGGCTCAGATCGCAGGTGGTGCCCAAAATGACCAGATCACAGTCCACGGCGTTGATCACCCTTTCCATTTCCGCTATCTGCGGCCTCCCGTACCCCACGGCGGGAAGCAGCGGGCCCATCTGCGGGAAAGCGGCAAACAGCGCCTTAAACGATCCGGAGAGCCAGGGGGCGGGATCAACGATACGGGCTGCCCCAAACCGCTGTGCCGCAATGGTGCCGGCCCCGAACCCCATTCCCCCATGGGTGAGGGTGGGGCCGTCTTCCACAACCAGCACCCGTTTCCCTTTGATTCGGTCGGGCTGATCTGCCGTGATCAGGGAATCGGCCTTAAGGATCACAGCCCTTGGATTGTGCAACCCAATTGAATTTTCCAGTTTCAAAATCGCCTCGGGCGATGCCGTATCCACCTTATTGATCACGGCGATATCGGCCATGAGCATATTGGTTTCCCCGGGGTGGTAGTTACATTCATCTCCGGCGCGGTGGGGATCAAACAATACGATACTCAGATCCGGCTTAAAAAACGGGGTGTCGTTGTTCCCCCCGTCCCAGATAATGACCTCAGCCTCCTTTTCAGCACTAGCCAATACCTTTTTGTAATCAATTCCCGCATAAATAACCGCCCCCATCTCAATGACCGGTTCGAATTCTTCCCGTTCTTCAATGGTGCACTGGTACCTGTCGAGATCCCCATAGGCCGCGTAGCGCTGAACCGGTTCCCGTCCGAGATCGCCGTAGGGCATTGGATGGCGGACCAGGACAGGCCTCTTGTTCATTTTTTTCAAAATCCGGTAGACCTGGCGGCTGGCCTGGGATTTGCCGCATCCGGTCCTGACGGCGCAAACCGAGATCACCTTTTTATTGGACTGCAACATGGTGTAAGGCGCAGCGATAACGACGAAATCCGCCCCAGCCGCATTTACCATGGAAGCCTTATGCATCACCTCTATATGGCTGATATCGCTGTATGAAAAAGAAACCAGGTCCACTTGATGTGATTTAATCAGGGAGAGAATTTGCGTTTCCGGATAAATGGGGATGCCATCTGGATACAGCCGCCCTGAAAGCGCCGGGGGATACCGCCGGTTTTCGATATTTGGAATCTGGGCCGCGGTAAAGGCGACGACATCATACCGCTTATTGTCCCTGAAATAGACATTGAAATTATGAAAGTCGCGTCCGGCGGCTCCCATGATAATGACCTTTTCAACCATGGCTGCCCTCCTTTTCCCTCAGTTTTAACGCCTTCACCGGTATGCCCGGTTCAGGCAACAAATAAGTGATGACGTTTCCGGCTGCCTGGCCAAATGTGCGGGCACTTAAACCGATTGATTCCGGCACAGAAAATGTCGATACCCGTTCCGGTCATAAAGGAAAGCAATCTGAAGCAGGTGGGGGGTGCAAATTTGCCTGAATGAACACTATATATAAAATACCATTCCTCTCCATGAAAAATCAATAAGGGCGTTCGGGGCTGGAAAGGCCTGTGGTGATTCAGTGGGCCCGTTCATTCGGCGGCCTGCCCGGACGCATACCCGAATACGGCCGCCACCTGGATGCTCCCCGGTTCCGGGCGCCTGCGGGATCATTGCATGGGCGGTCCTTTAAAAAATTTGATAAGTTCACCATTAAGTGGTAACGTGAGTCTGTCGAAACTTTCTGCGCGTCACGCATAGAACACCATCTCTATTCGCAGGTTTGGGAATACAGACCGTCTTAGCGATACTTCTTGATACGATGATTTCCCGGGAATGATAGAATCGTACATAACCAGGACTTCCAATGGAGGGAAAACCAATCAGCAGATACGATTTACCCGATTATTACCTTGAAAAATGGCAGAAAACCGTCGATCTGATGGCAAGGATTCTGGATGTGCCCGCCGGATTGATCATGAGGGTTGCGCCCAAAGAAATTGAGGTGCTAATCGCCAGCAACACCCGGGACAACCCCTACGAGCCCAATGAAAAAGCAGATCTGGATACAGGGCTGTACTGCGAAACCGTCATGAAAACACGTTCCCAGCTCTATGTTAAAAATGCCCTGGAGAGTGAACGTTGGAAAAACAATCCCGATATCGCTCTGGGTATGTATTTTTACCTGGGCGTCCCCCTGGTTTGGCCGGACGGCACAATCTTCGGGACCATTTGTGTCCTTGACAGAAAAAAACGTTCCATCTCAGATGATTTCCAGAAATTATTATGGCAGTTCAAGGGGTTGGTTGAAGCAGATTTTCAACTGATCCTCCAGGAAAGAGAACTTAACGCGTACAGAATCCACCTTGAGAATCTTGTTGAAAGGCGAACCAATACACTTAAAAATGAAATAGCAGAACGCAAAAAGGTCGAGGAAGAACTCAAATTGAGCGAAAAACGGCTCAAAGAGGCCCAGCGGCTTGCCCACATCGGCAATTGGGAGCTTGACCTGGAACAGAACCGGCTCTTTTGGTCAGATGAAATCTACCATATTTTCGGTATCAACAAGGAGGAATTTGAAACCAATTATGAAGGATTTTTATCCATTGTCCACCCCGATGACCGGGAAATGGTGGATGGGGCCTATTTGGAATCCATAACCACACACCGGCCCTACAAGCTGATCCACCGCATCATTCGAAAAAATGACGGCGAGATTCGTTATGTGCGTGAACAGTCTGAAGAAATCACCGATGACCGCGGCCGGCCGATACGGTCCATCGGGATCGTTCAGGATATCACCGAACAGAAAAAGGTGGAGGAGCAATTGCAACAGGCCCAGAAAATGGAGGCCATCGGCCTGTTGACCGGCGGCATTGCCCATGATTTCAATAATATTCTCACCACCATCATCGGGAATGCCAACATCGCCTTAATGGAAGAAGGGATTAACGAGGCGATTCAAGGAAATATCGAACAGATCGAAATTGCGGGAAACAAAGCAGCGGTTCTCACCCGGCAGCTTCTTACTTTCAGCCGGAAACAGGTAATACAGCCTGAAATTCTCGATCTGAATACCGTATTTTACGGGATGAAAAAAATGCTCAGGCGGATGATTGGTGAGGATATTGAAATCCTGATGAATCCAGCCCCGGATCTCTGGGATGTGGAAATAGATCAGGGACAGGTGGAGCAGGTGATCATGAACCTTGCCGTCAATGCCAGGGATGCCATGCCCCAGGGCGGGCAGATTCTGGTGGAAACAGCCAATATCGATGTGGACAACGTATATTGGTCCGGCAATAATGGGATCCGGGGCCCCCATGTGATGCTCTCTGTCACCGATACCGGCATCGGCATGGACCAAGAGACCCAGAAACACATATTCGAGCCCTTTTATACCACCAAAAAGGAAGGGGAAGGGACCGGGCTCGGCTTATCCACCGTCTACGGAATTGCCCAACAGAACAGAGGCGTGATCCGGGTTGAAAGCCGCCCCGGGCAAGGCGCTGTTTTCAGGGTCTGTCTGCCGGCGGCGACGGCCCACCGGAACAAACCGCCGGAACAGGCTAAAAACGCCAGGAACCTTTCCGATGGGGGCAATGAAACGATTCTGCTCGTGGAAGATGACCAGGCGCTGAGGGACCTTGCCAAAAGGGTGTTGACGCTTAAAGGGTATGATGTCCTGGAGGCGGCAGACGGGGAAGAGGCATTAAAGATCAACCGGGAACACGGCGGGCGGATTGATTTGCTGATTTCCGATGTGGTGATGCCCAAAATGGGGGGGATGCAGATTGCGGATTCCCTGGAAAAGGATCACCCCAGGATAAAGATCGTTTATATGTCAGGATATACGGACAATAAAATTGCCCTTGAAGGCCTCCTGAGCCCGGGGCGCAATTTTCTTCAAAAACCCTTTTCACCGGAACGCCTCGTCCGGATGGTGCGCGGTGTCCTGGATAATTAGTTCCCCCTTGACCATCGATCCAAAACAGACCAGCCGCACACCGTCCGGGAAACACCGCCCGGAGTCCTGGGCGCGCCCGGCCGGCAGAGCCGGCCACACGCTCTGCCGTGAAGGCGCCCGCTCCCTCCACACCACCCGACAATTCGTTAGTCAGGCGGGGATGCGCAACCGTACACTGGGGAAAAGATTTGCATCCGTATGGGGTAAAAACTGCGCTTTGACAAATTCGTCCATGAACCCCGTATTGCTGGAAAAATCAACATAGGTCATCTGGTTGGACAGGGCAACCGCCTCCCTGCGGTATTGGTCCGACACCAGTGCCATGAATGCGCCGGCAATGGAAGAGTTGCCCATATAGACGAATTTTTCCCGTTCAATGTCAGGCAGAAGGCCGATGGCAACGGCTTTTTCAATATCCAGGTACTGGCCGAACCCGCCTGTGATTATCAACTGGTCCACCATGGAAAAATCCATGCCCACCTGCGCCATCAAAATGGTAAATCCGGCATATACGGCGGCCTTGCTGAGGATCAGGCTTCTAATGTCCGATTCGGTGAAGATGATATCTTCATTTGCATCTGCCTGGTCTGAAAAGGCCAGAATAAAGGCGGGCTCGTCATTGATCCGGGTCATGCGGGCATGCTCCCGGTCGATTCTGAACTTACCGTCCTGGCCGATGATCCCTTTTTTCAACATCTCGGAGAGCAGGTCAATCATGCCGGATCCACAGATCCCCCTGGCAGGGCGGTCCCCCACGGTTTGGCAAACCGGATCAAAGGTATCGGCATCAATGGAAACCGCCTCGATGGCGCCCTCCTCGGCCCGCATGCCCCACCGTATCCCGCCGCCCTCAAAGGCCGGGCCTGCCGAGCAGGCAGCGGTCATGAGAAACTCTTTGGAGCCCAGAACAATCTCCCCGTTGGTGCCCACGTCAATAAAAAGGGTGAGGGCCTCCCGGTTGTGCATCCCCGTGTACAGCACCCCGGAGACAATATCCCCCCCTACATATCCCGCAGGGCCGGGCATGATATAGGTCCCTGCATAATGGGCCGCTTTAAGGCCGATTTCCCCTGCCTTGAGCACTGGGAATTCAGATACAGTGGGGGTGTAGGGTTCCCTGCGGATATACCGGGCGTCGATGCCCAACAGCAGGTGTACCATGGTGGTATTCCCCGCAATGACGATGTTTTCAATATTGGCATGGGTTTCAGGCAGGTCCGCCAGGGCCCGCTGGGACAGGTTGTTGATGGTTGAGACGGCCATCTTTTTCAGCTTTCTGACCCCGTTCTTTTCCGCGCAGACAATCCGGTTTATCACATCATCCCCGCAGGCGGCCTGGCGGTTATGGCCGGAGGCGCCTGAAATCACCTCGCCTTTTTCCATGTCCACCAGGTAGACCACAATGGAAGTGGTGCCCAGGTCCACAGCCATACCCAGGGACCGCAGGGCAGATCCGGCCGGCTCAACCCTCACGATTTCGTGGGAACACTTTTTCCGGAGCACGGACACGGTGATATGCCAGTCGGCCGCCCTTACCGCATCCGTCAGTTCCCGCATGACCCTGATCCCCGTACTCATGGTGTTCACATCGCATCCCACCTTGGACAGGGCTGTTTTCAGCCGTTCCAGGTCGCTTGTGGAATCATCCAGCGTCGGCGGATCAAGGGTCAGGGTATATTTCTTAACCAGGGGGGAGACCTCTTTTACAAGGCCGGTGAGCTTTTTCCTGGCCTCATCCCCCATGCCGGCAGCCCTGAGTTTCTTTTCAATGGTGTCCTCGGGGATCCTGACGATGGCATCCGCCGTCACCGTTGCCTGGCAGGCCAGAACAAAGCCCTTTTCCTTCTCCTTTGGACTGAGCATTGCCGTGTCGGGGCTGTCAACGGATCCGGACTCGACAATGAGCTTGCACTTGCCGCAGGACCCGTTGCCGTTGCAGGACGCATTGACATAGATATCCGCAAGTTTTGCGGCATCAAGCAAATGGGTCCCGGCCGCCACCTCCACTTCCACATTATTGGGCTGGAAAGCGACTTTCAATTTATCCGGCGGCCGGACCGCCTCCTTTTTATCAAAGCCTTTCCTGGAAAGGAAATAAATCGGGCACCCTGACCTGAATTTGCAGTAAAGGTTAGGATCCGGGCATTGCAGGCATTTTTCACACAATCCGGTATTATGTTTCATACAGACATAAGGGGTCTCTACTTCAGGATGGTTCTTACATCTTGCCATGTTTTTTCCTCCGCACAATCAGGTTGGAACGACATGTTAAAGGGCCTCATTCAACCACTTTTCAATCACTGACCGGGATTTAAGGCCGACCATTCTCTTGATCTCTTTTCCGTCTTTAAACAGAATCAGGGTGGGAATGCTTTGAACCATGAAATCTGTGGCAAGGGATTTTTGGGAATCAATATCAATTTTCATGATGGTGGCTCTTCCCTGGCAATTCCGGATCACCTGTTCAATTATCGGCTCCATCGTCCGGCATGGACTGCACCAGGAAGCACCGAAATCAGCCACGACAACCCCCTCTTTAATGCTTGCCAAGAAAACATTCATGTTCATTTTGCATATCCTTTATGGCTTTGTTCGAGTGAACAATTGTTCATAACAAATTCTGAACACCCTATAGACAAATAGACAAAACTATAAAATATTAAAATGATAGAGCATCAAATTCCATGCCAGGCATTTAACGCGGGCCTTATAATCAGATTTTACCCGCCGTAAAAGGGAAAGGCGCCTGTAAATTCATTGCGAAACGCCATTGAAACTGCGATGGCAGCGAAACCAATGCGCAACCCCATGGCGCCATGTAACGATAAGTAACGCATCGGGAGAAGGGTTACATTTCAATCTTAGCCCCAAAAAGACAAGATATCGCATCACCTATATTTATAATCCAGCGGCAGGGGATTGAAAAGGGAAAAGTCCAATCCTGCGGGGATTATTGCCTCTTGTATATTGCAAATCACTCAAAATAGAGGTAACGTTACAATCTAAAATTTTCATTATACTGCATATGGGATAACAGAATGAAAACACACGAATTATGGAATGTGGATTTTCTCAACCAGATCCTTGATACAATGGCCGAGGGGCTGTTTACCCTGGATGCCAACGGAACCATCACCGCCTGGAACAAATCAATGGAAAAGATCAGCGGCTATACGGCAGAAGAAGCCGTCGGCAAGACCTGCAGCCTGATCGAATGCAGCCGGTGCTTTGGTAAAAAATGCCCGGCCGACATCCATAAATGCGGTGTGGTGGAGCATGGAAAAACTGAGGCAAAAGAATGCTTTATCCGCCACAAGGGCGGCTATGATGTTCCTGTGATTAAAAACGCAAGACTGTCCAAGGACCGTGAGGGACATGTTCTCGGCATTGTGGAAACCATTACGGATCTGACGGAATTGCAAAAACTGAAACAGAGTGCCGAAGATGCCCAGAGAAAACTTAAAAAGGTGCATAAACTCGGCAATATCATCGGCAAAAGCACGGCCATGCAGAATGTGTTTGATGCCATCCGTGCCGCGGCAAGCAGCCGGGCCAACATCCTTATTCAGGGAGACAGCGGCACCGGCAAAGAACTGGTGGCAGGGGCCATCCATTACAACAGCGAAAATGCCGACAACCCCATGATCACGGTAAATTGCTCCGCGCTGTCTGAGACCCTGCTTGAAAGTGAATTGTTCGGCCATGTGAAAGGCGCATTTACAGGGGCCCACCGTGACCGCAAGGGCCGGTTTGAACAGGCGGACCAGGGAACCATTTTTCTGGATGAAATCGGGGAATTGACCCCGTACATGCAGGTAAAGCTGCTGCGGGTCATCCAGGAAAGGGAAATTGAACGGGTGGGGGATTCAAAAAAAATCAAAGTCGATATCCGTATTATTGCCGCCACCCACAAGGACCTTTTTCAATTAACCCGGGAAGGCACCTTTCGTGAAGATTTATTTTACCGGCTCAAGGTTTTTCCCATTCATGTGCCCCCGCTGAAACACAGAAGAGATGATATCCCGCTGCTGGTGAACCACTTCATAAAAAAGGGGAATGACCGGGAGAAAAAAAACATATCAAAGGTCAGTTCAGAGGCCATGAAAGCCATCATCGAACACCCATGGCCCGGAAACGTCAGGGAACTTGAAAATGCCATAGAACATGCCTTTGTCCTGTGTGAGACCGGCCGGATCGAATTAAAGGATCTGCCCATAGAAATCCGGGAAAAAGGACGCTCAAACAGCTTTCCCATGACCGATACCGGCGCCTTGCCCGGTACCCGCCCCCCCACCTATAATAAAAAAATCACAAAAGAAGAACTGATTCAACTGCTCGAAGACTGCCACTGGAACAAGGCGGAAGTGGGCAGGCGGATCAACAAAAGCAGAACCGCCGTCTGGAAATATATGAAAAAATGGGATATTCCCCTGCAAAAAACGAGCTAACCTGCAGATGCCATGGAAATAAAAAGGCCTGATCATGAAAACCCATTATATCCCTGAACACAGATTTCCCCTGGTTCTGACACCGCGGATCCGGGTGCTTGGCAATTATTTTTTCAACCTGGTGCTGATCACGGGCGCCCAAAAAAACGCCCTGTTTGAAACCGGGGTTTCCGGAATCACGGACAATGTCATTGCCCAGCTGGAAAAACTGGATATAGCGCCGGATTACCTGGTGGTCAGCCACCCCCATTCAGATCATATCACAGGCCTGCCCGGACTGATGGCGCGTTTCCCCGGGGCCCGGGTCCTGGCCGGCCGGGGGGCATCTGATTTTATTTCCCACCCCAAAGCCGGACCGGCCCTGGTCAAGGAAGACAGGAGCATCTCACTGGGCCTGGAAAAAATGGGTATCCGTCCCGGGCGCCCCAGCCTGGAAACCGTTCCGGACCTGGCAGCGGCCCGGGAAATCGAAACCGAGACCCGGCTGGACCTTGGGGGCGGCACCGTTCTGGATCTGATCCCGGTCAAAGGGCATTCCCCGGCCAACCTCATCGCCCGGATGGAACAGGACCGTGCCCTGTTCTGCTCGGACTCCCTGGGATTTTATTTTCCCGGCAGGGCCCTGTGGCCCCTGTTTTTCACCAATGCCCGGGATTACCTTGCCACCATTGATATGATCAAGGCGGCAGCACCGGCCATCATCTGCCCGGCCCACCAGGGTCCGATCACCGGCAGGGAGGCTGTAAACGCACCATTCCAGGCAGAAAAAGAAGCCCGCACCATGATCTCCCGGATCAGAAAAACCCGGCTGCCGGACGAAGCGCTCATCAAAGAATTATTTGGGGAATCATACAAGGACGAATTCGCCCTATACACCGAAACCAATATCATGAACTGCACCCGGCTCATGATCAGGCGGGCCCGGGAGTAGCAGCAGGAAGGGAGCCCGGCAGATAAACCCTCCCCCGGAAGCATTCAACGGAAACGATAGACCGGCCAGCCCATTTGCCTGGCATGGGCCGCAAGTTCAGGGGTGGGATTTACGGCGGCTGGACGGCCCAGGCAGGAGAGAAGCGGGATGTCCGAATGGTGGTCGGAATAGGCGTGGCAGACGCCCGGATCAATCCCCTTGTCACTGACAAATGCCCGGACGATTTCCGCCTTTTTTTCCTCGGCGCAGATGCCGCCCGCGCTTCGGCCCGTGGCCCTGCCCCGGCTGTCAAATTCAAGTTCGGTGCAGAAAAGGTAATCTGGATTCAAGGCCCCTGCCAGGGGTGCCAGAAGGTGGGGCGTGGAAGCGGAAACAAATATGATGAAATCCCCCCGCCGGCGGTGGTAGTGCAGCAGGCCCAGGGCACCGGCAATAAACCTTGAGGAGACAGTTTCCTCATACAGGACCCTGCCGGACCGCGACAGGGCCTCAGCGGTCCGGCCCCGATAGGTTGTCAGATATATCTCGTTCTGCCGGGTCAGGGAAATCCGCCCCGCCTGGAATGCCGCCCACCCGGCCGCCACACGGCCAAGTTCCCGGATATACCTGGGTGATCCCCGTTTTCCCGCCGGGTAACGGCGGAACTCCAGCGCCTGGGTATCCCCCCGGATCAAGGTATGGTCAACGTCAAAAAATGCCGCACTGCATCCCAGGGCTGATGCCGCCATCTGCTCTCCGTTTTTTCGATTATCATATCCACATCCCGCCACCTGCTGCTCCGGTATACCGGATTTTCAAAAAATCGGCAACATGGTGCGCCCCATGCAGCCAAAAGGGCAGGTTCAAGGGCTTTCCCGCCCCGGCCACCGCCATTGCCTCCCCCCATGTGACCGTGCAAAACGGCATTTGAATGCTAAGGAATTGAAAATCGATACATCTTCTGTTATTGACATGCTTAAAAAGCAACGGTGTTAAACCGGCCCGCAAAATCGGACCATAAAAGGAAAAGGTAACCAGATGTCCCACGCGCCCTTAAAAAAAACCGGCCTGAAAAAAGAAAAAATACTTGAGGCAGCAGGCATTGCCTTTTCCCAAAAGGGGTTCCACCAGGCCAAAATGGACGAAATTGCAGAAATGGCCGGCGTGGCCAAGGGCACCCTTTACTATAATTATTCCAGCAAATCCAAGCTATTCGCCGCCACGGTCACCCAGGGCCTGAACCAGATCATGGAAACCATTGAATCGGATCTGGCGTCCGACCTGCCCTTTCCCGAACATTTCCGGAGTATCGTCGCCACCATGATCCGCCTCTATGTGGCCAACGGGGAGATCACCCGGATCTCCACCAATGAAATCTCATCGGGCATTGACCACAAGGTGCTGGATGAAATCAGGTCCGTCAGGAAAAAATTCAACGATTTCATTGAAAACCAGCTGGAATACGGACAGAAAAAAGGGTATCTGCGCCCCCTGTCCCCCCACCTCTCGGCCATGGCCGTCATCGGCATCATCGACACCCTGTGCAGCCACCACCTTGAGCACCCGGACCGGGACAGCCTGGACAGCATCATCGATACGGTATTCACCATCCTCTCCGGGGGACTGACCCAGGCCCGTTGATCCCATTGGGCCGTCCGGCACAGGGGCTCAGGTATTCAATGCCCTGAACAGGGATTTATTCTTTTCGTAAAGCTGCTTAAAGACCCGGAACATTTCATCATACACCCCCGCGGCCATGGGATCCGGGGTATAGGAGGAAGGAATGCGGATCAGGTCCTTGGCCTGGGACACTGATGTGATGAGATTCAGCCCCAGGGCACAGACAATGGCTGCGCCGGCCGCCCCTACATTTTGAGAATCTTCAGGCACTCTGATTTCACGATCCGTCACATCGGCCAGGATCTGGCAGAGAACCCGGGATTTTGCCCCGCCCCCAACCAGGCGCAGGCTCTCCTGCCGGGGCACCTTTCGTTCAATGGCCTCCAGCATCCACCGTTTATGGTAGGCAATCCCCTCCAGCACTGACCGGATCATGGCCCGTTTCCCGGTGTTCAGCCCGATATTGAAAAACATGCCCCGGGCGTGGGGATCTTCCCTGGGGGAGCGGTTGCCGTGAAGCCATGGGGTAAAGATAAGGCCGCCGGCGCCGGCATCGACTTCCCCCACCTTTTCATTCATCAGATCGTAGAGCCGGTCGCTGTCCAGGGCTTTGGGGCTCTGGTTTTCCAGGTAGACCCCGATGGCATCCAGCGCCAGGTGATCCCTCACCCAATCCAGACAGAGCCCCGATGTTTCCTGTTCTGCAATATAATTATAGGATCCGGATACGGCCCCGCAGATGGAGGCGATAAAATGCTTTACATCCACCATCCGCCGGTCCACGTTGGTACTGACCCAGCCCGAGGTGCCGACATAGGCGTGGGTATCGTAGAGGTCGGTGCATCCGCTGCCAAGGGGGATGAGAGAGGCGTCCCCTCCCCCGTTGAACACAGGGGTTCCCTTGGCCAGTCCCAGATCCCGGGCCGCCGCCGCACAAAGCCCCCCAGCCGGTTCCGTGGCCGTTTGCACCGGGGGCAGGTGGCCCGGATCCACATCAAACATCCGGCAGAGCCGATTTGACCACCCCTCTTTCCCCGGCCGGGTACCATAAAGGAAGGTGAGATGGGCGGAATCACGGGTCATGGCGAGATTGCCGGTACAGCGAAGGGCCAGATAATCCCTGACGTCCAGCCACTTGTAAGCCCGTCCGAAGGCCTTAGGCTCATTTTCCCGGACCCAGTGGTATTTCCAGAGGGGATCCTTGGCCGTTCCTGCAGCCCCCCCCGTAATAAAAAGGGCGTTGAGCAATCTATAGGCGTTAAGATTCTCGATCCTTGGGAAACCCGAGGCGAACTTTTCCCTGAACACCGCTGTGGCCCGTCCGTCCATGTATCCCATGGGGTTCCTCACGGGAGCGCCCTCCCTGTCTACCAGGATCAGGGCCTGCATCTGGCAGCAGAAAGACAGCGCCGCGATATCCTCTTTTGCACACCCGGACCGGGCCAGCACCTGGTTTGTCCCCCGGCAAAGGGCCTCCCACCAGTCATCGGCCCGCTGCTCAGCCCCCCCGTCTCCCGTGGTGAGCAGGGGATACCCCACCACTTCAGATTCCATGAGCTCAAGTTCCCTGTCCAGACGGAACAGGCAGGTTTTGGCCCCGGTGGTGCCGATGTCATAGGCCATGAAATGATGGGACATGGAAGACCTCCTCTTAGCTTGGTGTCAGGGTGCGGCAGGGTTCCTCTACAGGTTCATATACTGACCGGTCAGTTTCGGTCAAGTTTTTTTCCTTGACACCGCCTTTTGAATTTGATTTAAAAAAAACTGACTGGTCAGTACAAAAACTTTTTAAAGGAAAATTCCATGAACTCCGAAACTGGCTATGCCATTCGCCAATATCATGATACCCGGGCCGTGCTGGCCCGCCTCAACGCCCTCACCGCCGGCCCCATCCGGCGGCTGAAAAAAGAGGCCCTGAACGCCTATATGGATTGGTTCGACACCAATTGCAAAAAATCAAAAATCAGAATAAACGAGGCCAAACAATTCATCCCCGGGGGGGTCCAGCATAATCTGGCCTTTAACGTCCCCTTTCCCCTGGTCTTCACCCAGGCGGCCGGCCCCTACCTCAAGGACCTGGACGGCAATGAATACATCGACTTTCTCCAGGCCGGGGGGCCCACCCTGCTGGGCTCCAACCCGGAATCGATAAGGAAGCAGGTCATTGATCTGCTCAACACCTGCGGCCCGGTCACCGGGCTTTTCCACGAATACGAACTCAAGCTCGCCCAGAAGGTGGCCCGGCATATGCAGGGAGTTGAAATGTTCCGCATGCTGGGCTCCGGCACCGAGGCCGACATGGCCGCCATCCGCATCGCCCGCCTGGCCACCAAAAAGAAATATGTGCTGAAAATGGGCGGGGCCTACCACGGCTGGTCCGATCAGCTGGCCTACGGCATCCGCCTGCCCGGCATAAAGCACCTGGAGGCCCACGGGGTGCCGAAAAACTGCTTTAAGTACACCCAGGAATTCTTTCCCAACGATATCCGGGATCTGGAAAAAAAATTGTGGCGCAACAAATTCCGGGGGGGCACCGCCGCCGTGATCATGGAGCCCATCGGTCCGGAAAGCGGCACCCGCCCCCTGGACAAAGATTTCAACGCCCGTGTCCGTGCCCTCTGCGACAAATACGGGGCCCTGCTCATCTTCGACGAAGTGGTCACGGCCTTCCGGCTGGGCATGGGCGGGGCCCAGGGCTATTTCAACGTCACCCCGGACCTCACCGTCTTCGGCAAAATCATTGCCGGGGGCTACCCCTCGGCAGGCGGCCTGGGCGGCAAAAAAGAGTACATGGCCTATCTGGCCGCCGGCATCCAGAGCGGCATCAAAAAAGCCCTGGTGGGGGGCACCATGGCCGCCAACCCCTTAAGCGCCGCCGCCGGCTACCTCACCCTGTGCGAAATCGAAAAGACCAACGCCGCTGTAAAGGCCGGCCGGGCCGGCGACCGCCTCACCCAAGGGCTGGACCGGCTGATCACCAAGTACAACCTTCCCTTTGTGGCATTCAACCAGGGCTCCATCTGCCACCTGGAAACCGTGGGCACCATGCTTTTTCACATCCCCTGGAACCGCCCCTGGAAAATCCCGGGCACCATCAAGGAAATCCATGCCAGAAAAGAAGTGATGGAGGAAATGGGGGCCGCCTACATGGCAGAGGGGATCGTCACCCTGGCCGGCTC
Source organism: Desulfobacter sp. (assembly GCA_028768525.1). Classification (NCBI taxonomy): domain Bacteria; kingdom Pseudomonadati; phylum Thermodesulfobacteriota; class Desulfobacteria; order Desulfobacterales; family Desulfobacteraceae; genus Desulfobacter; species Desulfobacter sp. Next base: position 5,353,586 of record CP054837.1, on the reverse strand, counting down.
CAGGCTCTATACCTCGGCGGCCGATACCGATGAGATCATAGACCAGGCCCTGGTCCGGTTTGAACGGGTATTTAAAAATATTGAGGGGGTATGATGGCCGGTTTGTATGAAAAAGAAAAAGGGATTGTCTGCCAGGGGGGGAAAACACTGCTGGAACGGGGCCTGGTGGAAGGCACCTGGGGCAACTGCAGCCTGAGGATCGACCACCGGCTCATGGCCGTCACCCCCTCGGGCCGGCGTTACGAAGAGATGGAACCAAAGGATATTGTGGTCATGGACTACCACACCCTGGAGGTGAAACAGGGTCCCAAGCCCTCCTCGGAAAAAAAGCTCCATGCCGAAATCTACCGGACCCGCAAAGAGGTAAACGCCGTCATACACACCCACCAGCCCCACGCCTCCACCGTGGCGGCGGCCCGGCGGGAGGTCCCCCCCATCCTGGATGACCAGGCCCAGATTCTGGGGCCCAGCATCCGCTGCGCCGACTATGCCCTGCCCAACACCAAAAAACTGGTCAAAACGACGGTAAAGGCCCTGGGCGGCCGGTATGCGGCGCTCATGGCCAACCACGGCGCCGTCACCCTGGGCCGGACCATGGAAGAGGCGGTTACGGCGGCCCTGGTCCTGGAAAAGGCCTGCAAGGCATTCATTGAATCCGAATTCATTGGCGGGGCCAAACCCATCCACAAAATCGAAGCCTGGATGATGCACAAGGTCTATCTGTTCATGTATTCCCGGAAAAAGGAAGAGAACAGATAGCGCCTACCGGTAACCGGCCATGATGCCCTGCAGGGTATCGTTACCCGGGCAGAGTTCCTTTGCCGTCAGGCTGTTCAGCGGAACCTTTGTGGTTTCCATGATCTCATGGGTATCCTTGAGTGCTTCGTTGACATGCAGGATGCCCGTAAGGATCTGGCCCTTTTCCCTGTAATGCTCCAGGGCATCAATGGCGGCCCGGCGGCTGGTGACCTCAAAGGAGTTATCGCTTTTGTGCAGATGGATGAGACCTCCGTCGTGCATGGCCACGGACTGGTCGTCCCCCTCCTCGTATTCCGTGGTGATCTCCGGCCGCATGGGGATGAAATCAAAGGTGGCCGTGGCCTCCATATGGTCCCTTACCCAATGGTAGCTCTTGGTGGATGAGGGGGTGTTGTTGAAGGTCACGCAGGGGGAGATCACATCCACCAGGGAAAAGCCCTTGTGGCGGATGGCCGCCTTGATCAGGGGGACCAGCTGGGCCTTGTCCCCGGAAAATCCCCGGGCCACGAATCCCGCCCCCAGCTGGACGGCGGATTCGCAGAGGTCAATGGCCTCAAAGGGATTGGGCAGCCCCTTGCGGCTGGCCGATCCCCGGTCCGCCGTGGCCGAGTCCTGGCCCTTGGTCAGGCCGTAGCATCCGTTGTTCATGACGATATAGGTCATATTGATATTGCGGCGGGCCGCATGGATGAACTGGCCCATGCCGATGGAGGCGGTGTCCCCGTCACCGGAGACGCCGATGTAGATCAGATCCCGATTGGCCATGTTGGCGCCGGTGGCAATGGAGGGCATCCGCCCGTGGACCGAGTTGAATCCGTGGGACTTGCCTAAAAAATAGGCCGGGGTTTTGGAGGAGCATCCGATGCCCGACAATTTGGCCACCCTATGGGGAGGCAGGGAAAGTTCAAAACAGGCCCGGATGATGGCGTTGGAAATGGAATCATGGCCGCACCCGGCGCAGAGGGTGGAATCCAGCCCTTCATAGTCCCGGCGGGTATAGCCCAGATCGTTCTTCGGCAGGTTGGGGTGGCGGAAAACAGGGCGGCGGCTCATGCAGCACCTCCTTTCATCTTTTGGGTCACGGCATCGCAGATGGAAACGGCATCCGGCGGGGTCCCGTCCATGTGGGCAATGGAAATCAGTTTATCCGGGGAGATGCCCGGCCTGCCGCCCAATTCATTGATCAGCAGGGTGCGCATCTGACCGTCCCGGTTCTGCTCGGCAACGAATACCCGGTCATGGCACCGGATGAATTCAGCCACCGAATCTGCGAAGGGGAAACTTGTGATGCGCATGGTATTCAGGGGAGTGCCCCGGCTTTCGAGCAGCGCCACGGCCTCTGTGGCGGCATGGGCAGTGGTGCCGTAGAATATCATGCCCGAACCGGCTCCCTCATCGTTGATTGAGATATCAGGTTCCGGCACCATGGTTTTGGCGGTTTCCCATTTTCTTTCCAGCCGCTCCATGCACCGTTTATAGGCGGCATTGTCCTCTGTGTAGGCGGCATATTCGTCATGGGAGGAGCCCCGGGTAAAATAGGCCCCCTTTTCCGGGTGGGTGCCGGGATAGGTCCTGTAGCAGACCCCGTCCCCGTCACTGTCCAGGTACCGTCCCCAGTCCCTGTCCAGCGCATCCAGCTGGGCCTCATCCAGGACCTTGCCCCGCTGGTAGCTGCGGGCATCATCCCATTCAAAGGGTTCGCAGACATGGTCGTTCATGCCCAGATCCAGGTCGCTGACAAGCATTACCGGGGTCTGGAGGGACTCGGCCAGGTCAAAACTCAATGCTCCCATTTCAAAACACTCCTTGGGGTCTTGTGGAAAGAGCAGCACATGTTTGGTATCCCCATGGGAGGCATAGGCGCAGGACAGGATGTCCGACTGCTGGGTCCGGGTGGGCATGCCCGTGCTGGGCCCGGTCCGCTGGACATCCACCAGGACCACCGGGATCTCCGTAAAATAGGCCAGTCCCAGCAGTTCATTCATCAGGGAAACCCCCGGGCCCGAGGTGGCGGTAAAGGCCCTTGCCCCGTTCCAGCCGGCGCCCACGGCAATGCCCAGGGCCGCCAGTTCGTCTTCGGCCTGGATCACAGCGGCCCTGCGGTTTCCCTCTTCATCCAGGCGCATCCTCCGGGTGAGCCGGTCAAAGGATTCCACCACCGAGGTGGAGGGGGTGATGGGGTACCAGCCGGCAACGGTGGCCCCGCCGTACACCGCCCCAAGGGCCGTGGCCGTATTGCCGTCCATGAGGATATGGTCGGTGAGTTTGTCGCTGCGGGCCACACAGAGCCCGCAGATCCCGTCAAAATGCGTCGAGGCATAATTATACCCCAGTTCCAGGGCCTTGATATTGGGCGCCGCCAGCTTGGGCTTTTTACTGAACTGTTTGGTGATGGAGTCGGTGAACACGGAAAAATCCATGTCAAAGAGGGCGGCCAGTGCCCCCACATAAATAATGTTTTTCAGCAGGGACCGAAGTTTTGGGTTCTCAATTTCCCGGTTGGCCAGCCCGGTGAGGGGCATGGGAATCACCGTGATATCCCGCCGGTTGAATTCCTCTGGCAGGGACCGGGTATCATCGTAGAAAAAATACCCCCCGGGCCTGAGATGATCATAGTCCTGTTTCAGGGTCTGGCCGTTGACGGCCACCACAAAATCATACCCCCCCCGGCGCCCGAGGAATCCCTGCTCGTTGATCCGAACCTCATACCAGGTGGGCAGCCCCTGGATGTTTGAGGGGAAAATATTTTTGGGGCTCACGGGTACGCCCAGACGGAACACCGCCTTGGCAAAGAGATTGTTGGCACTGGCCGACCCCGAGCCGTTGATATTGGCAAACCGGACCACAAAATCATTGACGCTGGTAAGTTTATTCATTTTGATCCTGCCTTTGTGGTGTTATAGGTGTATTTCTGCATGTCCCAGGCAGTTGTGGGGCATTTTTCGGCACAGAGTCCGCAGTGGAGGCAGACATCCTCATCCTTGACCATCACCCGGCCCGTGGGCAGGGCAGCCGAAACATAGAGGGACTGGGACCGGTTTACGGCAGGCACGGCCAGCCGCTGTCTCAGCTCCTCCTCTTCCCCGTTTTCCAGGAAATTGATACAGGTGGTGGGACAGACATCCACACAGGCGTCGCATTCAATGCACTCATCCATGTTGAATACGGTCTGGATATCGCAGTTCAGGCAGCGCAGGGCTTCCTTTTTGCCAGTTTTAATATCAAAGCCCAGTTCCACCTCCATCAGCCGGTCTTTAATGGATTTCACCTTGGGGGCCATGGGCACATCCTGGCGCAGGTCCACGGTCACCGCATTGTCGTAGGCCCAGTCCCTCAGCCCCATTTTCTGGGCGGCCAGACTGGTAAAGGGAGCCGGCCGTTCCTGTAAATTTTTCCCCCTGCAGTAAAGGTCGATGGAGACGGCGGCCTCATGGCCGTGGGCCACGGCTGTGATCACGTTTTTAGGGCCAAAGGCCGCATCCCCGCCGAAAAACACATGGGGCAGATCCGACTGAAAGGTCACCTCGTTTACCCGGGGCCTTCCCCGCTCGTCAAACCCGATGCCGGCATCCGGTTCAATCCAGGGAAACGCATTCTGCTGCCCCACGGCCAGAAGCACCTGATCGCAGGGGATAAACACCGGTTCACCGCCCTCTTTATCCGCGGGGGTAAATTCCATCCCTTTCAGCGCCCCTTTTTCAACAACGAACGCTTTGGGCGAAAGGAACTCCAGAATGGGGATATCCTCCCGGACCGCATCCTCTATTTCCCAGGGAGAGGCCTTCATCTTGTCCCGGCTCCCCCGGATGACGACCTTGACCTTCTCGCCGCCCAGCCGCCTTGCCGTTCTGCAGCAGTCCATGGCCGTATTCCCCCCGCCGATGACCAGGGTGGTCTTCCCCGCCTTTTTCACATGGGCATACTGCACCGCGGCCAGCCATTCAATGCCCACGAAAATGGACGCATCACCCGCCTGACGTCCCGGCAGGTCAAGGTCCCGGCCCCGGGGCGCACCGGTGCCGATGAAAATGGCGTCATGTCCCTTGGCCAGAAAATCCTTAAAACTGGCCACATAGGTATTGAGGTGGGTGGTCACCCCCATGTCCAGGATGGCGTTCACCTCCTCGTCCAGCACCTTTTCCGGGAGCCGGAATGAGGGCACCTGGCTTCTGACAAATCCGCCGGCCGCCCCCTGGTCATCGTAGAGGTCCACCTCATACCCCAGGGGCATAAGATCCCGGGCCACGGTCAGGGACGCCGGCCCCCCGCCAATGAGGGCGATCTTTTTCCCGTTTTTCTCCCGGGGGATTTGGGGAAAGGTCAGGTCTTTGCCCTCCTTATTGTCCGCACAGACCCGTTTGAGCCGGCAGATGGCCACGGCCTTTTCCTCCACCCTGCCCCGCCGGCAGGCCGGTTCGCAGGGCCGGTCGCAGATCCGCCCTAAAATTCCCGGAAAGACATTGGACCACCAGTTAATCATATAGGCCTGTCCGTATTTTTTTTGTGCAATCAGCCTGATGTACTCCGGCACCGGGGTATGGGCCGGGCATGCAAACTGGCAGTCAATCACGCGATGGAAATACTCAGGATTCTCTATGTCGGTCGGTTTCAATCCTCTTCTCCCCGTTTGAAAAAAGATATTCTGATTTATATTCGGACGCTTGATATCTCTATGTTTTAGCCCAAAACAGGGGCATTGAAAAGAACTTTGTTTTCACCGGCCCACCTTTGGCCGGGACCGGTGGACACTTTCCCCCGGAAAGGGTAGACTAAGGTCAGCGGGTCCACCATCGCGCCATGGAGGTGTTCAATGCGCCGTATCATCTGCAATGGCTTCATATACCTGGCAGTGGCTGCCCTTTTTTCACTTTCCGCCGGGCTGCCCAACGGATATCCGGTTTCCCCGGATACCGTAAAGGGGGTTTTTCTTCCTCCACAAAGCTTTGATGACAGAAAACTGGATGAATTTCTCCACTATGCCGCCCTGGCCGGGTTGAACGCGGCTGTTTTGCACGTAAAAGATCCCCGGGGAAGAATTTACTGGCCGTCACCCCACCCTGCGGCCGTAAAAATGAATGCCTTCCGGGGAGGGCCCAACGCCGGCCATGCGATCCGCCGCCTTAAAAATCATGGTATCCGGGTCATTGCCAAGGTGGATGTATTTGCAGACCACCTCTTTGCAGCATTTCATCCTGAAACCGGCATCAGGGACGCATTGACCGGCCGGCTCTGGACTGACCGGTCCGGCCTGCACTGGACCAATCCCTTTGACCACCGGGTATGGGCCTATAACACTCAGCTGTGCACAGAGCTTGCCCAGATGGGTTTCGATGAAATCCAGTTTGACTATATCCGGTTTCCCAGCGACGGCATACTCAAACGGATCATTTATCCCGAACCATACATTGGAATGACAAAGGCAGAGGCGATTTCCGGCTTCCTGAAAACCGCCAGAGACACCCTCTCCCCCATGAACATCACCATCTCAGCGGATGTATTCGGTCTCACCGCCTGGAAAAGGGCCGATTTCGGCGTCGGCCAGGTCATTGAAATGATCATGCCCCATATCGACGTGATCTGTCCCATGTTCTATCCCTCCCATTTCCCCCGGGGATTCATGGGCCTGGATTTGCCAGGGAAATACCCCGGACTGATCATGGAGAAAAGTATTGAACGGCTGAAAAAAAGAACCACCAAACCCATCAGGCCCTGGCTCCAGGGATTCTGGTACGACAGCAGTGAGATTATTGCCCAGCTGGCTGCGGTCCGGAAAACAGGCATCCCGGGCTGGACAGTGTGGCATGCATCGGGGAACTACGAAACAACCTATGGCGCACTTTCAAAAAAAAGCGGCGTGGTCTTTCCAAGGCCCCGGTTCTACCCTTCCCTTGACCGCCTCCAACAGCGCCCGCCCCACACCCAAAAAGGGAACTACGGCATTGTCAGCTATACCCATTACCAAAACGGGGTCAGCATCCTTACCATTGAGCCTCCCTCACCGCCCGGGAAGCCCAATTGGTCCAGCCCCTATTCGGTCTGCGCCACCCTGGATGAAGCGGTGATGGACCGCATACTGTCCGCCCGGGGAATCCACACCGGCTCCCATGCCGGGCGGCCGACAAAAATCCTCACCCTCGCCCGCCTGATGGCAATGGACCTGAAGGTCACCCCCAAAAGGGTGCGGCCCGGCTCCGTCCGCATCCACTGGAAGGGAGAGAGCCGCTTTTTCAGAGAGGGAGTCCCATCCGCCGAAACTTTTTTCAAACAAAATTCAAAAAACGATTGACAGGAAGAAAGAAGATCTGTATAAACCCAATTCTTGTGAGCCCAGGTAGCTCAGTCGGTAGAGCAGGGGACTGAAAATCCCCGTGTCAGCAGTTCAATTCTGTTCCTGGGCACCATACTTTTTTAGAATGCGCGGGTGTAGTTCAGTTGGTTAGAACGCTAGCCTGTCACGCTAGAGGCCGCGAGTTCGAGTCTCGTCACTCGCGCCATTTTAAAAAAGACCATGCGTCCCCATCGTCTAGCCCGGTCCAGGACACCGGCCTTTCACGCCGGCGACAGGGGTTCGAATCCCCTTGGGGACGCCACTTAGACTATCAAGGCTTTCAGTTTCTGCTGAAAGCCTTTTTTGCTTTTTGCCCTGCTTTCCCGGTCCGGCTCCGGCCCTTCAGATTTTTTCCCCTCTGGGTAATGGGGGGTGTCAGCAAGCCACAGAGCCCGCTAACCCGCCATTTGAGAACTTGTTGTACCTCCCCCCCTATTTGTGATAATTTCTTTATAAAGCGGCCGCTGTGACTCCGTCGTTTTTTTTGCGGTGATAAAACAAGTGACACCTGCCACAGACGCAGCTTTTCAACCATATTAACCCCCGGACTTTTTTACAACAGCGCATAATTTTACGAAAAGGAGATAATATGAAAAAGGCGTTTGCCATTTTGCTGCTTTCGAGTCTCTTGTCTGCAGGCAATGCCTTTGCCTTTACATTTAAACATGTAATGACGTTTGGATCGAGGGGAAGTGGTGAGGGGCAATTTAAATATGTAGAAGATTTTGCGCTGGCAAGAAACGGGCAGCATTTGCTGATTACAGATGCAGCAACGGCATGGGTCCAGGTGTTTGATAAAAAAACCGGGAGGTTTATTACCCGGTTCGGCGGTAAAGGGGATGAAGATGAAAACCTGGATAAACCGGAAGGGATATCTGTCGATCCGTCAGGCAATATCTGGGTGGCTGACTACAATACCGGAGAGGTTGAGATCTACACTGAAAACTATGAGTGGGTAAAGAGTTTCAGTGGATATGGATCAGGTCCAGGTGAAAATATCAGATCCGAATTCACCGACATCCGGGATGGGTATTACTATTTGCCCGAAGCAGGGAACCACAGAGTATCTGTATGGAATCTGGATACCGGATTTATCTTTTCATTCGCCGCCAAGGGGAGTGGCAGAAACCAGTTGAACAATCCTGAAGCCGCCAAGTTCAACAGTCATGGGGAATTGATCGTCAGCGATCTTAAAAACGACAGACTGGTTGTTTATGCTGTAGATCCGGCCAATAAAACAGCCCAGGTAATAAGAATCATCGGCAGTTCCGGATCCGGGAAAGGCCAATTGTTTGCCAATACCGGTATTGGGATCGATAAAGATGACAACATCTATGTTGGAGAACTCGGCAATAATCGGGTTCAGGTGTTCAGCAGGACCGGAAAGCATATTACCATGTGGGGAACAAAAGGCTCGGGCAAAGGACAATTCGGGAACATTCACGGCGTGTTTGTGGATAAAACAACAGGCTGGGTATATATCGCCGATACGGCCAATGACCGTGTTCAGGTTTATGCGCCCCGATAATTGATGGTTAATCATTGGGTTTCAGTATGAAAAATTTAAGTATCCGCGCTCAGCTATTGATGGGGTTTTCAATCCTTACTGCGATTATCGTCATCGTCGGCGGTGTTAGCCTGACCTTTGTCTATCAGTCGAAGTCGAATGTTGAAACCCTGTTGAATGTCACCTCGCCATTGGCATCGGAATCCGGCAGTTTGTTCGATGAAATAAACAAAAGCCAATCTCTTTTTAGAAGCCTCTTAAAGGCCAGTGACGAAACAGATATCCGCCGGATAACCAGAATATTAGAGAATTCGGATCAAAAGAAGGATAAGAGTTTTGAAACCATCATCACCTTGATCGAAGAGAGACGCGATCTCAACATTGATACCGGCTCACTGCGTCAGATCCGGCAAACCTATTTTGAGCAGACACAGCAAGTGGTTAAACTCAATCAAAACAGGTTGGCCCATGAAAAAACACTGCATCACCGGCAGCTTGAATTCAATCAGCAAATACATCGGCTTGAGACCTCCTTATCGGCCTTTGCCAACACGGCGTATTCTCTTATCGGAGAACAGGAGGAGGAAATCAGAACCACCATACAAGCCAGGGCAATGAAGATAGAAGAGATGGAAGAACGGATTTCAATCGTATTTAATCTGATTTTTCCTCAAGTGGACGCCGCAAACAAAATCCATGAATATATCATTCAAATACAGAGCCTATTGACATCTGCCCTCATTGAAAAAGATGCGGAGAAGTTAGCCCAATTGGAAAAAGAGATCGCTAAAGCATTCAGGAAAATCGAGAATCGGCTTAAGCGCATCAGAGCCAGGGTGGAGCTTCAGGAAGAACATGCCTGTTATCACCGGGTCGAAAACGCATTGGGGCAATTGACTCAAACCGCCCTTAATGAAGACGGATTGTTAACCGTTTACAATCAATACCTTGCTGCCGAAAAAGCGGTTGATGCCGCATTCGCCAGGCTGAATACGGAGATGGTAACGGTTCAAAAGATTCTGGGCGAGGTATTTGACACCACCCATACCATCGACAGAAAGGCGCAGAACTCTGTGCTGGACGGCTCAATCAGCTCCATCTTTGCCATCTGGATATCTATTTTTCTTGGGCTGGTGATCAGCATTATCAGCGGGATAATAATTTTAAAGGGCATTACCGGTCCCGTTGAACATATGAAAAATATGATCTCGGAGATCAAAGCGGGGAACCTGCGAAACCGGTTGAGATTAGACAGCAAAAACGAATTGGGAGTGATGGCCAATGAACTCGATGAATTTGTCGATGAACTGCAATTTGCTGTGGATACGGTGAACGCCACAATGGCAAGGATCGCTTCCGGGGATTTTTCCGAAAAAACAAAGATCCAACTGCAAGGCAATGATGAAGTCGGCCGCCTGGCAACGTCTTTTAACGTGATGTTAGGCCAGGTTCGTTCTTCACAGCAGGAATTGACCCATACAAAGAACTACCTTCATAACGTCATTCAAACCATGACGGACTCCCTGATTGTGATTGATACCCAAAAAACCATCAAACTCATAAATAAAACGGTGCTTGATCAGACAGGTGCCAGGAAAGAGGACCTTTTAGGCCAACACATCAGCGTTCTGCTGCCAGAGGGTAAACATTCCAGGATCAGTGAAAATGACATTGACCAACTATTTACGCTGGGAACAGTGAAGGACCTTGAATATGAATTTTCTGATCAAGAGGGCAGAAAAAAGACCATATTGGTATCAACATCCGTCATGAAGGGTGCCAGCACCCAGATTGAAGGGCTTGTTATTGTTGTCCAGGACATCAGCGAACGTAAAAACGCGGAAGCAAACCGGCTTAGATTAGAGCAGGAACTGCACCAATCACAAAAAATGAAAGCCATTGGGACCCTCGCCGGAGGAATCGCCCATGATTTCAATAATATTCTGGCCGGCATGATCGGTTTCACCCAACTGGCTTTGATGGACACAAAAGACAGGCCGTCAACCAATGAAATGCTTGGGCGGGTGCTTGAAGCCGGCGGCCGTGCCACGGATCTGGTCAGGCAGATTCTTTCCTTCAGCAGAAGCCAGAAAGGAGAAGTCAGCCTCTTCAGGCCGGTCGCCATCGTTAAGGAGGTGCTTAAGCTGATGAGGGCCTCCATACCGTCCACCATTGAAATCAAGCAGTCCCTGAATTCAAAAAGTTACATTCAAGCCGATGCAACCAATATTCACCAGGTCCTGATGAACCTGTGCACCAATGCGGTCCATGCCATGAAACAAAAAGGCGGGGTGCTTTCCATCAAACTCCAGGATGTTGTTTTGGACCAGGAAGACCTTTCCAGCCGCCCAGATATGCTGGCCGGTGAGTTTCTGAAAATTACCGTTGAGGATACCGGAACAGGAATGGCTTCGGATATCCAGAAAAAGGCCTTTGATCCGTTCTTTACAACAAAAGAAATGGGAGAAGGAACCGGAATCGGGCTTTCCACTGTCCATAAAATCATCACCGATCTCGGCGGATTTATCTCCCTCTACAGTGAACCGGACCAAGGGACCGCCATGCACATTTTTATTCCCATTATCTCAGCGCCCGAGGGGATTGAATCCGCGATTGCCATTGAACCCGCACAGGGAGGTACTGAACGCATTTTATTCGTTGATGATGAACAAATACAACTTGACGTGGCCAGAGAAACCATGAGCAGATACGGATACAGGGTAAAAACATTCTTAGACAGCACCCAGGCGGCTGACCACTTTCAACAACATGCCGACGCCTATGATCTGGTGATTACCGACATGACAATGCCCAAAATGACCGGAGATCTTCTGGTGAAAAAAATCCACCTTAAACGGCCGGATATCCCGATCATTATCTGCACTGGATTCAGCGAAATCCTTGATGAGCAGAAAGCCCAGGCATTAAATATCGATGCGTTTTTGTACAAACCGGTGATAATGGCCGATCTGCTTGAAACAATCAGGAAGGTATTGGACAAAAAAGAATAGGGATACCGTTTTTTCGCCTGCTTTTTAAAATGGTGCCGCCTCTCCTGGCAACCCACGTTGCGGGTGCGGGACCCAATGAGGCCGCCCTGCCGTCTACTCAGCAAGTATGACGGTACCATTCTGTCTGGCATCAACCAATAAATTCAAGGCCAGCTTTAAATACCTGATTTGCTTTGAGGTTTGGAAAGGTCCGCCCAACGGCCGCCCTAACAGCTCGGATGTTAACACCACCCTGGGAAGGGCCATGGACCGCATCCGGTTTTCAAAGGCTTTGACTGCAATGACCACCGTCGGGATACCGGCGGCTTCAAAACTTCTTGCGACATGTCCCACGGACATGTGGCAAACCGGTCAGACCGGCACCAGGACCACGGCATCCGCCCCCTGGGACTGCATGGCGTCGGTCCATCGGGGCAGGGTTTCCTTGATCAGCCGTTTCTGGGCGCAGGCCCCCACAAATGAAAAGGCGGCCGGGGTGAGGGACTTGAACCGCCCCTCCTCCTGAAGCGCCTTCATCGGCGCCAGGGGAAATGCAACGTTGTAATCCTTTTGGACGGCCCGGATATCATATCCGCCGTGGCGGACACGTATGCTATCCGCTGCCGTCCCAAAGGGAATCACGGAAAGCTGGGGCGGTTCCTTGATAAACTCCATGATCCTGGCCTCGGCCTCGGCCTGGGTCATCCCCTCGACGCCCAGGGGGGCGGGGTCGTCTCCCGCCACAAAATGGCCGCTGGAGGTCAACAGGGAAAGGGTGGCCTGGGACAGCGGTTTCTCAAGGGGAACAAAGGGGCCCTCCCCGTAGGTAAATCCCTTGAGATGACCGCCGCCGTAAGCCTCTGCCTGCCCGGCCATCACCCGTTGCTTCACCAAGGAAAGATCATCGTCGTCCACGGCGTTAATAAGGGCGGCGAAAAGCCCCCTGATGAAATCCGATGCCTGGTCTTCGGAAAAGTCAGACATGAACTTAAAGGAGAGGTCTGACCGGCTGCCGTAAAAAAATGATTTGATAAAGGCTTCAAAGGTCTCTTTTTCCGCCTGGCTCATGATAACCTCCTTGGCTGTTTTAAAAACCCATTATACAAAATTAATAATGGTTCACAACATTCTTTATTCAGGCAGACAAAACTTGGCGGATTCTTTATTGCAGGGGCAGGCCCTTTTGCTGCCAGGTCAACAGCAAAAGGGCCTAAAAAGGATTTGGTCGGAATAATCGCTTCTATCAATTGGCCGTTTTCAGTCCATAAATCAGATCCCCGGCCGTCGAGCCGGCATCGCCTTGGAGAAAAAGGGTCTTGGGGTCCTCATATAAAGTATTCTTCACACCGGAATACCCGGGATCAGCGTTAAAGTTGCAGACAATCACCCTTCCGGCCTCGTGGGCCGAAAGAATCGGCATTCCCGATATGGGCGTTCCCTCGCTCTCCATTGCCGCCGGGTTGACCACATCGCAGGCGCCAAAGACAATGGCCACATCCGCGTCCTGGAATTCCGGATTTATTTCATCCATCTCGCAGAGGTCCTCATAGTCCACCTCGGCCTCGGCCAGGAGCACATTCATATGTCCCGGCATCCGCCCCGCCACCGGGTGGATGGCAAATTTGACATCAGCCCCCCGTTGTTCAAGCAGGGCAGCCAGTTCCGCCACTTTGAACTGGGCCTGAGCAACGGCCATCCCGTACCCGGGAATAACAATGATCCTTTTGGCGGCAGCCAGGGCATTCACTGCCGTTTCCATCCGGTCTCCGGCGGGATCCCCATCAGGCATGCCGGGCGTGCCGGGTTCACCGGGCCTGCCCACAGGCATGTCCAGAAGATGGTCGGCCAGATGCTGAACGCTCTCTTTGGCATCCCCCATCAGCATGATGGTATTGCCGTTGCCATAGAGGGGATTTTCCACCCCGGAATATCCGGGTTCTGAATCCAGGTTGCAGCAGACCACGGCCTTCGATTCATGGGTGAGCAATATGGGCATGCCGGATATGGGAGATCCATCAACCTCAATGGCGGCCGGGTTGACCACGTCACAGGCCCCCACCACCAGGGTCAAATCGGTTTTACTGAACTCAGGGTTGATCTCGTCCATTTCAACGAGGAGGTCGTAATCAATCCCCGCCTCAGCCAGGAGGACGTTCATATGCCCGGGCATGCGGCCGGCAACCGGATGGATGGCGAATTTAACGCTTTTGCCCATGGCCATCAGCTTTCCGGCCAACTCAAGGAGGGCGAACTGGGCCTGGGCCACGGCCATCCCGTAGCCCGGGACAATGATCACCCTTTGGGCATTGGCGGCATGTTCCAGGGCCCTGGAAAAGCCCTCCCCTCTTTCTGCCCCCGCCCTGTCCACAACCGGCTGATTTTCTTCATGGCCCCATTTTTGTCCGGATTCATTCTTCTCTTTTTCTCCCCGCTCCTGCCTCTGCCCTGGCGGGACCGGTTGGGGCCGCCCCTTGGGTAAAAATACATGTAAAAGGCTGCGGTTCATTGCCCGGCACATCACATGGGTGAGTATGCTTCCCGAGGCCGCCACGGTGGCACCGCAGGAAATCAGCAGCTTGTTCTCTATGATCATCCCGCAGAAGGCTGCGGCGACACCTGCCGTGGCATTTAAAAAGGAGATGAGCACCGGCATGTCGGCCCCGCCGATCCGCATGGAAAAGACAATACCGAATAGGGCCGAAACCAGAATAAGAAGAAGATAAACAGCAGGCCTGCCGGTTTCGGGCATTACCATGGCCGCAATAATCAGCCCCAGGATAACCGATAGACTCATCAGGGTTACCCGTGTATGCCGGCTTAAAAACACCGGTGCCTGGCGCAGTTTATTGGCCAGTTTCCCGGCGGCCACCAGGCTGCCGCTGAATGTCAAAGCGCCGATGGCCAGGCCCAGAAGGCCGGAGATTTCATTTAAAACGCCCAGCCGGCCGGCCCCCCGCATCAATTCCGCAAAAGAGAGCATAAAAGCGGCCACCCCGCCGGCGCCGTGCTGAAAGGCCACCATGGCCGGAATCTGGATCATGTCCACCTTACGGGCCACCACATAGCCGGCAGATGATCCGGCCAGAAGACAGAATAACAAAAGCCAGGGGTGGTGGGCGCCGTTGCGCATCAGAATCAGCCCGGCGGCACCGGCCAGGGCCAGGGCAGCGGCCATGTTGCCCCGCCTGGCCGTATGGGGGGCGCCGAAAAGCCAGATCCCCAGCAGCAGCATCCCGATCACGGCAAGGTCGAAAAAGAGGGAGACAGCGGTATGGGTATCCATCATGGTTCCTGCCCCCCTTCCCCTTTATTTTTGAACATATTGAGCATCCGGTCCGTAATGGCGAATCCGCCCACAAGGTTAAATGCGGCCATGATAACGGCGACCCCGCCCATGGCCTGCTCGGCCGGTGTGGATCCAACGGAAAAAAGTATCAGAACGCCCAGGATGGTCACGGCGGATATGGCATTGGTCATGGACATCAACGGGGTATGAAGCAGGGGGGGAATCCTGGAAATCAAAAAATAGCCGAGCCCGAAGGAAAAAACAAATACCCCGGCCAGCAATAAGAGATTGGTCATTGGTATGCTCCGGAAGTTAAGATGTAAAACATTACCCGCAGACCATGCCGCCCGTGAAGGGACAGTGTCCCGCCCACAGGCCGCATGGCTGCCGGTTATCTTCATTAAAGGCCCATGGCCTTGAGGGTGCCGCTGTGCATGAGATCCCCCCTGTGGGTCACCAGGGCGCTGCGGACGATCTCATCTTCCAGGTCAAATCCGTCGGCCCCGCCCTTGAACAGATTCTCCACAAAATAGTAGAGGTTCTGGGAGTAGAGCCAGGAGGAATGGACCGGCAGGGAGCCCGGTATATTCTTGATTCCGCAGATATAAACCCCCTTGTGGACAATCTCCTTTCCCGGGTCTGTCAGTTCGCAGTTGCCGCCCTGGTCAATGGAAACGTCGACAATAACCGACCCCGGCCGCATGCGTTCCACCATGGGCCGGGTGAGAATATGCTGGGCCACTTCCCCGGGCACCAGGGCGGAAAGGATGACAATATCCGCATCGGCCACCAGGGGCGCCAGGGCTTGCCGCTCCTTTTCAAGCCATTGGCCGGAAAGGGCTTTGGCATATCCGCCCTCCCCCACCGCCAGTTCGGCTGGCAGATCAAACCCCACGACCTTAACCCCCAAACTTTGGGCTTCGGTTCTGGCATCGGGCCGGATGTCCACCGCCGTGACCGAACCGCCCAGGCGCTTGCCCGTTGCAATGGCCTGCAGCCCCACCACCCCCGTACCGACCACCAGGATCTTGGCCGGTTGGGTCATACCGATGGAGGTGCCCACCATGGGGATGAACCTGGGGAAATTGGCCGCGGCAATGATGATGGATTTATAACCGGTGATGGCGCTCATGGAGGTCAGGGGATCCATGCGCTGGGCCTTTGAAATCCTGGGAATCCCGTCCATGGTAAAGGCGGTGACCTTTTTGTCCATCATCCTTTTGACATCCCCGTGATTTGACGGGGCGGCCGGATGCAAAAAGGTGATAAGAATCTGCCCCTCTTGGAGCATATCAATCTCATGGCAGCCAAAGTCCTCGTTAAACAGGGGTTCCTTAACCTTCAGGATGATATCCGCACGCCCATAGACGGCTTCGGCATCCTTGGCGATAAGGGCGCCGGCCTTTGCATAGGCCTCATCATCGGCGAATGCGCCTTTTCCGGCGTTGGTTTCAACCAAGACCTCAAATCCCAGGTCTTTAAATTTTTCAACGGTTTCCGGCAGTGCTGCGACTCTGTTTTCATTGAACATGATCTCTTTGGGTATTCCGATTCGCATGGTATCACTCCTGTTTTTCTGGGTTAAACGCCTCCCTCTATCCCCTAGGCCGCTTTTCCAAGATGCCTGAGCCGGCTCAGCGATTCGTTCAGGGCATCATGGAATTTCGGCGGTTCGGGCGTTTTAAGGTATTCAGACAATTCCCTGATGGTCTGGTCAAAAAAGGCATTGATCTCTTCCCGGTCCAGGTCCCGGCGATCCACAATCCTGACCATGAGTTTTGAGAGAGCGTCCACGGCGAGTATCCTGACATCGTAATAAAGATCTTTTCGCTGAACGATTGAAAAAACCTCCCTGGCCAGTGCAAAACCCGGCGTATCAATGAATATCAAAGATTCTATGGCAGCCTCCCTGAGCCGCCAGTTCTGGTCAAACCGAAGCAGGCGGATTAATTCGCCCTGAAAATCTCCCAGCCGCCCGGCCTTGATCAGTCCCTCCAATTTTTCCAGAACCTGATCCCAGTCCCTTAGGTTGCCAAAATAAAATTTTTCCATCTTCACTCTCCTTGTATGTATTATTGTTTTTTTTGCAGGCCCCGGACGGCCCTTCCGCACAGGCAGGTCGTATGGGTGCAAGAGAAAGCCGGCCATCCGGGGCGCTGTTGATTCCTCTCCAAGAGCAAAGAGCATACCAGTTGACGAGAGAATAACTAAGCGTTCGAAATCATAGGACATCCTGCCCCGAAAGCGGAAAGAAAGAGCAAAAGAAACCCGGTGCAGTGTGCAACAGGTGTTGCAGATTGCACCGGGCTATGAAAAGGAAAGGACTTTCCCAGGTTATGCTTAATGAAGGTGAAGGCGGTTCATGATACGCCACAGGGTAGACCGGTCTATCCCCAGCAGCCTGGCAGTCTGGGTCTTGTTCCCCGCAGTCAGGTCCAGCACCTTTTCGATATGATTCCGGCTCAGCTGTTCAAGGGACTCAATATCCTGGCCGCCCTCAATTCCCACGGGCGGGGCCGGGGGATTGCGGATGACTTCAGGCAGACTGTCCATGGTAATTTCACGGCTTTCCTCAAACAGGGTGGCCCGTTCGATGATGTTTTCCAGTTCCCTGACATTTCCGGGCCACCCATAGGCCTCCAGGTGCCCCAGCACCGCCTTGGAGATCCGGTCTATATTTTTCTTATTCCGGGCGGCATACTGCCGTAGAAAATGGTGGGCCAGAAGCCCGATATCCCCCTTGCGGGCCCTTAATGGCGGCAAATCAATCATGACGACGTTGAGCCGGTAATAAAGGTCTTTTCTGAAATCCCCCCTGGCCACCATGGCCTCGAGGTCCTTATGGGTGGCCGCAATGATCCGGACCTCGACCCGCCTCCGTTCAAAGGACCCCACCGGCTGTATTTCACCGCTCTCCAGCGCCCTTAGAAATGTCTGCTGGAGCCCCATGCCGATATCTCCGATTTCGTCCAGAAAGATGGTGCCCCCGTGGGCGGCTTCAAACAGCCCCTGCTTATCGGAAACCGCACCGGTAAATGCCCCCTTGGTGTGGCCGAAAAGTTCGCTGGCCAGCAGGTTCTCATTGAGGGCGGCACAATTGACCGGCAGGTAAGGCTTGCCCGCCCGGCCGCTGTTAAAATGGATGGCCCTTGCCACCAGTTCTTTTCCGGTGCCGGTTTCCCCCCTGATCAGCACCGTGGTCTGTGAATCCTTGACATTGTTAATGGTTTTGAAAACCGTCATCATGGCTTCACTGGTGCCGATGATATTATCAAAGGCGTATTTTTTCTTAAGCTGCCGCTGCAGCCGCAGATTCTGCAGAAAAAGGGCCCGCTTTTCCAGGGTCTTTTGAACCACCAGGCGAAGTTCCTCCATATCAAAGGGCTTTAAAACATAATCTTCAGCCCCCTGCTTCATGGCGGCCACAGCCGTATCCACCGTTCCATAGGCCGTAATCATCAGAATGAGGACCCCGGGATCATACTCCTTGACAGCCTTGAGCAGTTCCATCCCGTCAATGCCCGGAAGCTTCAAATCGGTGATGATCAGGTCATAGGCCGTATCCTTGATTTTTTCCAGGGCGGTTTCCGCTCTGTCAACGGACTCGGCCTTATATCCCTGTTTGGAAAGAATGTGCACGAGCCCCTGGTTCATTTTGGGGTCGTCTTCGACGATGAGAATCCGGTAATTGTTCATATATGCCTCCTGCCTAGTCAACGGGCAACTCTACCGTAAAAAGGGTGCCGGTTTTGACCGCATCTGCCGAAGTCGAACTGACCACCCTGAGGTCCCCTCCCAGTTTCCGGACCATTTCATGGCTGACGAATAAGCCCAGGCCGGTGCCGCGGCCCTGCTGTTTGGTGGTGAAAAAGGGGGTAAAAATCTTGCCCAGCACCTGCCGGGGGATGCCGGGGCCGGTATCCCGGACCTCTATTTTTATCATTTTCAACACCTCAACATATCGGGTCTTCAGGATTAAACCGCCGCCTTCGGGCATGGCTTCGATGGCATTTGCAACCAGGTTGGTGAGGATGGCCTGGATGGTGCTGGCATCGGCATTGACCTTGGGAAGCCCGTTTTGCAGCTTGGTTTCCACGTCTATCCCGCTGGACTCACAATGGGGCCCGGCGATCTTCATCAATTTTTCCAATGTTTCGTTCACATCGGTTCGACACCCGTCGTGGCGGGAATGGCGGGAAAAATCCAGAAGGTTCCGTATGATCCGGCTTCCCTGGCGGATCTCATCCACCACGGTGGAAAGCCGCTCCTGAACGGTTTCCACACGGGTTTCCGGCTCATTTATCTCTTCCTTTGCAATCTGGGTGTACAAAAGGGCATTGGCAAGGGGGGTATTCAGTTCATGGGCCAGCCCCGAGGTCAACAGGCCGAGGGAGGCCAGCTTCTCCTTTTGTATCACCTGGAATTCCAATTCTTTTTCATACCGGTATTTGGATTTGAGTATGTTGACGATCCCCGTGGAAACCAAAAAGGCCAGGCAGGAGACAATCAATGCCGTAAGAATGCCGTAGCATACCGCATCCCGGCCCAGTTTCCTGATCCGGTCCAGAATTTCAGCCATATCCTGGTCGGCGATCACATACCACGGGAACCCATCCACCTTTTGATAGGCCTGGCGGACACGCTCTCCGCGGTAGTCCATGGTTTCGTAAAGACCGTGGGTGTTTCCCTGGATCCCTGCCATTGAAATTTTAGTTTTAAGGGCCTCCGCCCCAAACCGCGAGGCAGATAAAAAACGGCCTGTCCCATCAACGAGGTAAACCTCTCCGGTCACCTCAATCTTGCTTTTCCCCAGCAGGGCATCCACCCGCCTGAAATCAACCAGGGCACAGAGATGGCCGCACCCCTGTCTTGACGAATCCCGGATTGGAGAACAGATCATCAGCGCCGGAATCCTGGTTTCCCCACGGTCAAACCCGAACACCCTCCCCTTCCCGGCATCCCGGACATGGGCGAAGAACGGCTTCCCGCCGAATACAGGCTGGGCCCCGTCCAGTGTTGAGAATACCGGTTCCCCGGCTCTATTCAGCACCACAAAACCAAGGTAGGGTTCATAGGCGTCTTTCATCTGTTCAAAATGGGAGGCAAGCTTTTCCCTGTCATATCCGAAGATGCAGAGCAGGTTTGAGAGGCTGTTGATATCCCTGAGCCGTTCGGCGATGAAATCTCCGATTTCCGCGGCATTGCCCTGGGCCAGGCCTTTCAGGTAAGAGGAGGCCTTGTCTTCAATCAGAATCTGCCCCTGGGAGATCACCTTGAATCCCAATGCCGCCAAAGGCACCAGTGAGACCATCATAAATGCGGCAATGAGCAGCAGCCTGAGTCTTTCAAAATTCATGGGTCTCCTTATTCACAGTCCTGTTCCCGCGGCCGGTTCCGGGAGCCTCCCTGCCCCGCTTCTATTCCAGATTCAACAAAGGGGCCTGTATGAAGGGCCCATGTTAAACCATAACAACGGTAAAGTAAAAATGATTCTGGCCCCTTCCAGGCCGGTTGTCTGCGGCATTTTTATATTTCATGTCCATGATCAGTTTCCGAATTAAAGAATTGTATAAAACTGCCCCAGGAAGACTGGCGCGGCCTTCAAACCGGGCCACAAAGGAGGGGTAACATGATTGAATGATCGGGAAGGCGCCCTGTCGTATCGGGCATAAAAGCTATGTATTGGATCTGTTCAGAGGAACTTGCCGGAATTGAATGATAAATGCGCAGACCGGGTGTTTAACCACCCGCGGCCTGTTAGAAAAAAAGGGAACAGGCACGCGGGGCAGCAACGGCCTTTTATGGTTCAGGCCGGGTTAATCCAGGGTAATATCCACGTGGAGTTCATTGGCCAGTTCCTCCAGCTTGTCCCCCAGGGCATCCAAGGTGATGGTGTCAGGCACCTTGGCGTTGATCATCATGGCGTACATGGCCGTGCCGCTGTTCGGAGAGAATTTCTTCTTGGACCTCAGGGTTTCGATGTTGATCTGTTCGCCGGCCAGCAGCTTTGAAACCTTGTAAACAATACCGGCCTGGTCAATTCCTTCCACCTCAATGGTATGGTACCCGTTGCCGTTTTTGGCCTCCGGGCGCCGCCAGTCCAGGGGGCGGATAAAGACATAGATGTCCTTTTCACGCTCCAGACGTTTGCAGTCCCGGGAGAGCCTGTCCTGGAGGTCGTCCCCAGAGCCGCTGAGCAGCAGGATCAGGGTAAACTCGTCGGCCAGCCGGCCCATGTTTGAGTCTTCAAGGTTGCACTGGTGTTCAAAAATGATTTCTGAAATCTCTGCCACGATACCGGGGCGGTCTTTGCCGAATGCGGTCATGATGAATTTTTGTTCCACTGGCTTATCTCCTGTTTTTGTAACCCATTAAAGCGGATGGTAAAAGGGACATGCCCAGGTATATGAAAAGATCCGCGCAAAGTCAACGCAGTTAACAGGCTGTAAAGACATGCAATCCGCACCGCACAACCGTTTTTTTTAAGGGTTGGCGGTTTTCAGGGAAAGGGGTTGAGCAATCCCTAAATTTCAAAGGAGAGACTTGACCGTTTTGACTTATTTTTAAGAGATGAAAAATTTGTGCCGGTTTCCGGCAGAGAAAAAGGATATTAAAAGGGGGCCGGGCCGCCCGGAAAAGGGCCCGGCCGCCGGCGGATCACTCCACAGGGGTTGAATAATACCCGTTTTCAAAATTGACTCGCATCTCATGGTATTCCCCGCTGGTTTTCAACGCCGTGATGCCGGCATTGAATTTTTCCATGACCGCCCTGTTCTCAGGGACTTTCCGGCTCAGGATCAGATGGTATGTAGCAATGCGGACAGGCTTTTTATGGTGGGTGATGCGTGATACCTCATCCGCTGAAAAATTTTCTTTCAAGACTTTATAGCCGGCGGTTTTACCGGCTATAAATGCGTCTATCCGGCCCAGCAGCAACGCCTTAAAATTCAGATAATCGTTTTTTATCCGGATGACCCTGAAATCTCCGTATTCAACCGCCTGGTTAAACGCCTCGCCATAGTTGTACCCGATGGTGCCGCCCAGTACTTTCCCGTTCAGATCCACATAGGTGCGCCAGTCAAATCCGCTGTCTTTCAGATAAAAAAAGACATCTGCCTTTCCGTTGAATACGGGGTCCGAATAGTACATCTCCTTTTCCCGCTCAGGCGTTCTGGACCAGACCAGCGAACCGTCCACTTTTCCGTCTTTTGCGTCCTTATAAGCCCGTTTCCAGAAATTATCATACCACTGATAATCCACCTTTATACCGGCAATCTCAAAGGCCCGCTCCACCACATGGGAGGCAAAGCCCCTGTGGACCAGATTTCTGGAAAGATAAGGGGCCCACTCCCCGCTGGCCAGGGTGACCACGGTTTCGCCGGCATGAACGCCGGAAATGAGAAGGAGACTTGACACCAGGACCGTCAGCAGATGTTTCATGGGATTCACCTCTTCTGAAGCCACCGCATGGCTGCAATCATACTCATCCTCACCCGTTCCAGACTTTCGGCAAGTATACGGATTTCATTATCCGCATCCGTTGAAATGGGGGTTTTCAAGTCCCCACTGCTCATATTCTCCGTGGCAGCAATCACATTGTCCAGGGGGGTCAGCACCAGCCGCTTCAGACTGGCGCCGATGGCAAGGATCAGTATCAGGTTAAGAAGCACGATGGCAATAAAACTATTGACCAGGACACCGGTAAGCTCTTTTTTTGCGAACTGCTTGGTCACATAGACGGTCACCGAGCCCAGTTTCTTGTCCTCCACGCCGGGCATATAGATATCCTTTGATTTGACAAAACAATCCTGGCCGGGGCCGTCCTGGGACAGAAGCGGGGACGCGGGGCCCACATTCCAGGCGTTGTCCCTGCCTTTTCCAGCAATTAAGGTTTTTCCGTCAGTATCGTAAACCAGGATGCCCAGCACATTCTTATCCAGCATTTCAGATTCCATCAGGGATTCGATAACCTTCTTTTCAACAGCCCACATGGGGTTGGCCAGGTATTGGGACATCCGCAGGGATGTATTTTCACTGAAGGCCTCAAGGTCAGAGAACATCCCTGACCGTGTATTCAAATACTGAAAGGTCTCAAACCCCAGCAGGATGGTCAGGGACACCACCAGAAGGATGGTGCTGATGGTAAATCGAAGCGATTTTGTAAATTTTATTTTTTCTGATCCGTCCATTTTATTTTCCTTGTATGTATCTTTCTTGTATAACACACTAAATTTAATCAAAATTAGCCAATAAAAAACAGCGCATTTTACAATTTTAATCAAAAAAAACAAGAATAAATGCAGACGCCAGCGGCCAAGACTCAGAAATACTCTAAACTGCGTATATACCTTACCGGTATTGATCCGGCCGTGGCCGCAGTTCACCGGAACGGGGTTCAAGCCCGGCCCCGACGGGTTAAGCCCAAAATACATGGGCGATAATATAGGCCGGGACTGCTGGGATTCGACCACAGATTTTTGTAGGCGTATGAACCTACAGAAAGCGAATAGGATTTGCCATCCAAACCTACAAAAACACCTATATTTAAAATCAGATTTCAACCGATTGTAGAATTGCGCCAGCTTTATAAGACTATAGGCGATCAACTGGCGATAAATTTTAGGTATGACTGTCGGTATACCCATGGCTTAAATCAAAACTCGGAGGAAGCAAATGTCGTTGGAAAGCACCTACAGAGAGGCAATGGCCCTGAATGAGATCCAGGATATGTCCAAGCGCGAAGTCGAAGCGCAGAAGTTCTTCGAGAAGCTGAACAAATCCGAGCTGCCCGAAACCTTCAACTGGGCGGCGGAAATATTTGAAGGGATTCACGTCAAAGAACGCGGCGACCAGACAGCATTGATCTGGACGGACCTGGATACGGATGAAGAAGCCCAGTATACCTATACGGAACTGGCCGAAAACGGCAACAGGCTTTTGAACTACCTGCGTTCCCAAGGCGTGGAACAGGGAAATAACCTGTACATGCTCACCCCCATCGTCCCCCAGACATGGTTTGCCACCTTTGCCGGCATCAAGGCTGGCCTGGTATCCGTTCCCACGGCCACCACCATGACCGAAAGGGAGATCCAGTTCAGATTCGAAGCCTATCCCCCCGACTCCATCATTGCCTTTGAAGGGCTCACCGACCTTGTGGACGACGCCCTGGAAAAAGCAAACTGCACCCCCAAGGCCAAAATCGTCCTGGGTAAAAAAGAGGGCTGGGTATCATATGAAGCCATTGCCGACCAGGCTGTTGAGGCCGAAGCCGCCGTCGTCAAAAGCGAAGACGTATTGTTCTGCTTTTTCACCTCCGGCACAACCGGACTGCCCAAACGGGTGGGACATTCCGCCGTTTCCTACCCCTTAGGCCATATGTCCACGGCCGTGGTCATCGGCATTGAGCCCGGCGACGTCCACCACAACCTCAGTGCCCCGGGATGGGCAAAATGGGCCTGGAGCAGCTTTTTCTCCCCCTTTAACGTGGGTGCCACGGCCACCGGCTTTAATTTCACGGCCCTGGATATTAAAAAATATATTTCAAAGGTGGCCAAGTACAAGGTCAACTCCTTCTGCGCACCGCCCACTGCCTGGCGGGCCTTTGTGGGCCTTGACCTCTCCCAGTATGACCTGAGCGCCATGAAGTATTCCATCAGCGCCGGCGAACCCCTGAACCCGGAGGTCATCGACCAGTGGAGAGAGGCCACGGGCTGCGAAATCCGTGATTTCTACGGCCAGACCGAATCCACCTGCATGATCGGCAACCCGCCCTGGATGGAAAAGAAAATGCGCCTGGGCTCCTTCGGCTATCCCTCATACATGTACGACGTCATCCTGGCCGACGACGACGGCACCGAAATTACCGACCCCGACGTCACCGGACACATTGTTGTAAGGCTGTCCAACTGGCGGGCCATCGGCCTGTTCCAGGAATATATTGAAAACGAAGAAAAAACCAAGGAAGCCTTCAAGCACGGCCTCTACTTCACCGGTGACAAGGCCTCCTTCGACAAGGACGGATACTGGTGGTTCGTCGGCCGTTCCGACGACGTCATCAAATCCTCGGACTACCGTGTCGGCCCCTTTGAGGTGGAGAGCGCCCTCATCGAGCACCCGGCGGTCATGGAAACGGCGGTCGTGGGCGTCCCCGACCCCAAACGCCACCAGCTGGTCAAGGCCTTTGTCATCCTGGCCGCGGGACAGGAACCC
Source organism: Desulfobacter sp. (assembly GCA_028768525.1). Classification (NCBI taxonomy): domain Bacteria; kingdom Pseudomonadati; phylum Thermodesulfobacteriota; class Desulfobacteria; order Desulfobacterales; family Desulfobacteraceae; genus Desulfobacter; species Desulfobacter sp. The sequence goes on along the minus strand of CP054837.1, from coordinate 5,328,507 downwards.
TCCAAGGAACTGGCCCTGGAATTGTTCAAGCATACCATTGAGGTCCTGGCCAAATTCAAAATCCCCAGAATCATTGAGTTCGTGGAGGAACTGCCCAAAACCATTTCCGGCAAAATCCGCCGCATTGAGCTGAGGGAAAACGAAGAAAATAAAGCCGATGGCAAGACAACCGAATACTTCTACCATCAGTTCCCCGAACTGAGTTCCAGAAAGAATTAAGAGACAATTCCCACTGCCTCTCTGCCCGGAGAAGATGCCGCGCCTGCGGCCCCTTCTCCGGGCGTTTTTTTACTGAACGGCTTTACCTCCCTTTAGCCATTACCGATTGCACCGCCCAGGACAATTCCCGGATGGAATAGGGCTTTTCCACCACCGCGCTGACGCCCGAGGCGGCCGCAGCCTCCTTGGTCAGGATGTCGTGGTATCCCGTGCAGAGGATAACCGGAATGTCCGGCCGCACCTCGAGGAGCTTTTCCGTCAGGGCAATGCCGGTCATTTTTTTCATGTAAAGGTCGGTGATTACCGCATCAAATATCTCCGGCCCGGATTTAAAATCCGCCAGTGCCTGTTGGGGACAATTCCTGGCCGTCACATCGTAGCCCATATTTTCCAGAAGCCTGGATCCTGTTTCCACCAGCGCCTCCCGGTCATCCACCAGCAGCAGCCGCCCCTGTACCCATTCCCGGCCTTCCCCGCCGGCAGGGGGAATAGGGCCGTTGGCATGGGGTTGGGCCATGGGGAGGTAGACATGGAAACAGGTGCCCTCATTTTCGCTGGAATCAAACCGGATGCTGCCCCCGTGATTCTTAACGATGCCGTGGGTGGTGGCCAGGCCCAGGCCGGTGCCTGTCTCCTTTTCCTTGGTGGTAAAATAGGGTTCAAATACCCGATTTCTGATCTTCTCGGGTATGCCGCTGCCGGTATCTGAAACACTGATTTTCACATAGGGGCCGGGGGCCAGTTCCAGGAAAGGCCCCAGGTCCGTATGATCCACATCGATGCGCTCCACAATCACCTTGATCTCTCCCGGCCCATTGCCGATGGCCTGGTAGGCGTTGGTGCAAAGGTTCAGTATCACCTGGTAAATCTGGCCCGCTTCCCCGAAAACCTTCTCTTTACCGGGCACATCGGCTTTGATCCGGATGGATTGGGGCAGGGTCCCTTTCAATAATTGAACAATCTCCTTAACAATGGGCCGGACCATGAGCGGCGCCTTTTTTTGATCTGTTCTGCGGCTGAAGCTTAAAATCTGGGCCACAAGATCTGCGGCCCGGCTGCTGGCATTGAGCACCTCCTCCAGGTTTTTCCTGGCCTCTTCTCCATCGGGGATCGATGCTGCAGCCAGCTGGGTATATCCCATGATGGCGGAAAGGATATTGTTGAAATCATGCGCGATGCCCCCGGCCAGGGTGCCGATGGCCTCCATTTTCTGGGATTGGATGAGTTGCGCCTCCAAGGCCTTCTGCTGCTGCCGAAGCTGTGTGCGTTCCGTGACATCCCGGACCACATGGACACTGCCCGAAGGACGGTTTCCCTTGCCCGGCCGGATAAAAGACTGAAGTTCAAAATAACGGTCCAATGCTTGGTCGTAAACCGCGGACGGTGCGCCGCACTCCCCGTCACCGTGGCGTTCCAGCACCTCAAGGGCGCCATTGGCGGCGGAACGGTTGCTTAGAACGGGCCGGCCGGACCGGTCCCGGATAATAATGGCATCGGCAATGGCGTCAAAGGAAGTTTCCCAGTCCTGCCTTGCCTGGATCAGCCTGCGCCCCATGGCTTCCAGCTTGATAATATGGCCCAGGACCAGTGCACCGGCAAAGGCCGCCCAGACAGGTGTCGGGGGGATCCAGAATCGGCCGAAGGCAAAGAGCAGATAAGCGGTTCCGGTAAAAAGGAAACAGACCAGCCCCCCTGACGCCAGGGCCCAGGCGCTGTCCAGCCGGGCAAACCAGAGGGCGCAGAGCATAAAGGCCAGGATGATCCCCGCCCACTGCCACACCTTGCCCAGGGTCCGGATCTGGGAGCCGTCCAGCAGATTGGCCAGAACGGTGGCCTGGAGCTCCACCCCGGGCATCCGGTCCCTGTTCTGGCTGAAGCTTGTCAGATGATCCTGGTCAATGCCCGCGGCGGTGAGGCCCAGTACCAGGATTTTATTCTTAAAAAAAACCGGCGGATACTTGTTTTCCAGGATGTCGGAAAAGGAAAGGCTTGGAATGGTCCCCGGCGGCCCGTAATAATTAATCCCCCTGCCCCCCTCCTGTAAAATCGCCGCCATGCCCCCCCCGCCATGGCGGATCCCGCCGGCCATCCGGAACCGGCCGGCCGTGGCCGGCGGCTGGTTGGAAAGAAACCCGTCAAGGGCGGATGCGGCGGAGGGCAGCCGCTGCCCTTCAATGATCAGGGTGTGGAACACCTGCCTGACGACCCCGTCCATGCCCGGCTCCGTGTGGACATGGCCCACGGCGGGGCTGCCCAGGGTGGGGGAAGGCAGCACAAGGTGACGGCTGCGGTCCACATAGGCGGGCAGAATAATTCTGGGGTATTCTTCCAGGGCCGATTTAAGACGGGCATCGTCCTTGCCGGGCTCGGCCAGGATAATGTCGGCAAGGATGCCGTCGGCCTGGCGGGCCTTCTGGAGGAAATCGGCATAATACCTCCGGGAAATGGGCCAGCGCCCCAGCCGGCCGAGTGATTTTTCATCAACCGCAGCAATGAGGACCCGCTTCGGCGGTTCCTGGGCGCCCCTCAGCCTGAAAAAAAGGTCGTAGGCGTAGAAATCCATGCCCAGGAAAAGCCCCATGGCCTCGGCCAGTCCCAGCGCCATCAGGAATCCAAGCCCCATCACCAGGTGGCGGCTGCGGATATTTTTTGCAGCCCAAAGGGAGTTTTCTTTAGTACCCATCTATCTAACGCCCCTCACCCCCCCTAAAGAATGATAATCAAGGCCCCGACGATCCAGGTCATTATTGCCCCGGCTTCCAGGTAGGGAAATTCTTTTATTTCAAAGGTCTGGGCCGGGGTGAATTCGCCTTCATAACCGTCCGGATCAACCGCCCGGATCCGGACATAGTAGATGCCTCCCTCGCCGGGTCTGTCGAAGCTCACGGCCGGGGCGGTTGTTTTCTGTTCAAAAAGGATCTCCTTGAATTCCGGATCCTTTGCCATCTGGAAGTCATAGGTCATCTCCGACCCCATGTCCTGCCACCTCAATGAAATGGCATCCTCGTCCACGGCCGGCGCCTCGGCCTCCGGGGCCTTGGGCGGTTGGACATGGGTAAATGCCACCCCATCCGACCACAGCCCGGCAAACCCGTCTCCTGCAATGGAGCGGACCCTGAAATAATAGGGGCCGTACCCTTCCATCTCAAGACGCAGCCCCACACCGGTAATTCCCGTCGTCTCTTTGTACACGGCTGAAAAGTCAGGTACCCTGGCCACCTGGGCTTCATAGGAAACGGCATCCGCCACGCTGAGCCATTCCAGTTCAACGGTATCGGTTTTAAACCTGCTGCCGTCCAGGGGGGCCTGGATAAAGGGCGGCAGGGGGTTGACCCGTACTTCAAAGCCCCGCGGTTCAGACGCAATTCCCTCAAGCCCGGCCTTATTCACCGACAGGGCCCGGCAATGGTATTTTCCGTCGGGCAGCATGATTCTGGGAATGGGCTCACCGGCCTGCACCAGGGTTTCGGAGACCACATCCCTCATCTCCGGGTCCGTTGCCACCACTACCCGGCCGGCAGCCGCCTGTTCCGGGAGCACCAGGGAAAAGGTGAACGGCTGGGTCTGATACAAGGCCTTAACGCCCGTCAGGCCGGGCGGTTCGGGCAGGGGCTCCGGCGGGCGGGCTGCCGCCCCCTTTTTCACCCAGGTCCCCTGCCCCGGATCCACCACCACCTCTTTTCCCCGGCCTTTCACACCGACAATGCCGTCCAGCACCTCTGTCCGGGTCACATTTTCCTCATCCACGGAAACCCTGAACCGGGTCCCCCGGGCTGCGGACACTGCCGACGGGGTGTGGATTTCAAACCGGGAGTCCCGGCCGGTACTCTTTTTGATCCGCATCAGGGTTCTTCCGGCGGGAACAAAGAGCTGCCGGATCATATAATAGGGCTGGCGCTGCCTGGCGGTACGGATACTGATCCGGGTATCGGGCCGGAGAAAAAAGGAACTCCCATCTTCAAAGGTAATTTCCACGGCACTGTCCTTCCCGGTTTCAATCTCTGTGCCCTGGACCACGCGATCCCCGTATTTCAACACGCCACGGTTTTTGGCTTCAGGGGGCCAGACCCAAACATCCCCCTTTAAAAAGGTCACCGCCCCGTCCATGGGGATGCCCTTGAGCAATTTTGCCGGAATTTTTATCCGCTGGCCCGGATAAATCAGGTGGGGATTTTCCAGGCGGTTGAACCGGGCAACCGCCGGCCAATTGTTCGGCGCCTCAAGCCACACCTTGCAGATATTAACCAGGTTATCTTTTTGGGCCACCACCACGGTGGCAGATTTCTCACCTGGCTCGGCTGCGGACAGCATCCAGGGGATCAAAAGAACCAACAGGCTGGCCCCAATCACTTTAAACCGCAAATGTGTAAACATGGTAAACATCCCGAAAAGGTTAAAGATTCTAATATTGGATTCGCATTTATACCATTCAGAACCAGGGTTATACAACCCAGCATTCCGTCCCGGCGAAAAAGGGTATGGGAAACGGTGCCCCCCTTATTGGGAGGGCCACAGGGTATCAGCCGCCCCGTGCCTCTTGTTCAGGTATCTGGCAAGAACAAACAGATAGTCAGACAGGCGGTTTAAAAAAACCAGGATATGCCCGAGACTATCGCCCCCCTGATCTTTCCCGGGACCTTCCGGGGCAAAGGCAATGACCCTGCGCTCCGCCCTCCGGCAGACGGCACGGGCCGTCTGGGCCATGGCGGCGGACAAATGCCCCTGGGGCAGGATAAACTGCTTTAATTCCGGCAGTTCTTCCGACATGTCGTCAATGGCGGATTCCAGCTCTTTTGCCGGCGTTTCGGTAAAAGGAGGGAGAAAAGAGACAGACCGTGAACCCGGGGTGGTGGCCAGCCAGGCCCCGGCATCCAAAAGCTGCCCCTGGATGCGGTCGATTTCCAGCCCCAGCCCGGGATCGTCGATCTCCCAGGATGCCTTGACCGTCCCCAATAGGGAATTGAGTTCGTCAATTTCACCATAAGCCTCAATCCGGGGATGGGATTTCAGGATCCGCTCCCCGCTGAACAGACTGGTTTTTCCCTCGTCCCCCTTACCTGTATAGACTTTCATATCCCCGCCTCCAGAACAGAATTAATCCATTGATCATATTGAGCAACCGTCATATTATCCAGTTCACAAAGCATCCTACCCCGGGGGTATACACCCGTCAAGGGGCACCCGTCAAAGTAGGCCTTCTGCCCGGAAGGGCAAAAAGATAAAAGATACCGGCACAGACAACTCCCATACCGTGGCTTTCGGACATGGGAACAAAAGGGCGCGACCAGTGGGGGATTACCCATATGTTACACCCCAATTCCAAAACGACTTTGCCAAGAAGACAGAAGATGGTGCAAATGCTGATCCTTCGCCAGGGAGCGTCACCCATATACGTAAGCGCACCATAAAACAAAACCCCGCAGGCCACCCCGGATATTCCTCCGTAGTACCCCATACCGGGGCGGCCCACGAACAGTTGCATGCCAACGCCCATGGCCGTCAGGATATAAAGCCATATAAAACGGCAACGGCCTTTTGACTCTACCAGCCACCCTGCACCGGTAAAGACCGTCATATTATAGGCAAGGTGGCTGCCGGTAAAATGGACAAAATGGGCAGTGAACAGGCGCCAGATTTCACCGTCTGCAATTGCCCTGCGGTCGTAAATCAGCAATCGGGATAATTGCGGGCTCCCCCAGGCTGCCAAACAAATCAGAAGGATGACAAGCGTCACCAGCGGCGGCCTGGATATCATTGTTTCCGTATCCTCTGCCATACCCCGCATCCTCCCAAAAAGGCAAGTCCCGCCAGCAGTGTCGCATCAAGGCTTCCGCCGCCGGTATACCCAGGGCCATGGGATATCTGATACGCATCCGGCGCTGCCTTGACTTTTTCTTTAAACAATTGAAGCTGGGCGTCAAGATTTCTGATCAGGTCCGCGCTTGCATATTTAAAGCTTTTAATACTGTCCTTGCGAAGCTGCTCCGACAAATTGACCGGTGTGGCATTGCTTTTGATATGGCTTACCCCCGGCGCCCGGAAAAGCAGTTTCCGGCTTTGAATATCGTAAACCGTCGCATCCACCATGGTATGGGTGGCATTTTTCTCCCCGGGGATGATATATGCTCCGATGATGGTCCAATAGGTAATGGATGCAACGCCTTCATCGGTGAATTGTGTCTGATCATAGGAAAGCAGCGCCATTACATCAACGCCGTACATGGTACGAATTTGGTCCAGGTTGGCAAAGCCCCCCTCTTTTTGAAGATAGGCAGATGGGATGAGTTCAATGGATCCTACAAATTCGTAGCGATTAAAATGCCGGCGGACCTCTGCCATCAATTCCATTTTATCGGTTTCTGTCAATGCACGGCCCCTCCCGCTGTTTTCCGGTACAAATGCAATCCCCACCCTCAAGGGCAGGGACAGTCTGGGCATACCTGTAATTTTTACATGGTTCTCCTGATTCGGATAAAGATATTGCACCACGCTGCTGCTGTGGTGATGGGCAGACCGGACGGCACATCCGGACAGACCGGTAAAAACAGCTGCTGCCGATAAGATCAGAATTATAAATTTCATGCATCTCATTTTAGTATTCCTCCCATAGGTGAAAAGACTATTTTTTATATCAGGCCTTTGGTCCGAACCTGAGGTCAAACCAATCCAGGGATCCAATTTTGAATCCCCTGAAATTAAACAGAGCAAAGCCGGCCATCCCGCCCAGAAGGCCGCCGGCATGGCTGGCAGGCACCGGGTTCCCGCACATTCCCATATGCATGGCAGAAAACAGGACATTGCCGGATCCCACTTCATACACGCTTTTTGCAGCAACGGCGGCCAGGCTGAGAAGCGCCAGTCCCTGCAGGGATTTTTCCCTGGCCATTTCAAGGCAGAGCACAGCCATCAGACCGTGGCCGATGCCGGAAAGACCGCAGAAGCCAGGCGCTGCAGCCGCAGGTGCCAACTTTGTTACAAATATAAAACTGAAGAGACCGCTGAGGGCCAGATAGGCGCTCCGCCGGGCAAAGGATGCCCTCAGCCCGAACCAGAGCAAAAGGAATGCGCCGGCATCAAGGACAAAATGGTAAAGGCTGACATGGACAAAGGGGTGGAGGACCAGGGCGGCGGCCCCCATGATGCCGGACCGGCCCGGGTGGTAGACCAGCGGATTTTCAGCCGATCCATACAGCAGGTGGGAATTCAACACCAGAAGGCCCAGCGTAAAGACTAACAATTCGGCTATTTTATTTTTTTTCATTCTTTTTTCCTTATAACCGGCGGGGGGACGCCTGCCCCGATCGCTGCAGGCGCCCGCCAGGATCAGCATTCAGTTCTTTCCATCACTTGCGGGACCGGAACCGGCGGAGCAGGCAGGCCAGTCCCAGAAAAAGGGGTCCCAATGCCCCGGTGCCGATGCCGGGGGAAGGCTTATTGGCAAACATGGGTTTGGCAGATTCATCCCTGGACACCCGATAATCCTTGGCCGGGGCCTTGGCTCTGGCGGCCTGGGCCTTTCGTTCCTTTTCCACCCGTTTGGCATTCTTTCTCTCAATGCCGGCCGCCTCCATCTCCTGCTCAGAGAGAACCACCATGGAAGTGTAATCGGTGACCAGGGAATATTCAGTGGCCAGATCCACCACCGCCTCTTTGAGTTCGCCAGGATTCCCGGAGGCCCGGATGGTTTTCATAAGGTCTTTTATGGTGGACATGGCCCAGAGCCGCTCGATTTCCGGATTCTCCGTGTCGGTTTCCGGCAGGAGGGCCTGTGTGGTCCATACAGCCTCACGTCCGTCGATTCTGCCGCTCAGCTCAACCCCCACCCGCCCGGGTGAATCATAGGCGCCGAAGATCACGATCTGCTGGCCCTGGTAGAGGTTGCCTAGATCGCCAGGGGTCAGTTGGGTCACATTTTCCCCTTTGAACCGGACCCGGGTATCATAGAGGCTCTGGTGGACCATTTTGGTCTTTGCCTGGAGGATCCGGCCGATGAGGTCATCATGGGAAGAGATATTCATGGAAAAGCCCCCGGATGCCTCGGCCAGGTCCCCTAGCAGAGGCTGGTTGGCACTGTTGCCGATGACAAAGGTAAAGAGCCGGCAGTCGTGTTTCCGATGGAGATCCAGCAGCTCGGCATGGGTGGACGGCCCCACATTGGCCACCCCGTCGGTGACCAGGATAATCCCGTTGATCCTGTCGGCATCCAGGCCGCCGTAGGCCCGCTCCAGTCCGTCATAAAGGTTGGTGCTGCCACCGGCTTCCACGGTATCCAGGAGAACGGCAGCCTTCGCCACATTTTCCGGTGTAGCCGGGATAAATCCCCGGGTGATCTCTCTGGCCCTGTCGTTGAAGGTGATGATCCTGAACCGGTGGTCCGGGGTCATTTTCTTGATGGATTTCCTGACACCGGCCACCAGGGTGGAAATCTTAGAACCGCCCATGCTGCCGGAGACATCCAGGACAAAGGTCCAGTCGGCCCCTGCGGTGATGGGCGCAAGGTCCGCACCGGGGGTGATGACCAGCATGAATTTACCCTCCCTTTCCCCTGCTTCGCGAAAGGGCACCAGCTCCACCCGGGCCGGCACCGTGTCGTCCAGCCGGTAATAGAGCACAATATCCTTATCCAGGCTGCCGCCTTCGGGAAAATCCAGGCGGATATCATGGGCAGCCGTTTCTCCCTCTTCGCCCGCTCCTTCAGCGCCAGGTCCTGTGATCACCGCCTGGTTCTGGTAGCCGGGCATGCGGATATCCTTCACCGGAAAGGACGACTTCAGGGCGGCATGGAAGGAAAACCGCTCCTTCACCCGGGTGTCGGTTTCCCAGAAGGCGATGCGTTCCTCATCCACATTGCCCGCTTCCAGGGGATAGACATACCGGCCCACATTCAGGTCGATTTCCAGGGGCTGATAATAGACCAGGCGGATCCGGGTGTCGGCATTGGCCGCCACGGGATAAACCTTTACATCAAAGGTCTTGTAATCGTTCTTTTCGGCCACGGCCGCTTGGTTGCCCCGGGCTTTCTGGTCGGCATAGGTTTTCCTGGCCTGCTCCTTTTCCAGGACCTCGCCCACCACCTCTTTTCCGTTAATCCACAGACTCAGTTCCGACAGGCTGGCATCCTTGGGCACCGGAAAGGAGTAAACCGCCTCAAGGTCCCTGGTGCCGGAGTTGAAAAAGATCTGGTCCACCTCGGTCCGGGCAAAGCCGTTATTGATGGTGACATCCACCCGGTGGGATTTCATCCCCAGGGTCGAATCGCCTCCATCCACCGGCTTGAGCAGACCGGCTGCCGTTGAATTGGATGCCATACCGGCCAGGGCAATTAGGGCCATGATTGCCAAAACGGCCATAAATTTAAATCGTTTCATCACATTCTCCTCTATTTGGGGTTTCAAGTTCTGCCCCCTATAGATCAAATTGCGTGCCACACACAAACAACCTCCATAACCATATGAAATAAAAGAGAATTATAAGAAAATACACAATCACACCCTCCGTTCATCAAAATAAACATAGACATTGGAGGCATACATGGATATACATATTATGAATAAAGGAGCAGAATAATGCATAAATCCCTCACCCATGAACAGCGCAGTTTTTTTTCACAGATCAGGAACGCGGTTACAGCCAACCCATTCAGCCGGGAACGGACGGACATCGACCTGAGGATCACGGGGCTCCCCCGGGGAACGGGTACTGATGAACGGCTCGGGGGAATGGTCAGGGAAATCACGGCAGGGTTCAGCACCCTTGAAGGCGGCAAGGCGGATATCCGGCAGTACCGGGGGGAGGACAGCCTCATCCTGAGGGCGGCCGTCCTCTTTGTATTTTTCCATCTCTTTCTGGAACGGTTCGACCACCACATCCGGGCCCAGATTAAAGCCGGGGACACCCCCATCAAGGCAGGATTTGCAGACAAGGCCATTGAATTCCTCATGCAACACGGATTTGACAGGGAAATGGCCGTCTATTATTTTGCCCTGAGCTTCCAGCTGCGCCGGGCCTTTTTCTTCATAGACAAAAACATCAAGGGGCAATGCCCCTCCATGGTCCGTCTGAAGGCCTCTTTGTGGAACAATGTATTTACCAACAGCCTTGAAATCTACGATGCCCATCTTTGGAACCGGATGGATGATTTTTCCACCCTCATCCTGGGAGAAACCGGTACGGGCAAGGGGGCGGTGGCCTCGGCCATCGGCCGGTCAGGATATATCCCCTTTGACCCGGAGACCGGCCGGTTTAAGGAGAGCTTCAACCGTGCCTTCCTCTCCCTGAACCTCTCCCAGTATGCCGAGGGGCTCATTGAATCCGAGCTTTTCGGCCATAAAAAAGGGGCATTTACCGGTGCGGTCCACGACCGGGAGGGGATATTTGACAGGGCCAGCCCCCACGGGGCCATTTTCCTGGACGAAATCGGGGAGGTTTCCATCCCGGTTCAGATCAAACTGCTCAAGGTATTGGAAGAGCGGACCTATTTCCCTGTGGGCGGGTACGAGCCCAGGCAGTTCAGGGGGCGGATTATTGCAGCCACCAACCGGTCCGTGGAAGACATTGCCGGCGGAAAAATCCTCAGGCAGGATTTCTTTTACCGCCTCTGCTCTGACATGATCCTTATGCCGCCCCTGCGCCGTCGCTTCAAAGAAGATCCCAATGAAATGGACGAACTGCTCTCCTTTACCATTGAAAAAATTCTGGGCACCTCTTCCAGGAATCTGAACGATATGGTCAAAGGAGCGGTGGCCCGGCACCCGGGCCGTCACTATACCTGGCCGGGCAACGTGAGAGAGTTTGCCCAATGCGTGCGCAGCATCCTGCTCAACCACCGCTATAAAAGCATTCTCGACCCGGCACCCGGGGAATGGGAGGGTCCCGGCAACGGCTTCCACAGCCGGGTCCGGAAAGGGGAACTGGATGCGGCCGGCCTCATCCGGGGCTATTGCCACACCCTCTACCAGACCGCCGGCACCTACGGGGAAGTGGCCAGGATCACCCGGCTGGACTGGCGCACCGTAAAAAAACACATCCTGGAATGGGAAACAAAAAAAAGCGGTAAATAATGAACATAGAACTTGAAACAGATAGACTGACACTTCGCATGCCCCAGATGTCGGATCAACAGTTTTTCATCAACCTTTACGGGAATCCAGATGTTATGAAGCATATCCCCCCTAAAGGCCAACCGAGCACTAAAAACGAAGCCATACAAAGACTTGAGACCCTCATCGCCCATTGGAGGCAAAACGGATACGGGATGTTTGTTCTTGAGTTGAAAGCCCCCCGCTCTCCTGTGGGGTATTGTGGGCTGCGGTATCTTAAAGAAACCGGGAATTTAGAACTCGGCTATATCATTGATCGGCCCCATTGGGGTATGGGCATCGCATCTGAAGCCGCCATGAAATGCCTTAGGTTTGCAAAAGAATCATTAAACACAGACCGGATTATATCCGTTACCAATCCAGGTAATTCAGGCTCCCAAAAAATTCTTACAAAAATGGGATTCCAGCGGTGTGAAAATATGGATGGAATTTACCACGGCATGCACCACCATTTTTTTGTTCTTAAATTCAATTAAGTGGTTTCTTTTTACTCCCTAGCCCAGGACAATTGATTCCAGCGGGGTGAAGCGTCCCTTTTTTTTGCACCCCCATGGCTGCATGCCCCTGGTTTCTGAAACAGGGGCAGCCTAGGTGCAGGTTTGACGGGCCAGCCTGCCGATTTGAGCGACGGCACCCTTTAATTCATCAAGCATTTTTTCTGTGGGTTGGCTGCGGTGGTAATCCTCAATGGAGCAGATATCCTGGATACTTTCGTGCCGGAGTACCTGTGCTTTGAGGTCCGGGTCCAGCGGGACCAAACGTTCCAAAGCGGTCATTAAATCTGTGTAGGTATGGTTGTCGGGCAGCCAATTATAATAATCGGAGATGGCCATTACATACCCTTCAAGGGACATGGAAAGCAGGTTGTACTGGAGATCGGCTTTAAAACGGCTTTTCTTCCCTTTTGGGCAGGCGGCGGTGAAATACTGCTCACCGTTTCTCAACCAGATTTTCCAGTCCGGAACAGATGATGCGATCTGAACGGTCATTCTTAATCCTCAACTATTGTATTCAAGCGGTTTATCATAACTTCTGACCAGAATCGTCCACCACATCCTGAATTCCATCAGGGATTCGGCGTCTTCAGGCCTCTGGCAGTTGAAAAGGGTCAAGGAATACGCTTCTTCAAATTCCGCCTGGGAGAAAACCAGGTTCTCCTTGGCCAATTCTGCATTACACCCTTCCCTTCCATTGGCTTTAAGCAGCCTGTGGCGCAGGTTTTCATCCCCCAACCCCAGTTTTATGAAATTCAATGCGTTCTTAATGGTCACCCCTACCTCCTTTTGCGGACAAATATAGGAAAGAGGAACAGCAAATAAGGTGCCACCCCAGCAGACCGGCCATTCAAGGTCACCTGCAAAAGGAGCAGACGCCTTGCGCCCCCTGCTATAGGGAAAATCAAATCACAATTAAACTGCCATCAATTTGTCTCCACAATTTTACCGTAGCGGCCAACTCCATACGAAATTGTAATATTATTAGTTCGAATTTGTAATTAAAACACCCCGGCTGTATATTCCCCGGGTCCTTGCCCAGGGCAGCAAACCATTGCCAAGGACACCCTTTTGGTGCATAATCAACGGCATACAAAGGGAACCTCAGCTGATTGCCCACGAACGCCATACCATCTATTCCATAAAAAGGCGGCCAGAAAACAGTCTTCTTCTTTGCTTCAGTCACTCCTGAATCCGTCTTCTGCACATCAGCGGAGGTAATGCCGTTTCATTTAATCTTAAATCGAGGGAGAAGGCCTATGGAACCCATGAAAGACAGCCGCAACCTGCTGGAATGCCTTTACCACTGGGAAAAGCATGATCCGGACCGCAGATTCATGACCCAGCCCATGGGCGGGGGGGACGCCAACCTGAAATCCTGGACCTGGAAAGAGACCGCGGATGAGGCACGGCGCATGGCAAGCTATCTCAAGGGCCTGGATTTTCCGGCCGGGAGTCACATCGCCCTCTGCTCAAAAAACTGCGCCCACTGGATCCTGGCGGATCTGGCCATATGGATGGCAGGTCATGTCAGCATCCCCATTTTTCCGGTCCTTACCCCGGATATCGTGGCCTATATCCTGGAACATTCCGAATCAAAGCTGCTCTTTGTCGGCAAGGTGGATCCGGTATGGGAGGAGATGAAAAAAGGGGTTCCCGAGGGTATGCCCCAAATCGCCTTTCCCCTGGCGCCGGCCAGCACCCATCCCAAGTGGGATGATATTATCGCCGGCCAGCCGCCCCTGGCGGATCCGGTCCCCCGGGATCCCGATGAGATTGCCACCATCATGTATACCTCAGGCAGCACGGGCACGCCCAAGGGGGTGATGATGAATTTCGGCGCCATGAACGCCAGTGCAAAAGGCATCTGCAACTATCTGGACAGCCGCCCCCAGGACCGTCTCCTTTCTTACCTGCCCCTCTCCCACACCATGGAACGGTGGCTGATGGAATGCCAGGGGCTGTATATCGGATTTCAGCTGTTTTTCGCCGAAAGCCTGGACACCTTTCTGGCGGATCTTCAGCGGGCGGGCCCCACCCTTTTTCTCTCGGTACCCAGGCTCTGGCTGAAATTCCAACTGGGGGTATTTGAAAAAATACCGCCCAAAAAACTGGATCTTCTGCTGAGAATTCCCGTCCTCAGCGGCCTGATCAAAAAGAAAATCCTCACCGGCCTGGGCCTCAATCAGGTGCGCTTTGCCGGTTCCGGTTCCGCCCCCATCCCCAAGGAAATCCTGGAGTGGTACCGGCGGCTGGGGCTGGAACTGCTTGAAGGGTACGGGATGACCGAAAACATGTCCTATTCCCACTGCAGCAGGCCCGGTCAAATACGGGCGGGGTATATTGGCGCCCCTTACCCCGATGTCCAGCAGCGGATCAGCGAGGCCGGCGAAGTACTGGTCAAAAGTCCCGGAAATATGGTCGGGTATTATAAAATGCCTGAAAAAACCGCAGAGACATTCACCGAAGACGGGTTTATCAAAACAGGGGACATGGGGGAGCTGGACGAACTGAGGCGGCTTAAAATCACCGGCCGGATCAAGGAATTGTTCAAAACCTCCAAGGGAAAATTCGTGGCCCCGGCCCCCATAGAAAACAGGATCAACATCCATCCCCGGGTGGAGTCCTCCTGTGTGGCCGGTTCGGGCTGTTCGGCCCCCTTCGGGGTTGTCATGCTTTCGGCTGCATCCAGATCGGAACTGGCTGCCGCCGGGGGGAAGCCGGCGGTTGAAGCGGATTTAAAAGACCATCTGGCAACCGTCAACGATGCCCTGCTCCCCCATGAAAAACTGGCCTTCCTTGCGGTGGCAAAGGATGAATGGTCACCGGAGAACGGATTCCTCACCCCCACCATGAAACTGAAACGGGCCCGCCTGGAAGAAACCTACTCCAAATTCGCAGAGGAGTGGTTCCACCAAAGCAGACCCGTTGTCTGGGAGGCCTGAATCTAAATTGTCATTTCAGCCTTTGGGATCCTGAAAAACAGGGAATAGAGCACGGGGACCACAAGCAGGGTCAGCCCTGTGGCCACCAGCAGGCCGCCCATGATGGTGGCGGCCATGGCGGCAAAAAAAGGATGAAACAGCAAGGGTGCCATGCCCAGGATGGTGGTGCCGGCGGCCATGCACACGGGACGGAGGCGGCTGATGGAGGCATCCAGAACAGCCTGATACCGGGGCTTTCCCTCCCCCATGTCCGCCTTGACCTGGTCCAGAAGGACAATGGCGTTTTTCACCAGCATCCCGGTGAGCCCGAGAAAGCCCAGGATGGCCATGAACCCGAAGGGGAGGCCGAAGGCCAGCAGCCCCAGGGTAACCCCCACAAAGGCAAAGGGAATGCACAGGAAGATCACCGCCGCCTCCCTTACCCCGTTAAAGAGGCAGACCACCAGGAAAAACATGCCCAGCAGACAGACCGGAAACAAGGATTTAATGGCGGCCTGGCTTTCGGCACTCTCCTCCGATTCCCCGCCCCACTCCAGTGAGACACCCGGGGGCAGGTCCATGGATTCGAACATGGGGCGGACAATGGCCTCAAGCTGCTCGGCCTGGCCCCAGGCCGGATCACACTGCACCGTAATGGTGGGCATGCGGTTCCGGCGCCGGATCAATGGATATTCTTCGGTGAGTTCCAGCTTTTCCACCACCTGCTCCAGGGGGATGTATTTCCCGAGAGCGGAACTGAATACCTGCATCTGCCGAAACTGATCCACCGCGCCCCGTTCCGCTGACGGCGGCCTGGAAACAATGGCGATCATCTCGTCCTTTTCCCGGTAGAGTCCCACGGTAACCCCGGAAAAATTCCAGTCAAAGGCACTGCTGACATCGGCCCGGGTGATGCCGGTGCGGCGGCCCCGGGTTTCGGTGAATACCGGATTGAGGACTTTCACGGGCTGGCGCCAGTCATCCCGGATATTTACGGCAGAAGGGATTGTATGGAGCCTCTCCTTGGCCTGGTCCGCGACCTTGCGAAGGGCTGCGATGTCCGGTCCCCTGAACCGGGCCTCCACGGCATAGGGCACCGGCGGCCCCTCTTTAAATCGCTGGGCCTTGAATTCGGACTCTGGGAACTTTTCTGCAATATAGGATCTGATTTCCGGCAGCAGCCCTTCCACGGATTTATAATCATGGACTTGGACCAGAAGCTGGCCGTAGCTGGTGTTCGGAGACTGGTAATCGTAGTTGAGTACAAAACGCAGGGACCCCTCCCCCACAAAGGCGGTCACCTGTTCAACCCCCTCAAGGCTGCGGACATAAGCACCGATCTTTTCAAGATCGGCTTTCACTTCACTGATATGGGTGCCCTCTGCCCGCCAATAATCCACAAAAAACTGGTTCCGGGTGGATTCAGGGAAAAAGGACTTGGGTACGGCTTTGAATCCGGCCAGGGCTGCGGCCAGCATGGCAATCAAAACGGCCAGAGTGAGCCATCTGCGCTGGATGCACCCATGGAGTAACCGCCTGAATTTCCGGTAAAAAGGCGTATCATAGGGATCTTTACCCGTATCCTCAGACGGGTTTAAAAATTTTATGCAGAGCACCGGGGTGATGGTCAGGGCAAAGACCCAGCTCAGGCCCAGTGAAACGGCCAGGACAAAAAAGAGGCTGCGGCAGAATTCACCGGCGGCACTGGGGTTCAGCCCCACAGGCACAAAGGCCATCACAGCCACCAAGGTCGCCCCCAGCAGGGGCCACATGGTGGATTGAATGGCGGTTCGGGCGGCCTGGTCCTTTTCATCCCCCCGGGCCAGGCGGATGAGGTAGACATCGGTGACTACGATGGCGTTGTCCACCAGCAGTCCCAGGGCCAGCACCAGGGCCCCCAGGGAAATGAGCTGGAGGGTAACATCGGCCATAAACATACAGATAAAGGTGGCCAGGATGGTCAGAATCAGCACGGCGCCGATGAGAAGCCCGGCCCGCAGTCCCATGAAAAAAAGGAGCAGGATGATAACGATGGCAACGGCCTCGGCCAGGTTGACCATAAATTCATCCAGGGATTCGGTCACCCGTGAGGCCTGGAAGTTGATGATATCCAGGGACATGCCTTTGGGTTTCATGGATTCCAGTTCCTGGATGCGGTCCATCACCGCAGCGCCCATGCGCACCACATTGCCCCCTTTTTCCGTGGACACCCCAAGGCCAACGGCCGGATTACCGTTGAAAAGCATCTGATTGGAGGCCGGCTCCTTGTAGCCCCGGTATACCCGGGCGATATCCCCCAGCCGGAAGAGCTTGCCCCCGGCCCCGGCAATATAGAGGTCGGCAATGGTTTGTTCCCCGGAAATGTCGCCGGTGGTGGAAAAGCGGATATATTCAGGGCCATGCTTGACCTTGCCCGCAGGGGTTACCGTATTCTGGGACGCCAGGGTGGCAAAAATCATGTCCGGGGAAATCCCCAGCTGGGAGAGGCGGGCCCTGGAAAATTCCACATAGATGACCTCGGGCTGGTCTCCCCAAATGTCTATCTTGGCCACTTCATCCACCAGAAGCAGTTCTTTTTTCAGGTATTTGGCGTAATCCTTGAGTTCCCTGGGAGAAAAGCCCTTGCCGGACACGGCAAAATAAACCCCGTATACATCGCCGAAATCGTCATTGACCATGGGCGGGCCGGCCCCGGGGGGCAGATAGGCGGCGGTATCGCCGACCTTGCGCCGCAGTTCGTCCCAGATCTGGGGGATGGTCTCGGAATCGTACTCCGGCTTGATTTCCGCATAGACAATGGAAAGCCCTTCCTTGGAGATGGATTTCACATAGTCAAGCTGTCCCAGGCTCTGGACGGCCTGCTCGATTTTATCGGTGACCTCTTCCTCCACCTCCAGGGGCGAGGCCCCGGGATAGGCCGTGGCGATGAGGGCCGTTTTGATGGTGAAATCAGGATAGGCCAGCCGGCCCAGCTTCTGGTAGGTGATGATGCCTGCCACCGCCACGATGGCGGAGAGCAGGATACTGATAATCCGCGTGGAAAGTACGGCCTGTGCAAATTTCATGGTCTTTTACATCGCCCCCTGGGTTGCGGAAAGTTCAAATTTCACGGTTTCCCCCTGGCGGATGAAAGCGGCACCGCGGTCCACCACCAGGTCTTCCCTGGAAAGCCCGGACAATACATTCACCTCACGGGAGCCGGACAGGGTCTCAAAGGTTACGGCCCGGCGCTCCGTTTTTTGTGTTTCCGGGTTCACCCTAAAAACATGGGCGGTGTTTCCCGCCACCCCCATCAGGCTCTGGAGGGGCACGGCCAGTCCCCTTGACTGGTCCGTATTCCGGGCCGTGGCCACACGAATTTCAGCGGTCATGCCGGGGAAAATCATATCCCCGGGGTCCGGTGAGACTGAGAAGACAAATTCATAGGTGCCTGTGGCCTGGTCGGCCCGGCTGGAATATTCCGTGAGCCGGGCCGGGTATGGGCGGTCTCCTGCGGTGAGAAAAAACGCGGTGAAATTGGCACCCGCCTTCAGGGCCAGCACCCGGCGAACCAGGTTTTCAGGCACATCCACAGGGATTTCAAGCCGGGAGATATCGTCCAGCATCATCACCGGCGCACCGGCGGCCACCATTTCATGGGTATTGGGAATCCTCCGGGTAACCACCCCGTCAAAAGGGGCGGCCAGCCGTGTATCTTCCAGGCGGTCTTTGGCAATGGCCAGCTGGACGTTGAGTTCTTCAATGCCGGCATGGGCGGCCATGATGTCTTCTTTTCTGGCCCCTTTGGTGTCCCGGACCAATTGTTCTTCCAGAGCCGCCACCCTGGACTCAAGGCCCTGGACACTGGTTTTGGCCCGGTCATAGGCCTGCTCGGTCACGGCCTGGTTCTTATATAGTATCTCATGGCGTTCCAACTGTTTTCTGGCCAGGTCCAGGTCGGCCCGGGCCGCAGCCAGGTTGGCATTGAGGATTTTCACATCCTCGGGCCGGGCGCCGGTTTGCATTTTCAACAGGTTGGCCCTGGCGGATTTGAGCTTGCTTTGAACCACACTTACCTGGCGGCGGTAATCCCTGTCGTCCAGTTCAAGAAGGATATCTCCCTTATGTACCCGGTCCCCGGGATGGGCATGGATATGGGCCAGGGGAGCGGAAACCCTGAAAAATAATGTGGCCTGGGTACCTGCACGGGCCCGCCCGGGAAAAGAATCCAGGATCTCTCCAGTCACGGGCCTGGGCCGGACCACCCCCACGGTTTTCAAGGCTTTTTCCGGAATGTCAACCTGCCCCTTACCGGCAATTCCGGCATCCTTGCCCACTGCTGCTGCAACAAAATGCCTGTCCACAAGATCCCATTGCCAGATCAGCCCCACTGCCAGGCAGAACAGAACTCCGAAAACGGTCAGTTTCCATGTCTTCTTTGCTTTCATATCTTCGCGTCCTTTAACTCGTTGAACCAATTGATGGTATCCGGCGTGCCGTAGCCGCCTAAAAATGTTTCCAATACCAGCCAGGGGGCCTGCTTGGGCGCAATATCCCCGCTTTCCACGGCTTCCCAGGCCGCAAAAACCAGGCTGGTGAGTACTTTCACCAGCCAGACCACCGGCGGCTGTTTTAAAATCGCCCCTTCCGCCTTGAGCGCCAGGCAGAGCTGCCTGACCTGGGCCAGATGGTGTTCAAAATTTGCCGCCACCCTGGGGTCCTCATCTTTTTCCTTAAAGGGTTTACCAAAATAGGAGGAAACGTTGAGGCTGGCGCCCAAAGGCACCATGAGGGTGGCACAGCGGACCAGTTTATCCCTGGCACCGGCCGAAGAGTCAAACACCGGGCCCACCGCATCCTGAAGCTGTTTCCCGGCACTCAATTTCAATTCCGTTAAAAGGTCAGCCCTGGATTTAAAATAGCGGTACAGGGTTGCCCGGCCCACCCCTGCTGCCTCGGCGATTTCATCCAGCCCGGCATTGCTGTTCTGGGCGATACAGGCGATGGCCTCTTTGATGATTCGTTTTCTATTGGATTCGTTCATTTTATTTCAAACCATTTTATCTCAATTGATACTTTAAAGTCTCATTCAAGACAAAAAAATACAGGTCGATCCTTTCCAAGTCAACCTGGTTTTTTCATTAGGCGTAATTTAATCCATCGGAAGGATAATACAAGGCGGTTTTACATTTTTTTACCAATTGGCAACAGAGCGCCAACCGAATCTTTTCCTGACGCCCCCCGGCGCCCGGTTATCTTCCCTTTTCAATCCAGATAGGAACTTACAAGGGCGTCATAGGCAGGGCTCCGGCGGATATCCCTGACCGTATCCCAGATTTTTTCAGCAGTTCCGGGATGCCGGGAGAAAAACTGGTTGGACAGCATCAGGTAATAGGGATTGCGGCTCACCGGCGGACGAACTTTGACAATATTGGCGTAAAATGCGGGCCGGCGGGCAAGATAGACATCAAAAACGGTTTCCAGGCAGATATACCCCTGAAGCCGGCCGTAAACCAGCAGATTAGGAACATTGGCATTGATGGTGTCTTCCACAATGAAATTGTACCGGGGGATCATTTCGCCCGCAATACGCCATCCCGTGGGGACCCCGACCTTTCCTGTCACATTGACCAGCTCCGATCCGTCCCAGCCGATGGCATTGCCCTTTAACTTATAAAGGGAATAGGCATTATCACGGGTCCTGCGGCTGGGATCCACACGGCCGGATGTCATGGGAAATACCCCGTATTTTAGCCGTTCCGGTTTGAAACTGGCCGGGAATACCCCGTCCACAGTGTTATTTTCCAGGCGGCGGAGGCAATGGTTCCATGGCATCCGTATGAAACGGACATCCAGATTCAGCTTTTCGGCAACCATCCGGTATAATTCAATTTCAATCCCGGGTTTATCCGCCGCAAACGCCCCTCCGCCCCCCACGACATACCGGCCGTCCGGTGTATCATCCGTCGCCCAGACCAGGGCACCGGCCCATACCGCCTGGCCCCAGCAAACAATTGCCGCCGCCAGCACTGCCATCCATTTTAAACCCGGTTTCATTTACCTTTCACCCTTATGCCAATTGACTTGCCTTCTACTATACCAGACCCCATAAGAGAAATCATCCCATTCCCCGGGAAGATATTAGCCGGTTTTCTTGCACTCCCCCCATGAACATGCTAGTATTTGAAGCAATTCCGTCAAAATGGAGAATACATGGATCTGAATAGGGAACACCCGGGAAATACCGCAGCTGAGCCCCAAGAACTGGTGTCCGAATACCAGGGGCTGATGGCAGGGATTGAAGGGACGGGATGTGTTCTGGCCGATCCGGACCGACAGGCCCACCGGCCAACCGCTGCCCTTGACAATTGGATCATGGCCTATCTGAACTTCCGGGACAGTGCAGGCAAACCGCTGCCCCTGCCCTCACTATTTGACCGGGTTTCCAAATTTAACACAGCCCTTACCACCCGAATCATCCAGGACAGCATTTCCCGCCTGGAAATTCAGAATAGTATGGTACCGCCCCTGCCCTTCTGCTGGATCTCCATGGGGTCCGACGCCAGGGGGGAACAGGTGGCACGGACGGACCAGGATAATGCCTTGATCTACGCGGATCCCCTGCCCGGCGCAGAGAAAGAGGCGGACATCTACTTTGAAGCCCTGGCACGGGAGGTCACCCTTTCCCTGGACGGGTTCGGGTTCAAACTCTGCCCCGGAAACGTCATGGCCACGAACCCGGAATGGCGCCGCCCCCTGAACCGCTGGCTGGGGGCCCTGGACAGCTGGGTGGGATCCACAGATCCCGATGCCGTCCGCAAACTGACCATCTTGCTGGATTTCCGGCCCGTATTCGGAGACAACCGCCTGGCCGCCACCCTCCAGACCAGGGTATTTAGAAATTTTGAGCAGCACGGATCGGCCAGCCATTTCCTGGTCCGGGACGACCAGCTCTTCGCCCCGCCCAAAACCCGGTTCAACCGGATCCGCACCCGGCGGGAAAAGGGGTGCCCAAGATGCTTCAACCTTAAAACCCAGGCCATCGCCCATATGGTCAACGGGGCCAGGCTCTTTGCCGTCAACCACGGCATCCGCATCCCTGCCACCCTCAAACGGCTGACCCGGCTCAGGGATGAGGGGATATTGCAGCCCCAGGAATGGGAGGACTACACCCTTGCCTTCATTTTTCTGACACGGCTTAAGCTGATCTCCCACCTGGAGAGGCAGGGCCCCTCCCTGCCCGACAATTGCATTGACATCACCGCCCTGGAACCGGATACCAAAACAAAACTTGCGCTGGCCCTGGACGCCGTCACCCGGTTCCAGAAAAAAACGGCAGCCGCCTACAACCAGCCCTGGATGAATTTTTTCAATTGAGCGATTTTAATCCCCAAGGGAGACACCATGGACGACACCAGGTACAAGGACTATTTCAGATTATTTGCAGAGGTCAGCAAACAGATCCACGCCAATAAAAAGACCACGGATATCCTGGCCTGCATCGCCGAACACATCACCCGGCTCCTGGGGGCCAGGGGCTGTATTTTCTGGATACTGAACCAATCCAGGGAGGAGATTGAAACCAAGATCAGCCACGGCTTTGATTACCGCAGCCTCTCCCTCACCGACTATCCCACCCTCATGACCCTGTTCCCCATGGACGCCGCCGCCCCCATTACCATCACCGATGCCAGGAATGATAAACGGATTCCAGACCTGGAACGCCTGGGCAAACACCTGATCAACGGCATCACAGGGCGCTATTTTAATATCACCGGGCCCTACACCGGCCTTCTTGCCGTCTATTTCACCGGAAACAGGATACTGGATGGGGATGAACTGGAACTGCTCACCGCCCTGGGGGAACAGGGCGCCATTGCCCTGGAAAAAGCCCTGGGCTATGACCGGGAGATGCTGGACCTCTACGGCCAGATCATTCAAGGCTTTGCCCTGGCCATTGAGGCCCGGGACCCCGCCACCCACGGCCATTCCATCACCGTGGCCCGGCTGTCCCGGGAAACGGCCAGGCAGATGGGGCTGCCGGACCGGGAGGCCGACCGCATCCGCCACGCCGCCATCCTCCACGACATCGGCAAAATCGGCACCCGGGACCATATCCTGGATCGCCTGGGCCAGCTTTCCAGAAAAGAAATGCACCTCATCCGCCAGCACCCGGTACTCGGGGCGGACATCATCCGCCCCCTGGTCTTTTTATCTGATATTGAGCCCCTGATCCGCGCCCACCACGAATTGTTCAACGGCAGCGGCTACCCCGACGGCAAAAAGGGGGAGGAAATTCCCCTGGGCGCCCGGATCATCACCGTGTGCGACGCCTTTGAAACCATGATTTCCGGCCGGCCGGGCATACCCAAAAAAGACATGGCCACCGCCCTCGACGGACTGAAACAGGGGGCCGGCACCCGGTTCGACCCCAAAGTGGTCCAGGCCTTCTTCGACATGATACAGACAAATAAAAACATTCTGGACACCGGAGAATCCATTGACCACTGCCTGGACATCCTCAGCCAGAACATGGAGCGCCTGGCCGGCCAGAACCGCATTGAAAAAAAACTGGCCAACCCCTTTGCCAGTTTTTTTTAAGGGGGATTCCCAATCTAAAGTCCCAGCCCACCGGGATTCATAATCCCTTTGGGGTCCAGATGGGACTTGAGGGCCCTGAGTATCCCCATCTGCACCGGGCCCAGGTGACGTTCCATCCAGGGCGCCATCATCCGGCCCACCCCGTGGTGGTGGCTCAGGGAGCCGCCGGCCCGCTCAATGGCATCGATGACTGACTGCTGGTAGTCTTTGAATTCATCAATCCCCGTCTCCCGGGTGATGAAAATAAAATAAAGATTGGTGCCCTGGGCGTAAAAATGGGAGGCATGGGTCATGCAGATGGTCCGGGGCCGGGACTTGACCACGGCCCTCACCTCCCTGTGAAGGCGGTGGAGGTTGCCCCAGGTGGTGGAACATTCCAGGGTGTCGATGATCACCCCGAAATCGTTAAGGGCATCCCGCATGTAAGGATCGGAAAACCGGCCGTGGTACCATTTTTTCATGGGATAGCCCGTGAGATACATTCCTTTGTGCCGGCGGGCGGTCCGCCGCACCTGCCGGACCACGTTGGCGGCAAACCCTCTCTCGCCCTCCGCCTGGCCCATGACCAGGCAGCGGCGCCCCGGCGCCATCCCCCTGAACCTGAGGATCCTGTCCAGAATGCCCTTGTCCAGGCCGTACATCTGCATGGCCACATCGGTCTCTTCGGCATCGGAAATCCTGAAGATGGCGGGCATGCCGAACCGGCCCTGGGAAATCCTGCGGCCGGCCGCCACAGCCGCTTCAAACTCCGGAAACATAAAGGCAAACTGGCGGGTATTCCGGGGCATGTATTCGAATACTTTCAGGGTGACCCCCACCAGCACTCCGAAACAGCCCTCCCCGCCCTTCATGATCTCGTTCACCTTGGGGCCGGTGGCCGTGGCCGGATAGGGAAGGGTCTTGAAACTGCCCGCCGGGGTGACAAATTCCTGGGCAATAACCAGGTCGGCGGCATCCCCGTAAAGGGAGGAGGCCTGGCCGGCCCCCAGGGCGGCAATCCACCCGCCCACCGATGAAAACTCGAAACTCTGGGGAAAATGGCCGCCGGTGTATGCCCCTGACGCATTTAGGGTCTCCGGGGCCCGGTTGAGCAGGTCCTCGTAATCCGGTCCCATCATGCCCGGCTCCACGGTAATGGTCTGGTCGGCCTCGCTGAAGGATATGAGCCGGTTCATATGGGTGGACATCACCAGTGTCACCCCGCCCTTGGGGCAGTCCAGCCCGAAGGTGACAGAACTGCCGCCCCCGTATACATGGACCGGGATGTTGTGTTCATGGCAGATGCGGACCACGGCGGCCACCTCACCCTTATCCCGGGGATGGACCGCCAGGTCGCAGATATCTTCCACCCGGCCCAGGCGCAGTTTCATGATGTCTTCCATAGCCTTGCCGCTGGTGTATCTGAGCCGGTCATAGACGGCCGAGGAAACGTTTTCCCGGCCCACGGCCCCTTCAATGGCTTTGACAACCCCGGGATCCAGGGCCGGGGGAACATCCTGGTTTACCAGGGTGTCCCCCGTGACGGCGGTCCGTTGAAACTCACCGCCCTTAATCCCCAGTTCCTTCTGGATCACCCCGAGGAACCCTGGGCTGGGATTTTTAAAGGCCTCCGGGGCCCCCCATTTAAAAATAGACCTGAAAGACCGGGGAAGGGGTTCGCTTTCTATCCATCTCGGCGCCGGGCGCTGTGATTCTTCTTTTTTCATTTTTCCGGGTATCCTGTTATCTTTTGAATCTCTCTGTACAGGGGGGAAAGGGCCTTGTAAATTTTTTTGTAAACCCCCTGGTACAACTCGTTGTAAATTTTCACATTTTCCGGATTGGGAAAAAACTGCCTCGCCGGCCGGGCCATGGATGCCACCGCCTCTTCAATGGATGAAAAGGCATTGATGCCCGCCGCCGTCAGCAGGGCTGCCCCAAGGCCAGAGGTTTCATGGGTAGCGGCCCGGGCCATGGGCAGGTTAAAAATATCGGCGGCAATCTGGCAGATGGCGTCGCTCTGGGAGGCCCCCCCGGAAAGCGCCGCTTTTTTAACCCGTACCCCGCCGCGGTCCTGGATGCTCTCCATTCCCTCCCGCAACGCAAACCCCAGGCCTTCTATCACGGCCCGGTAGACATGGTCCCGGGTGTGGACGTCCCCGAACCCGATCATGGCTCCCTTGGCATCGGGGTGGTCCAGGCCCGGCCCCCAATAGGGCTGGACGATCAGCCCCATGGCACCGGGCTGTGTCCGTTCCAGGCATTGGTTGAGCAGTTCCTCGGGAGGGATCCCCATTTTTGCGGCGGTCTCCACCTCTTTTTGGGCAAATTCCTTTTTAAACCAGGAAATCATCCAGAATCCCCTGAATATTTCCACCTCCGGATTGTAGCATCCGGGCACCGGGGCCGGGTACGGGGGCATCAGGGGAATGGCTTCAAAATACTTTTCCGATGTGGTCTGAACCGTGGCCGTGGTGCCGAAACTCAATGAAGCCATGGTCTGGTCCACCACCCCTGACCCCAGGGTTTCGCATCCCTTATCCGATCCGCAGGCCACCACCGGGGTATGGGCGGCAATGCCGGTGACGCCCGCCGCTTTTTGGGTAATCCGGCCCAGTATCTGCCCGGACCGGACCAGGGCCGGCAGTTTTTCTTCTTCCACCGGGAAGAGTTTCCGGGTCAGGGACCAGGGACCGGCCCAGCATTGCTTTTTATAATCAAAGGGAAGGTGGCCGATCTGGGAAGCCGTGGCATCGGCGAATTCGCCGGTGAGCCGGTAATTGAGGAACCCGGACACCTGGAGGTACTTGTGGGTGGCCGCCCAGATATCGGGCTGGTTCTGGCGGATCCAGCTGCACTTGCCCTGGGCCTGGGCATCCATGACCTTTTTTTCCAGGCCGGCCAGTTTCAGCCCCATGTTAAGGGCCCCGGATGCGGCAAATTCGGGCCGGGCCCGGCGCTGGTCCAGCCAGACGATGGCCGGCCGTAACACCTCTCCCTTTTCATTGACATTGACCATGGTGGCCCGCTGGGAGGTCACCCCCACCCCGGCCAGGGAAGCAAACAGGTCGGGCACCGCCTTTTTCATTTGGCTGCAGGCACGGATCAGCCCCTGCCAGTAAATTTCAGGGTCCTGTTCGGCCAGGCCGGGGGCGGGGCTGACGTAAGGGGAATATTCCACCTGTTCCCGGGCCAGAAGCCGGCCCTTGAGGTCGAAGATCAGGGCACGCAGACTCTGGGTGCCGCAATCAATGGCAAGCAGCGTTTGTTGACCCATCTTATCCCTCCCCCGGCACCGGGGCATAGGCCCGTTTCCACAAGGCCCGGTAGTCCCGGATTTCTTTTTCCCAGCGGCTGTGGTCCCAGCCCAGATAGGGGCAGACCCGGGCACGGATATCATCCATGATATCCATTCCGCCCCGGGGCAGGAGCAGGCCGATACGGGTCCGGCGCAGCATCAGGTCCTCCAGCCGCCTCACCTGTTCAAAGCCGGCACTGAATTCCAGTTCTGCCCACAGGGTGGCGGTTTGTCCCACCGGCCGGCTATTCTCCCGGGTCAGCAGCTTCCATAACCGCCCGGCACGGTTACCGTGGCGGCCACGGAGCCGGAGTGCCCCGTTGCCGACCCCTGCCTCGGGCAAGCCTGCAGCAAAGTCAGGGCACCTGCATTTTTTTATCCGGCCGTTTCCCGGCAGATAGGCGGCAGCAGCCTTTAAGGCATCCCGTGCCAGAAGGCTGAAGGTGGTTAATTTCCCCCCGGTCACGGTCACCAGCCCCTTATCTTTCCAGACCACATGCTCCCTGGACTCACCGGATGCGGATTTTTTTCCCTTGCTCAGCACCGGCCTGACCCCGGCAATGGATGCCAGGGCATCATCCAGGTTCAGCCCAAGGTCGGGCAGGATAAAATCAAGGCCCTCAAGCAGGTAGTCGGATTCCTCCGGGGTGATGGCCGGATCCTGATCCAGGTCTCCGTTGAAGTCCACATCCGTGGTGCCCAGAACCAGGCTCCCTTCCCAGGGAAAAAGAAATACCGGGCGGCTGTCCCTGGGATGGGCAAAGGAAATCACCCGGGTCAGGGGAAAAAGTTTTCCCGGAAAAATCAGGTGGCTGCCCCGCAGGGGGCGGATGTGGAGCCCCTTGGCCGGTGAGGCATGGAGAATTTCGGCATGGGGGCCGGTGGCATTGATCACCACCGGGGTCTGAATTTCCTTTTCCCGGCCCGTGTCCCTCTCTTTGAGGCTCAGCGACCGGACCCGGCCCTGCCCGTCCCTGCCGATGGCCACGGCCTTGGTGTAATTAAGGGCATGGCCGCCGGCCTCGCAGCCGTCAAAAATCAGCCGGAGCACCAGCCGGGCATCGTCCACCTGGGCGTCCCTGAATCCCACCGCGGCATTGAGGCCCTGGGTCCTGAGCCCTGGAATGGCGCCGAGGGCGGCCTCCCTGTTAAAATGCCGGTGCTGGCGGGTGCCGGCCATGGCCGAATAAATTGAAAGGCCGGCCTTAACAGCCCTTTCCGACGGCCCCATATGGGCATACACCGGCATGATGAATTCCAGGGGATTGACCAGTCCGGGATAGAGGGCCAGCAGCCTTTCCCGCTCTTTCACAGCAGACCGTGTCAATAGGAATTTCCCCTCTTTGAGATACCGCAGTCCGCCGTGCACCATTTTTGAAGAGCGGCTGGAAGTCCCCCAGGCAAAATCCGCCGCCTCCACCAGCAGTGTCCTCAGCCCCATGGCGGTAGCCTGGAGAAATGCCCCGGCCCCGGTAACACCGCCACCGACCACCACCACCTCATAGGCAGGTCTTAAATCTTGGAATTTCACCGCAAGTCCTCCCACAATTCCCGTGCTTCGGCCATGGCCGATTCAACAGCGGCCCGGACC
Source organism: Desulfobacter sp. (assembly GCA_028768525.1). NCBI lineage: Bacteria > Pseudomonadati > Thermodesulfobacteriota > Desulfobacteria > Desulfobacterales > Desulfobacteraceae > Desulfobacter > Desulfobacter sp. The sequence continues at coordinate 5,300,323 of CP054837.1, read as the reverse complement.
CATTCCGGCCCGTCTTCCAGGGCGGTTTTCAAGGCCCGGTAATAACGGTGACTGGCGCTCCGGCAGGCCGCCACATTGAAATACCACTGCCCCAGGACCTTGTATACCGGGGCAAAATCATTAAAAATCAATTTCAACACCGGATTACCGGCCAGGGTGACCATTTTCATCTGCAACTCCCAGTCAAAGCGGGCAAAGGATGCGGCATCGCCATTTTCCGTTGACGGGGCCTGGGCCAGCAGGTCCAACAGGGCGCCGGGATCCGTTTCAGCGGCCTTCCGTGCCATCCCCGGCAGCATCAGGACCCTGGCCTCAAGGATGTGGACGATCATATCGTGGGAGAGATAATTCCCGTACCGGGCCAGGGTGGTTAAAATGCTTAAGCCCCCGCAGGCAAGGTAATCGTTCACCCGGGTGGGGCGTCCGTGGGAAATGGTGATCCAGCCGTCTTTGGCCAGGCGCTGAAGGGCTTCCCGGATGGTGGGCCGGGTCACCCCCAGGGATTGTGCCAGGGCCCGCTCCCCGGGGAGGGCGTCCCCCGTGGAATAGGAATTATCCAGAATGGCTTCCAGGATCTGGTTTTCGGCATATTCGGCCGGTTTCATGGGCGATGTCCGGTTGTCCAGCAGGGGCATGGCAGTACCTCGTCTATTTTTTTGGGGTTCTGGTTAGAGGTCATACCAGTTACACATTAGACCTGTCAAACGAAAAGTAAAAAAAACATGGGGTTAGTCTTTTTTCACTGACTCAAATGGAATACATCGGAATGTCCGGAACGCCAGGGGGCCGGGAGAACAGACCGCTGCTGCAGCCAGTTTTCCGGGTTCCGGGTGCCACCTGAAAAACTGCCACCCTGCGGAGCGGTCTCTATCATCTTTAAAGGAAATTTCCACACGTTCTTTTGCATCAAAGGAAAAGGAATCCAGGGGGATGGACAGGCCCCCTCCCCTGGCTTTGATATAGGCCTCTTTCAATGTCCATAGATTCAGAAACGCCGCTTTACGGGCGCCCTCCCCTTCGGCGGCCCGGACCCGGGCCGCCTCTGACGGGGAAAAAAACCGGTCTGCCACTGCCGGATCCACACGGCGCCCAAGGCTCTCGATATCCACCCCGATTTCCCGGCCCAGGCAGAGTCCGCAGACGACGCCGCCCTTGCAGTGGGAGAGGTTAAAGCGGATATCCTTGAGCCCCGGCACAGCCATATCCGGATCCAAGGCGGGCTTGCCGTGGTCGTTTGCCGTAAAAACCAGCCTCTCCGGGGACAGGCCCGTATACTCTGAAACGAGATAGCGGACCAGGGCCCTGGCCGTCAGGCTCAGGTGCCCGGCCGTTTTATCCCGGAACCTTTCGGCCTTTTGTATCTCATCCCGGCTGAGCACCGACCGGTACAGGGTCAAAAGATCTCCGCGGTCAGTATCACGGGCCCGGGTATAAAAGAGGTGGACCCTGTCCGCTGAAAGCGCCTCCCTCACCTGCCGGCCCCCAGAATAGGCGTTACCATATTGCCCAGCACCCGGCCGGGCCCGGTCTCCTGGAATCTTTGGGCACCGTTTTCTGCCATATACCGTATTGACTCCATCCACCGCACCGGCGAAATTATCTGGCGGCAGAGAAGCTCCCGCATCCCGTCCGCCCCCCCGGAATAGGGCCTGGCCAGTACATTGGAAACCACCGGGATCTTAGGGGCAAGGAGTTCAAACCCGGCCAGGTAGGCACTGAATTCTGCGGCGGCGCCTTCCATGAGGGGGGAGTGAAAAGCCCCGGACACGTTCAATACCTTAAACCGGGCCCCGGCCATGGCCCCAAACAGCTGTTTTGCCGCCCCAATCCCCTCCCGGGTTCCTGAAACAACGGTCTGGGCCGGGGTATTCAAGTTGGCAATGTACACTCCGCAGACACCGGCTGCGGCCAGGCAGTCCCGGATCTCATCCGGGCCGGGGCCGATGACGGCCGCCATGCCGCCGTTTTCCGTCCGGTTCATCAATTCCCCCCTTTTTTTCACCAGCCTCAATCCTGTGGCAAAATCAAGGACACCGGATGCGGTCAGGGCGTTGTACTCACCCAGGCTGTGCCCGGCCACGAAGGCGGGCAGTTCTTCCCCATTCTCCCTGGCCGCCTCCCAGGCCAGGGCATTTACGGTGAACAACGCCGGCTGGGCGTATTGGGTGGACCGAAGCCGGTCATCCGGGTCATGGAGGCAGAGGTCCCGGATTGAATAGCCGAGAATATCCCCGGCCGCCTCAACCATGCGGGGGAACCGTGAAAAAAGTCCCCCGCCCATGCCCTTTTCCTGGGACCCCTGGCCGGGGAAAACCGCAGCATACCCCATTTTTAAAGCACCTCCCTTTTGATTTTATCCATATGTTTGATCTCATCCCCGAGCAGGGTCATCACCCGGTAGACGTTCATGGGCCGGGCCAGGATTTTATTCTGCCGGACAAACCCCGAGGTCCATGCCCCGGGTCCCAGATCAAATATTTTTACAGGTCGTTTTTCCTGCCCGGGCGCCCCTCCAAGCTGATGGTTAAGGGTTTTCAGGGCTTCCGGAAAAATAACAGGGCGGCGCCCGATATCCGTCAGATAAGAAGGAGAAACCGCCTTGACAAGGCGGCCGGTGCAACAGGAAATCACAGGGGTTTCGGGGACTGCCAGGCGGATTTTTGCAGCCGGCAGACTTTCTTCCATCCACCGGTCCAGGGCCGGTTCAACCCCGGGGGAATGAAAGGGGAACCGAACCGGCAGTTCCTGGTAACCGGTGCCGGTGTCCTCCAGACGGCGGATCACACGGGCCATGCCCGCCCGTTTCCCGGAGACCAGGAAATGCCGGGGGGCACTGATGCCGGCCAGCCAGACGTTTTCCCGGATGACCGGGTCATCTTGGTAGCGTTCCGGCCGGTCAGAAATCCCGGTCATGGCCCCGGCCGGGCAAACGGTTTCAAGGATGGCGGCCTGTTCCAGAAGCATGGCCAGCATATCCTCGGGCGGTGCCACTTCTGCAAGGGCCAGGGCCACAAACTCCCCCAGGCTTGTGCCCAGAAGGCAGTCCGGCTCAATTCCATAATGAATCAGGGTTTTGGCCAGGGCAAACTGAACCGAGAACAGAACGGGGTGTGAAATGAGGATATTGTCAAACCGGGAATTCTCCGGGACGCCCCCGCCGAAAAGGAAACCGGTCATGGACAGGGGCATTCTTTCCCCTGCTGCTGCGGCCAGAAAGTCCATCCATTGTCTGAACACAGGTTCGGTGCGGTAGATCCCGGCGGCCATGCCGGGGTACTGCGCCCCCTGTCCCGTAAATAAAAAGATATGTCTGTATCCGCTCCTGGCCATTTTCCGATTCCTCCCTTGGGGCAGGCCATGGTATCATAATCTCCCGCACAAGCCAAATGTATGAAAGGCCGTCCCATCGACACCCTTGGCAGTTATGGCAATCCCCCACCATCTGTGCTATGTTTCGGACAGTTGCGCCACTGGATTGATAATTATCATACAAAGAACCGATATCCCATGGACACAATTAAATCATTTATCGCATCCTACACCGCCCCCAAAGGCCTTACCCCCGAAGACGGCATCACCTATTGGCAGGAACGGATACTGCGGACCCTGCTCCTGGCGGCCTCGGGCCTGGGGGCGCTGACCTGGGCCCCCAGCGTCTACCTCTCCATCAAAGAAGAACTGTGGATGGTGGCAGGGGCCGACACCCTGGTGCTGGGATATGTACTGTTTCTGACCCTGAATCCCGGCCTCTCTTACAGGGCCAGGGCCGCCGGCATGTCAATTATCACCTATATTCTCGGGCTGATCCTCATATTTACCCTGGGCCCTTACGGGGGCGGCCCCTTGTGGATTTTTCTCTTTCCCATTCTCACTGCGGTCCTGCTGGGCCCCAGGGCCTCATCGTGGACCCTGGCCCTCAACGGGGCAACCGTTGTGTTCATCGGCTTTCTGATTCACCAGAACCGTCCGGAAATCATGGTCCGGTTCGGGTTTAAGGCCTGGCACCTGGTCCAGGAAAACCCTGATATGAAATGGGTGGTGATCTGCGCGAATTTCATGCTGCTCAACATACTGGCCACGGTCTCGGTGAACATGGTACTTAACGGACTACAGAAATCATTGTTAACCCTGTCGGTTTCCCGGAAAAAATACCGCAGGATTTTCGACAATATCCTCGACGTCTATTTTGAAACCAGCCTGGACGGCACGATTCTGGAAATTTCCCCCTCCATTGAACAGGTATGCGGATACTCCCGGGACGAACTGCTGGGCACCCCGATTCACCGGCTGTACCACAGGCCCGAGAAACGGCAATTATTTGTGGAGCACATTGTCCGGGAAACCCATACCCCGGAATACGAAATCAGGCTGAGGGACAAAACAGGGAAAGCGGCCGTCTGCTCCGCCAATGCGCGCCTGATCAGGGATAATCTTGGAGAACCCCAGAAAATCATCGGTATTCTCAGGGATATTTCAGAACAAAAAGAAATTGCCAAGCGGAAAAAAGAACTGGAGGAACGGTTAAACCGGTCCCAGAAAATGGAAGCCTTGGGGCTTCTTGCAGGCGGCGTAGCCCATGACCTGAACAATGTCCTCTCCGGCATTGTCACCTATCCGGACCTCCTGCTCATGGATATTGACGAAAACAGCCCCATGGGCAGAGGACTGCAAACCATTCAGGCCTCTGGTTTGCGGGCCACTGAAATCGTCCAGGACCTTCTGACCCTCTCCCGGCGGGGGGTGGTCAGCCGGGAAGTGGTGGATCTCAACACGATTGTCCGTGAATTTCTGCGCACCCCGGAATACGAAAAAATCCTGTCCTTTCACCCCAATGTGACCGTGACCACGGACCTTTCGGCAGGTATCTCCCGGCTCAGAGGCTCGGATATCCATCTGCAGAAAACTGTGATGAACCTTATATCCAATGCCGCCGAGGCCCAGCCCCACGGCGGCATCATCAGAATCACCACCGTAAACCGCCGCCTGGACAGGCCTCTAAAAGGCTATGGCCGGGTAATGGAGGGGGATGTCCTGATACTCTCCGTGGAAGACCGGGGTGAAGGAATCGCCCAGGAAGACCTCAAGCGGATATTTGAACCCTTCTTCACCAAAAAAGTCATGGGGCGCAGCGGCACTGGGCTGGGTATGGCCGTGGTATGGGGAACGGTCCAGGACCACGACGGTTATATCGATGTCACCTCATCCCCGGGCCGGGGCACCCGGTTCGACCTTTATTTCCCCGTTACCCGGGACCTGCCGGAGACGGCTTCGGGAGCTGTGCCTTTTGAGCGCCTTGCGGGACAGGGAGAACGGATACTCATTGTGGATGACGATGCCCACCAGCGCCAGATCGCATCCGGATTATTGGAACGGCTCAACTACACCGTATTTACTGCGGAAAATGGCGAAACCGCCGTCTCCCTTCTGAAAGACAGGGAGGCGGACCTGGTGCTTCTGGATATGATCATGGATCCGGGCATTGACGGCCTGGAGACCTACCGCCGGATCAAGGCATTCCGCCCGGACCAGAAGGCGATTATCGCCAGCGGCTTTTCCAGGACCCGCCAGGTAAAAGAAGCCATGGCCCTGGGCGCCGGCCAGTACCTGAAAAAACCTTACACCCTTGAAGAGATCGGCCTGGCCGTTCAAAGGGAATTGAGACGGAACTGATTTCCACGCCTCTTTGACGGATTGCGGGTCAGGCAATTTTATTGAGCAGTTCCAGAACCAGCTCCTTTTTCACCAGACCGTCGAACCAGTTATTGACGGCATCATCGGCCCCATTGTATGCGGCCAGAACCTGTCCGACCAAGCTTGCCCGTGCCGCATTGTCCCCCCCGGCCATCACCGCCTGAACAATGCCTTCCCCCGGTTGCCGCTCGTACCGGGCAATGATCTGGACCACCCCGCCAAAGGCCTCTGGGGTATGGCAGGACTGGCCGAAGCCTGCAACGGCAGCAATACTCTCCTTGTCCGCAGCATCCAGGCCCTGGATGGCCCACATCCCTGCGGGTGACCCTGAAAAATCATTTTCCGCCAGATGCCGAATGGTTTCGGAGGGAGAGATTCCTTCCAGCCCGGCCAGGCAGACCCTGGCAAAAAAGGCCGCCGTATCAATGGTGGCCTCGTCATTATGGGTCATCCGGGTCTGATCCCGCACCGCTTTGTCCAGGGCATGGGCATCGCCCCGGTGCCCCAGGACAATCGGGGCCATCCTTGAGGCACCGGCAATATCGTTGGACGCCGAACCGCAGGATTCAGGTCCCTTATCCCTGGCGATATTTCTGAGGGTGCCCTTGGTGGCCATGTCCATATACCCGGTATAATCCGAGAAAAGGACCTGCCAGTCGCTGAAAAACCGATCAAGGGCGAACCCGCCGTTCCGGGCAACGGATTCAAGCAGGGTAAGCGTCTGGTCACCGTAATGGGTGAACTCCCCCCTGGTTTTGGTGGAATGATAGGATCCGGGGGCAGGTGCCAGCAACCGGTCCACCCGGCCATGGCCGGATTTGATCTGATCTGTATCATATATCCAGTGAACCCCCAGCGCCAGTGAATCGGCTGCCAGGGAAGCCTTTACCATATCATGGGCATGATCTGTCATGGGGTCACCTCTTTTATTTTATCATCTTTACAAAATACAACTACCCAAACAATAAGTCGCATACATGTCATTGGGAAGGTCTGAGATAATCACCCCTCCTTTACCCCATGGGTGGCGGCAAACTTTTCGAACATCCGCACCATGCCCGTGGCCAGGTTGAATATCATGGCGCTGCCGCCGTTTTGATCGGCACTGCGGTCAAAAAACAGGGTCAGGTTGGAGGCCATGCCCTCCTCCGGCTTCCAGTAACAAACCAGCATGGGCAGCAGCGGCAGGGGATAGAGCACCAGGGAGATATCCGATTCATAGGCCCTGTCCATGGGTTCGCCCGAAAACATATCCACCAGATCCTCAAACAATGCCGGATAGGTATCGGCAATATTCTTTAGCGGCCCTTCCCCCCGCCGGGCAAAAAGATTATTCTTTTCCATGCCCCCGGCCAGCTCCCGAAAAGGCACCCAGTCGCCAGAGGGCTTGGCACCCCGGGCATCAAGCACATAATTCATCACCGGCATCACCATCCAGGGATTGACATGGAGATCCGTACGGAACCGGCCCGCGTTATTAATGGAAAACAGCTTCCCGAAAATCCTCAGGGTCAGCCATCCCCCCTTAAATTTTCCACCGGTCCTTTGGGCCGCCGCTTCCAGGTCGCATCCGGCCAAACGGGCCCTGAAAGCCGCCATGGCTTCCTCACGCTCTCTTTCCCCGGGCGGGCCCTCGTGGGAATGTCCCTGGTAACGGGCTATCACCTCCCTGGCAAGGGCCGGGCACCGATCCAAATTCTTCTGTCCTAAAAACACCTTTGAGGCAAAGGCCAGGCAGGTGGGCTCATCACATTTTCTGCAGTTGGATTTATCAAGAAGCGAAAACACTTCCATGGCATTTTTGAATTCCGGCATCTATCCTCCCGATTTGGCTTTTCAATCAGGCCGATTATGGCACAGCCCAAACCTCCAGTCATCCGATTTTTCATCCAGAACGGCTTTGCAGAAATGAAAGGTACCAATGTAATAAATCCACTATTTAAACTGAGCTATAACTCCTCAAGCTTGACGATGGTCTTGCAATTGTCGCATTTGTAAGCATAGTAAATATCAACTTTTTGCCCGTATCTAAATAAAATCTCATTTACAAATAAATCTGCATGCCATTTATCCACACTTCCTCGTGGGACTCGCACTGTCTGGAGCGCCATTTTTGTTGAGCATTTTTTGCACTTTTTGCTTTTAAACAATTTATTGAATAGCGCTTTGCAGCTCATGTGATAAGTTGCGACTTCACTCATTATAGATACCTTGAAAGTATTTGATGTTTCATTTCTATCAGAAATTAAAGGTTGTGATTTAAAATCGATTAATTGAAGATATAATATCCTCCTTCCTTAAATTGCAAGGGGAAAGCTATGCATTAAAAAGAGGAATGGCAGTTTGGATTTAGCAGGGCGGGTAATTCTCGCATGCTTCGTTCCCGGACGCCTGCGGCAGACAGCGACAGACTGTTAAAAAAACCCTTTCCTTGGCTCCCGGTACCAGCCTTTACAAACCCCGTGCCCATACTTATATTAGTCCAAATTTTTTAACCCATGCCACCCCAATATAAGGAGACACCGGTGAAGCAGACCATTGTGCTGGCCACAACCAACAAAGGCAAAACCAGGGAAATGCAGAATATTTTCAAAGACCTTCCCGTTGAAATAAAAAACCTATCGGATTTCGGCCCCATCCCGGAAGTCATTGAAGACGGGGAAACCTTTGACGACAATGCCTACAAAAAAGCAGCATTCACCTCTCGGATTTTGGGCTATCCGGCACTGGCAGACGACTCAGGACTCTGTGTGGATGCCCTGGACGGGGCCCCGGGCGTCTACTCCGCCCGGTACGCCGGTGAAAATGCCACCGATGCAGACAATGTTGCCAAACTCCTTGATGCCATGGAAAACCAGGAAAACCGCAAGGCTGCTTTTGAATGCGTTATTTCCATTGCCGTGCCCACAGGAGCCGCCCTCACCTATGAAGGACGGTGCGAGGGGATATTGACCCGGGAGCCGGCCGGTGACAACGGGTTCGGATACGACCCTCTTTTCTTTTTTCCGGAATACAACAAAACCTTTGCACAGCTGGGCATGGATGAAAAGGCCAAGGTCAGCCACCGGGGCAAGGCCCTCAAGGAAGTGACCCGGGAGATGGACAAAATTCTCGAATGGATCGACATCAATATGCCCCGGTTTAAAACAGTGCCCTGCAGTGATTCCGGCGAATAATCAAAGCGGGATAAAAATATCGGAGGAATAAGAATGGATGATTTCAAATCATTGGTAAAAGCCAACCGCTCCTGCCGCCGGTTTGACAACAGCGTAAAACTGACGACCCAAACCCTGGAGGAATTGGTAGACCTGGCCAGGATGACACCCTCGGCCGCCAACAAGCAGCCCCTGAAATACATGATTTGCTCAGATCCGGCCAAAAACGACGATATTTTCTCATGCCTGACCTGGGCCGCCTACCTCAAAGACTGGAAGGGACCCCAAAAGGCCGAACAGCCCACCGGCTACATCGTAATCATGGGCGACACCACCATTGCGGACAAATTCTGGTGCGACCACGGTATTGTCGCCCAGACCATGCTTTTGGGCGCCCGGGCCAGGGGGCTTGGCGGCTGCATCTTCGGTGCCATCAACATTAAAAGGCTCAAAGAGCTGCTGAATATCGGCGACCACCTGGAAGTTAAACTGGTCATTGCCCTGGGCAAACCCGTTGAAGAGGTCCGGATCGAAGACCTTGGCGAAGACGGAGACATCAGATACTGGCGGGACGAAAACCAGGTCCACCATGTGCCCAAACGAAAACTTGAAGACCTGATTGTGGGATCCTGGTAACCGCCGTGAAGGTACTATTTGTCAATCCGGCCTGCCTGGACAAGCGGGTCACCGACGATGATGCCCAGCAGGTGCCCATCGGCCTATACTACCTGGCCGCCGCCCTTCTGGACCAGGGGATGTTTGCCACCATTCTGAACCTGGCAGCAGACCATGCCGATCCACTGGCCCTGTTCCGGTCCGCCCTTGACCAGGTCAAACCGGATATCATTGGATTTTCCGTGACCAACCCCAGCCGGATCAATGCCGGGGCCTGTGCCAGGGCCGCCAGAAAAGCCCTGCCCAATGCACTTATAGTCTTTGGCGGCCCTGCCCCCACCTTTATGGCAGACCACCTGTTTGCCGCCTGCCCGGAACTGGACCTTATTGTCCGGGGCGAGGGGGAAACCAGCTTTACGGCACTGGCCCGGACAGCCGAAGCCGGAGCTGAACTGGACGAACGGCTTGACGCCATCCCGGGACTTATATACCGGAGTAAAAACGGGGAGCTGAAGGATACCGGCCCGGCCGAGCCCATTGGGGATCTGGACCGCCTGCCCCACCCGTCAAAATACTTCACATACAAACACCTTGCCATGTCCCGGGGCTGCCCGGGCAGATGCACCTTCTGCGGCTCTCCGAAATTCTGGGGCACCTCGGAGGTCCGCCGCCATTCCCCCCAATGGTTTTTTGAAGAGATCCAGGCCCTGGCCGCCAAAGGGGTCACCCATTTTTTCATCTCCGACGATACCTTTACCATGGACCGGGAGGCAGTGGCCGAACTCTGCTCAAAAATGATTGAGGCACGCCTGCCCATCACCTGGAACGCCATTTCCCGGGTGGACTATATCGATGAAAGGATCCTCCCGCTCATGCGCAGGGCCGGCTGCATCCAGATCAGTTTCGGGGTGGAATCCGGGGCGGATAAAATTAAAAAAATTCTGGGCAAGCCCGTGGACAATGCCGCCTGCGCCCGGGCCTTTGACCGGGTCAAATCCTACGGCATTCTGCCCCGGGCCTATTTTATCTACGGATCTCCAGGAGAAACAGACGCCACCATTGAAGAGAGCATCAGTCTCATGGAACGGCTGGCGCCCCTGAGTACGGTGTTTTACATGCTGGTGACCTTCCCCGGTACCCGCCTGTATGCCCGGGCCAGGGACAAGGGGTGGATCGATGAGCAGGTCTGGTTCCGTGAAATTGAAGACCTGCCCTGGTGCGAACTGGATCCCCAGATGGATTTCCCACAGGCCAAAGCCTGGGGGGACCGGCTGCGCCAGGCCTTTTTCACCAATATTGAAGAATTTGCAGAAAAAATTGAGCTGAAAGCGGACCCGGCACTTTCTCCCTTCCATGCCGATTTTCTCTCCCGGCTGGCCCTGACATTTTCCCACGGTGAATATGCCCAGGACCCGAGGATTCCCCATCCTGATAAAATTGCGGCACACCTGTTTGAACGGGCCCTGGAATACCACCCTGACGCCCGTGCCTATCTGGGTCTTGCCATGATTCTGCAGAAATCACGGCAGTTCCCAGCGGCTGTTGCCAGGCTGGAAAAGGGGCTGACACACTTTCCCGGACACAAGGACCTTTGCGTCTGCATGGGGGTGAGCCTCATGAACCTGGGCGAATTTCACCGGGCCCTTTCCTGCTTCACCCCCTTTGACAGCGACCCGGGACTGGTGCATTATATAGATATCTGCAAGAAACAAATCAATTCATAATTAGAGATAAAAAATGACAGAATCCAATTATAAACTGGCCAACCTGGCCAGGCAGGAACTCAAACGCAGCGCCCTGCGGCAGGAAATCCTGGTCTGCGACTCCCAGAAAGCCCTGGACATGATCCTGGAGGCGCCTTCTCCTGCCACCCTGGTTCAGTCCTTCCCCGACCAGGATCTTTACTACCTCATGCATAAAATCGGGGTCCACGATTTCACCCCGGTACTGGCCCTTGCCACCTCCAAGCAGTGGGAATACATCCTGGACGTGGAAGTCTGGGATGACGACCGCCTGGACACGGCCATGATAACCCAGGTTTTTTCCCAGCTTTTCAAGTCGGATCCCCAACGGCTCCTCCGGTGGGCCATAACGGAAAAAACAGACTTTTTCGAATACTATCTCTACCACAATCTCACGGTGGTGGTCCGGGAACACGACGAACCGCCCCCTTCCGATTACGAAGACTATATTACCCTGGATGACAAATTCTACTTCCGGTTTCCGGACAGGGCAGCTCAAACAACAGATGACGACGGAATTCTTCCGGAAGAAGCAGCCGAAGACAACCGACTCAACGACGAGGCGCCGGAACTCATCGAGACCATGCTCAAAACCCTGGCCCAGATGGATCTTTCCGTTTTCCACGGCCTTTTGCTCGAGACCCCGGCCCTGATTCCCGTGGAAACCGAAGAAGAACAGTTCCGGCAGAAAAATATCCGGTTGGCGGAAAAAGGATTCCTCCCCCCCCACGAGGCCGTGGGCATTTACCAGCCCATATCCGCCTTAAGGCAACGCCCCCCTGCCGAAACCGGCCGGGGCAAGGATATGTTACCAGATCCGGAAATCCCCCTGCCACCGGCATTTTTCACCCAGTTTATTGAAGGGGAAGGCCTCTTTGCCCGGGCCCTTCCCCTGGTGCAGGCCCAGGGAGGGGTTCGGGACCTGGAAAGCGAATTTGCCGCCCTGCTCAATAAAATCATCTCCGCGGACCGGGTGAAAATCCGGAACAGGGAAACCATTGAAAAAACCATGGACAAGGCCCTGGCATTCCTCAGCCTGGGACTGGAAGTCCTGCTTGGCCAAGAGGAGCCGAGCCTGGAAAAGGCGGCGGGCCTCATCGGCCGGTATTTTCTGGAAGATATTTTCAGGACCGGATCAAAAGAAGGCATTGCGCTGAGGACCCGTGCCAAGGCCTGGTATGAAAAAAGCTTTCTTAAGGAAAAGAATCTGCCATTGAGTTTCCTTGGAGAAGCATACCTGGGTGTTGTGGGCGGCCTCATGATCCCCCGGCCAATGTTCTTTGCCGACTACGCAGATAAGGAACTTTACCGCCATTTCAGGTCCTTGAAAGATATACGGGCCACAGACAGGCTCCTCACCGAGATCATCAGCCTGGACGATTTTTTGGGGAAACTTGCCGTGGATACAAGCCAATTCACCCAGGGTGTCCTAACATACAAAAGCATGATCCTGACCTTCTGGGCCCGGAGCCGCATGGGCCTGGACCCCCTAGGCCCCAGCCTTGCCCCGGCCCCCCTGGACCGGTTCAGGGAATTTTTTGCAGGCCTGTTTGAGGGGGGAAATACCATTTCCGACAGCCGGGCCCGGGACCTGGCCCTGTGGGCGGAAGAGGCACTGGGCCAGTCCGATGAACACCTGCCTGCACCTTTACAGCAGGTGCTCTACAGCCTGATACGGGAAGTGGAAGAGGAATACGGCAGCGTAGAGCCGGCCCGGCTGGATCCCAGGTTCATGCCCCATTTTCTGCTGGCCCTGGACGAATAGTGGCAGAGCCCCTGGAAAACAGCGTTCAAATACGCATCAGACAGATCCCGGAACTTATCCGGGATCTGTCTGCCGCTTTTATACCCGAGGCGTATCAGGCAATGCGGCCCCTGCAGTTTGACAAAGCCGCATTTACCTGCGCCTTTCTCACCCCGGAAGAACTGGCAAGGCTCAACGAATTCAAAGCATTAAAAAAACAGGTGGAATGGTTTTGCGGCCGATATTCGGCCAAATCCCTGGCAAAAGAGATTCTCATGCCGGAACAGGCTGAAAATCAGATAACCATCGCCTATATGGAAGAAGGGGCCCCCTATCTGACCGAGTTTCCCCGCCACTGCCTCTCCCTGTCCCACAGCGGCATCTACACCGCCGCAGCACTGGCAGAGATCCCGGACATGCCCATGGGAATTGACCTGGAAAAAATGGGGCCCCGGCCTGGAAGCGCCTTTATGAAAACCGCCTTTACCCAGAAAGAAATCCGGCAAATGGGCAACTCATCCCATGCTCTGTTTACCGCCTGGACCCTGAAAGAGGCCTATTTAAAATATATCCGCAAAGGATTCAACGAAAGCCTGCATCAGGTGGAAGTCCTTGGCGGCAGAATCTTTCACGGCGGAAGGGCGCAGGATCTGGACTGCCGTACCTGGGAGCTGGACGGGGGATATCTTTTAAGCGGGGCCTTCCGCCCCGGCACAGCAATCCATTTTTCAAAGGCAATTGTTTAGGCCACCTCTAATAATCGTCTTTTGTTTCGATTTCTTCGTTGCAGGAAAATTTTAATCCTCGAAATATTCAATATATTCCTCCGGTTAAAATTTTACTGCGCCTTGAACTCAAACCAAAATCCTTAATTATTAGAGATACCATACCCTTTAATCGTGGTCGAAGATATACCCCACCGACCGCCGGCTTTTGAAATAAACCGGTTTCTTGGGCTTGTCCTCAAAATATTTCCTGAACCGGACAATAAAATTATCAACGGTACGGGTGGAGGTGTCCCTGGCATACCCCCACCCGGCATTGAGGAGCATTTCCCGGGAGAGGGGGCGGCCCTTGTGGGCGATAAAAATCTTCAGGAGGGTGGCTTCCTGTTCCGTAAGGATGATTTCTCCGGCAGCACAATCGGCTGTAAATGTAATAAAATCAATATGATTTTTTCCGAATGAATAGGATGCCCCCTCAAACATGACATGTTCCCCCTTTTTCGGCGGCGTCTTTGGGGGTTCGTACCACTCCTTTTTCTTGAGAAGCCGGGCCACCCTGAGCAAAAACTCGTCCAGGTCAAAGGGCTTGGACAGGTAATCATCCACCCCGTACTGCAGGCCTTTAACCTTATCCTTGGTGTCCCCCCTGGCCGAAAGAATGAGGACAGGAATCTTTTCGTCTTCCCGGCGAATGGTTTTTAAAATGGAGAATCCGTCAATCATGGGCAGCATCACATCCAGAACAATAAGGTCCGGATGCCAGGACCGCCATTTTTCCAGCCCTTCAATGCCGTCGGGGGCCACCGCCACCTCATAGCCCTGGAGGGAGAGGTTTAATTGTATGCCTTCGGCAATGTGGACTTCATCTTCTATGACCAGAATACGCTTTTTTTCAGTCGCTTCCATAGTTTCTTTTCTCTGACACTGGCGATGCTCGCCCGTGGAATGGTAATGGTAAATTTGGAGCCCTGTCCTTTGCCCGCACTGGACACAGAGGCCCGCCAGCCGTGGATCATGGCAATGCTGGAAACCAGGTAAAGCCCCAGGCCAGACCCGGTGGTGCCCCCGGCGCTCCTGCGGCCGGCCTGGTAGAATTTGCGAAAAATCTTTTTGGCTTCCTGCCGGTCCACCCCGATGCCGTTGTCAATAAATTCAATGGTGATCTTCTGCAGAAAACTCCTGAATACAATGGTCAGACGGGGACGGCTGCTCTCATTGTACTTGATGGCGTTGGAGATAATGTTCATGAGCAGAATTTCAAACAGAAAAAGATTCACGGGATACTCGAACCGGGCGTCGCTTGGGTTTTCTATCCGGATCTCCAGGTCCCTGAATATAGAGGCATTTTTTTCGCAAAAGGCCTCCACCAGGGAAACCATGCTGTCCCGGGTCACTTCGGAACCGAAATTCTGGCTCTCAATCCGGGCCAGGTTGAGGATCCGGTTGATATTCTCTGTCAGCCGGTCAATGTCCTTGAGCATACTGGTACTGTATTTTTTGACATCTTCGGGCTCCATGGGATGCCGGATAAAGGTCTCAAGGTAGAGCCTCAAAGAGGTGACCGGTGTTTTCAGCTCATGGGTGAAATTATAGATAAAATTATGCTGGAGCCGGAAAAGGTTGACGGTTTTCTGGTAGTAAATAAAAGCCAGAAGGATTC
Organism: Desulfobacter sp.; assembly: GCA_028768525.1. Taxonomy (NCBI): domain Bacteria; kingdom Pseudomonadati; phylum Thermodesulfobacteriota; class Desulfobacteria; order Desulfobacterales; family Desulfobacteraceae; genus Desulfobacter; species Desulfobacter sp. Next base: position 5,284,991 of record CP054837.1, on the reverse strand, counting down.
CCGCCATGACCACGGCAATAAGCATGCTCAGGACCAGGATCGTCATCCCTGTTTTGGAGGGAAAAATGGACTGGGGGTCAATGCTGAATTTCAGTATGATAACCTCAAGTGCCGACCGGATCTCCATGTACAGGCCCACGGTGAGCACCAGAAAGGTGGCCAGGGCGATGATCGAACAGGCAAAAATAAATACCGGGTGGAGATACCACCTGGAAGGATTCAGAATCTGCATCTAACGGTCTTACTCGGTCAAGTCAGGCAATGCCATGGTAAAACAGACACCCTTCCCGGGGGCGGTGTCCAGTTCCACGGTGCCCTTCAGGGTCTGGGTCACCAGGTTAAAAAGAATGGACATGCCCAGGCCGGTACCGCCTTTACCCCGCATGGTGGTGAAAAAAGGATCAAATACCTTTTCCTTGTGCGCCTCAGTCATGCCGCATCCGTTATCCCTGTAAACGAATTTAACGCCATTGTCTTCCCGGGCAATCTCAATCTCCATTTTCCCCTCAGCCGTATCCGAGAACCCGTGGAGCAGCGAATTCATGATCAGGTTATTGAGAATCTGGGAAAAAGCACCGGGGTAGGAATTGATTTCAATATTATCGGCACAGTTTACCTCAATGGTATGGGCGGTCTTCTTGTACCTGGGCCTCAGGCTCAACAGAATTTCGTTGATATAATCCTTGAGATTGAAGCGCCGCCGGGTTTCGCTGGACTGGTCCACCGCCACCTGTTTGAAGCTGGAGATCAGTTCTGCGGCCCGCTCCATATTGATCAATATGGAATTGGAGACCTCTTTAACCGTCTTCAGATAGTTTTCGAGTTCGCTCCGCTTCAGTTCACCGGACTCATAAAGGCCTGAAAACTCCTTTGTTTTTGCGTCCAGGAAAGAGGCCGCCGTCACCCCCACCCCCACCGGGGTGTTGATTTCATGTGCCACACCGGCAACCAGTTCACCCAGGGCCGCCATCTTTTCCGACTGGACAAGCTGGTCCCGGGTTCGTTCAAGGGTGTCCAAGGAGATTTTCAGCTCCCGGTTGGCGGATTCAAGGTCCTGCTGATATCTGGCCTTGTCCGCAATAAATTTTTTGCGCTCAAACGCCTTGTTCACTGCGTGGTAGAGCACATTCATATCCTGGACCGGCTTGATGATATAATCCCAGGCGCCCAGGCGCAGTGCCTCAACCGCATCGGCAATATTACCGGCCCCGGACACAATGATAATAGGAGTGTTGTCATTCCTGTCCCGGACGTGGGCAAGCACTTCCAGTCCGTCCATAACCGGCATTCTCAGGTCGCAGAGAATAAGGTCGGGGGATTCATTTTCAACCTGATCGATCCCCACCTGCCCGTTTTCCGCTTCAATGACGACAAATCCGAAATCTTCTAGAAAACCGATCACAGAATCCCGGATATAGACTTCATCGTCAATCACCAAAATCTTTTTGCCGATATTTTCGCTCATCTCCAAGGGGTCCCCTAAGTTATTCAGCTCCGTTATCGTTTAAGGGCGTCCAGAATAAGACTCAGATCTCTGACCGGCTTGGTCAACACATTCTCCCTGGTCAGCCCCAATGCTTTGACCTCATCGGGAAGGGCATAATCCGCAGAACCGGTATGAATGACAATGTTCAGTTCAGGGCGGATTTTCCTTGCTTCCATGATAAATGAGTTGCCGTCTTTACCGGGCAGCCGGATGTCCACCACAGCGCCCTCAACCGGATGCTGCCTGACGATTTCCAAGGCGGCCTCGGTACTTTCGGCACAAAGCACTCTGCAACCTTCATCTTCCAGGTATGAGGCTATACTCTGCCGGATACTTTGCTCGTCATCCAGGACAATAAACAAACTTTCCATTTGAGGTATTACCCATCCTTAATAATCATACACCGTAATCATCCACCGGCACTGTCACCAGCACGGTCATCCGCTTCTGGATTCAACAGGGATTGAACCTCCTTTGCCAATGCAGCCACGGTGAGCGGCTTCATCATCAACCGTTGGATACCGGCATCGGCCAATCTTTTCCTGCTGATCGGAGTGGCATGGCCTGAACAGAGAATCACCGGCAAATCCTTTTTACGGGCCTGCATGTCCATGGCCAGTTCAATCCCTGTTTGGCCCGGCATCGTATGGTCGGTAATCACCAGGTCAATATGCCGGTAATTATCCTTGAAAAATGCCAGGGCCCGGGCAGGAGAATAAAAGGTTTCCACCTGATATCCCAATTCTTCGAACCCCTCTTTATACATGGCGACAATATAGGGATCATCGTCCACAATCAAGAGGCGTTCCCCGTCCCCGAGTCGGCCAGAGGGCAAACGGGCGGTCCCGGAGACATCCTCATCCTCCCTTTCCAGGGCAGGTAGATAGACCGAGAAACAACTGCCCTCACCCGGACGGCTGCTGACCAGGATATCTCCCCGGCACCCCTGGACAATGCCGTATACTGTTGCCAGCCCTAGACCGGTTCCCTTCCCTTCTCCCTTGGTGGTAAAATAGGGATCAAAGATACGGTCCACCACATCCTCGCCCATGCCGCAGCCCGTATCCTTTACTTCCAGCACCAGGTAATTTCCGGCGCCTCCGGGCAGGTTGGGGTGAGCGGCCATATCCTTTTGGGAAAGCTCAACCTGGCGTAATTCCACGGTCAACCGCCCCCCGCTCTCCTCCATGGCATGGTAAGCATTGGTACACAAATTCATCAGCACCTGATGAATCTGGGTCGGATCAGCCTGTACAGCATGGCAGTTTCGGTCAATTCTGTCAACTATAGTAATGGTAGAAGGTATGGAGCCCCTGAGGAGGGTCACCACTTCCTTGGCCACGGGATGAAGTCGGATTCGCCGTTTTCCCTTTTCGTCGCTCCGGTTCACCGTTAGAATTCGGCCCACCAGGTCCGCAGCCCGCAAGGCGGCTTTCTTAATTTTTTCACTGTGTTCAAACTGACGGCTGGCGGGATCTGCCGCCCCCATAATCATATCGGCATAGCCCAGGACCGGGCTTAGGATGTTGTTCAGATCATGGGCAATACCGCCGGCCAGGGTGCCGATGGCTTCCATTTTCTGCGCTTTCCGCAATTGCTTTTCAAGGCTTTTCCAGCGTTTTTCCGCATTTTTTCTTTCGGTGACATCCAGCATGGAAGCCACCTGCCGCCGTGTCCCTGGGATCATACCCAGGCTGACATAGACATACCGGCTGGTTCCTTGCCCCGCGGCAAGCTCCATCTCATAATGCAGTACCGCCCCCGACTCCGGACGCACCCCCTTGCCCGCCCGGAGGTGATTTTCCATGACAACGATATCTCTGGATGAGACAAACTCATGCCACTTCTTTTTCCCCTCTATGGTCTCCCGTTCCATTCCCACCATTTCGGCAAAATTCGAATTGACCATGGAAATCACATCATCCGGTTCAATGATGATGGCAGCGGCGCCGGCATACTCGAATACGGCTTTATACCGCTGTTCACTCTTTTCCAGCTCCAGCGACCGTTCCTGGAGAAGTACCTCCAGCCGCTGCTGGTATGCCTTGTTCTCTTTTTTCAGGCGGCTCTCCTTGAGGCATTTTTCAACGGAATGGGAGAGTACAGCCATGTCATCTATGGGTTTAAACACATAATCCCAGGCCCCCATACGAAGTGCCTGGACCACCGTATCCATGGTTCCCGTCCCGGAGGCGACCACCAAGGGCATATCCGGTGCCAGAGTACGAATGGTTTCAAGTACCTCAAGCCCTCCCATCTGGGGCATTTTCATATCCAGAAGTACGAGGTCCGGCCGTTTCCGTTTAAATACCTCAATCCCTTCACGGCCGTTTTCCGCCTCAAATACAACATACCCCTCATCTTCCAGATAGCAACGGATACTTTGACGGACAAAGGAGTCATCGTCTATGGTAAGAATTTTGTAAAAATTGGCCTGTTCCAAAACATCTCGCCTACGGACGAACCCGATCCGGTCCGCCTCAGGATTATTTATATGCTTGTAAATACCGGAAATTCCCAGTCATTTTCTACCATATTTTAAAAAAACAGTATATTATACCCTAAGTATGCGAATAATGTAAGAAAAACCGGAGATATACTCCATCTGTATCAGCACCCAGGCAGTTTAACCCGATACCGTTGCCGGAGTAGGGTCCAAATTCAAACCCAAACCCATGAAGTATGATGTAAAACACCCGGCAGTCCCGGGCCTGGATGGCGAACCAGGGCCCGGGAAAACCAGGGTTAAACGATTGCCGGAACAAGGGTTTCGGCAATTGCGGGCAATCAGGAGATAAAGGCGGCATCAACACCTTAAAAAATCGCCCGGCAGGCTTATCTGAAATTCCGGCCGCACAAGGGCCTGAATCCTGTGAAGCCGGAGGTCAGATAATGGCAATAAAAAACAAAAATCCCCGAACCGCAATAATTACGATCCGGGGATATCCCTTTTTTATCCATAAGATCTTCAACAGCCGCCGTCGTGCCGCGCACGGCCAGCCTTAAGCATCATCCGGCAGGTCTTCTGACTCACGGATCTTCCATCGACTGCGCCTTCCCGTTATTTCAACAGTGGCCTTTTGCAGCAAATGTCCCCGATTACAGCGGCGGGCCCGTTTCCGAATCTCACGGAATTCCCTATTAAGCCATGGGCACCGAACAATTATTTTCTCTCCCTTGCTATAAATCCCCCGGGGAAATGTCAAGGCTTTTTTTGGTCCCGGCATAAATCTGAACCCATGGGGGGGGGGAGAAAGAGATGGGTCATCCAGAGGTATGAGGCAGAGCCGGATACAAATAAAAAATCCCGACAGCCAGAAACCGTCGGGATAACTTTTTTTTGTTGGCTCCCCAGCACGGACTTGAACCGCGGACTTAGTGGTTAACAGCCACTCGCTCTGCCAACTGAGCTACTGGGGAGCAGCGTCTCCTCAAGAAGACTGGGAGGTTATATACCAGGCGCTTTTTTCTGTCAATAAAAAAGTTTCAAAAAGTTTGACTTTAATCTCCCTTATGATTATTCTCTAATAAGATTGACACCTTAGACCAAGAAAGGACGATCATGCAAATCAACAATATACAAGGTCTCAATGCATACACCGCGGTTCAGCCGCGCCAGGAAAACACCCAGGAAACCGCTCCGGTCCAGCCCGCAGAAACGGAACAAACCAGCCTGAACCAGGAAGCTGCCGTCGTGGAGATCTCCACGGAAGCCAGCGCACAGTTGGCAGCCGAGGAGGAAACCGCGGTTCAGCCGCCGGCGCAGACAACTGAGACAAGCCAGCCCCCTGGCCAGACGGAACAGACCGCCCCGGTAATTGACATCGTTGCCTGATCCGGCACATCATTATATAGTAACCGCCGTTTTACCGGAAACAAAGATTTGCTTTTACCCCGTGATCCGCTATGATTTGAATGAGGCACTTACCCCGTTGATGTTTATGATAATAGAACAGGACATTTGAAACATGATTACAGAAAACGGCATTGTTACCCGGATCGACAAGGATATGGCATGGATAAAGACCACCCGGTCGGCCGCATGCGAAAGCTGCTCCCAAAAAGACAGTTGCGGCACCAGCCACCACGGCGCCAAGGAAATGGTTGTCAGCGTTAAGAATACTTTAGGCGTCACCGCAGGAGACGCCGTCGTCATTGGCATGGAAAGCAGACCCATGATGGTTTTAAGCTTTCTGCTTTATGTCTTCCCCATCATATTGCTGATTATCGGCGCAGCCATAGGAGATTTCATGGCGCCGATGTTCGATATGAACAAATCCCTCCTGGCCATGGGCATGGGCTTTTCTTTTTTTGCCCTGGCCTTCATCATTATCCGCAAAAAGCAGTCCGCCTTTTCAGACAAGGCCGAATACAAGCCTTTTCTAGTTAGGAAAAGACCCTCTTCAGACACTGGAGACTGCCAGATTTCATAAAGAAATATCCGCTATTTTTTACTTGTAAATTTAAGATCAGTATACTATAAACCCTGCCAGTTGTGGGTTCGTCGTTAAACTCTAACCCTAAAATTAGTGAGAGAAGAATTATGACATCACAACGAGACCTTAAAGTAGCTCTATGGATCATGATCGTTCTTTTGGTCACAGGTATTGTTTGCTACGCATCCTTTTCATCCCCTGCTCCGGAAAATCCAGTGAGACTCATGTTTCAAAACCAGGCAGGCAAAGTTCTATTCACCCACCTTACGCACACAGACGCTTACAGCTTGGAGTGTCTGGACTGCCATCATAACATTGAAGATGATGACACCTACAACTGCAGTGAGTGCCACGAGGCGACCGGTGATGAAGATTTGCCGTCCAGGGCTGATGCGTTTCACGCCCAGTGCAAGGGATGCCATGAAGATTATGGTGCGGGTCCGGTAGAATGTAATTCATGTCATGCGTTGTAATTGAGAGGGTGATTTTTTTAATCATCCTTTTTTTTGGCCTGACTTAAGCTTTTTACAAAACAAGGACTAACTATGATTAAACGATCTTTTTTTGCTCTATCCAAACCCAGGCTGAACTATGACCTGCTCGATGCCGGTCTTAAGGCGCCTGAGACCATTCCTGTCCCTTCCAGCCTCACCCTTTTGCTGCCCGAAGAAATCGACAGTACCAAGCAGGCCTTGATAAAAAAGGGTGATGCCGTAAAAAAAGGGGAAAAATTAAAACTCTATGAAAACAGCCCGTCCTATGTACTGTCCCCTGCTGCAGGCACCATCCGACGCTTTGATTCTTACTCAGACGATTTTGGGAACACGGCTACCTACATCCTGATCAAAACGGATCCGGCCAAAACAGCCGACACCGACCGGGTTGAACTGGCGCCGGAAGAAGACCCTGGGTTTGCCGAGGACATTCTGGGGCAACTTCCCGGGGCACCGCCATTCGCCGCCCTGGCAGACAAAGAGCATCCCATCAAAACCATAGTCATCACAGGTGCGGATACGGATCTTCTCTGCGATACCTGCCAGTACGTCTGTGCAGCCTGTGCCGATGAAATCGTTGAAGGGGTGCAGATCCTCAAGAGAATGACCCGGGCCTCATCAATCTACCTCACCCTTCCAGAAGGCCTGAATACCCAATCCGATTTCGGCAGCGCCCAGGTGTTGAGGACCTCTCTGGAATACCCTGCCACCCTTCCGGCCATGATCATGAAGGATCATTTGGGCATGATTCTGCCCCCCGGGAAAACTCCGGAAGACTTAGGCGTCTGTTTTATCCGGGCCGAGGCCCTGGTTTCCCTGGCCCGAACCTTCAAAGCCAAAGAAGCCGTATTTGAAAAAATCGTCACCTTGGTTGACAAGGGCGGCAACCGCCATCGCTTCGCCGCCACCGTCGGCACCCCCTTAAGCAAAATTCTCAACCGGATAGATGTCCAGATCAACGATAGGGACCGAATTATCATCGGCGGCCCCATGCGGGGATTTGCCACCTATACCGCCCACCACCCGGTGGTCCCGGATATGGATACCGTCATCATCCAGGACAGGGAAGTGATCCCCGAGCTGTCAGACAATCCCTGTGTCAACTGCGGTGAATGCATCCGGATCTGCCCGGCTAATATTCCGGTTAACCTCCTTGTCCGCTACCTTGAGGCAGATGAATATGAAGAAGCGGCGGATAAATTTGACCTTGAGTCCTGTATCGAGTGCGGGCTCTGCGCCATTGTCTGTAAGGCCAGAATCCCCCTCTACCAATATATCAGGCTGGGTAAACACGAACTGGCGACCCTTCGCGCAGACGCTTAAAATGGAGACTGCCCATGAATAACACAAAATTAATCGTTTCCCATGCCCCCTTCTGGCATGATGGAGACAGTCTGTATCAGTTGAACCTGAATTATCTGCTGGCACTGCTTCCGGCAACTCTGTTCGGGATATTCAGGTATGGCGGCGCAGCCATCGGCGTTCTGGCCCTGGCCGTTTCCTCTGCCATGCTCTGGGAACTTGTCATGAACATCATTGCCAAACAGAATAAGTCCATCGGCAACCTGGAAACAGCAGTATTCGGCCTTCTTTTCGGCCTGATGCTGCCAGCCTCCGCCCCTTGGTGGATCGTCATGGTGGGCACCTTTATTATCGTGTTCATCGGGAAATTCATTTTCGGCGGCGTCGGCGCCAACCCCTTTCACCCGACCCTCGTCGGCATCGCCATTCTCATGATGTCCTGGCCGGTCTATTTTGATTTCGATGCAGCCTATGTCAATTACCAGTTTGACTATACTGCCCTGGCCCCATTGGCCGCCCTAAAGTATAAAGGCGCGGCAGTGACGGAACTTTTTTCCGTCCCAGGACTGCTCATGGGCAGCGAAGTGGGCGGTATCGGCTCATCCTTCGGTATCTGGCTGATCCTGGGCGGAATTTTCCTCATACTCAAAGGCTATACCCGGTGGGAAATTGTCGTATCCTTTATCGCGGGCATTTTTATCACAGGCGGCCTTTTTTACATGGGCAACTCAGAGGCCTATGCGTCCCCCCTCTTCCACCTATTTTCAGGCTACACACTCATCGGCGCCTTTTTTCTGGCCACGGAAAACTCATCTTCTCCCGTAAATAAAATTCCCATGTTGATTTACGGGTTCCTCGGGGGATTCATGATCATTCTCATAAGAAATATCGGGGCCTATGCCGACGGCACGGTACTGGCCATCCTGCTGATAAACCTTGTGAACCCCCTCATCGACAATATCAGACCAAAAGCCTTGGGAAAGGGAGTGAGCAATGCGTGATATGATTAGCCTGGTTGTTGTATTGACCGTCCTCACCGCAGTCTCCGGCGGTCTGTTGGCTGCGGTTAAAAACGGAACGGAACTGCGTATTGAGGAGCAGATCCTTAAATACCAGAAAGCCCCGGCCATCAAGGAAATATTGACCGACGTCACCAATGATCCCCTGGGAGAACGTTTTAACGTCACCTCCGGGGATACAGCCCTCCAGGTTTTCCCGGGGAAACTGGCTGACGGCGGAACCGCCGTTGCATTCGAGACCAAAGGCAAAGGCGGATACGGGGGCGATGTCGGCCTCATGGTGGGAATCAATACCGATACCGACCAAATCATTGCCGTCCGGGTTACCACCCATTCTGAAACCCCGGGCTTGGGCGCCAGGGCCAAGGACGATCCCTCCTTTGTCTCACAGTTTGCTGGCAAACCTCTGTCCGACAACCTGGGGCTGAAAAATGACAACGGCAGCATTGATGCCATGTCCGGTGCGACTTTTACCTCCAGAGCAGTTACTCTGGCGGCGATAGAGGCCCAGGATCTGTACAAAAAACTCAAACCTGAAATTCTAAAACAGATTCAATAAGAGGGAGGCATAATAATATGGCACAATCCTTGGTAAAAGAATTCACAAAAGGACTATGGGCTGAAATACCTCCTTTCAGGCTTGTTTTGGGGCTGTGCCCCACCCTTGCTGTGACCAAGAGTGTTGAAAATGGCATCGGCATGGGCGTTGCCACCACCTTTGTTCTGGTATTTTCAAACCTTTTGATTTCAATGCTGCGCAACGTAATCCCGGCCAAGGTCAGGATCGCCTGCTACATCGTCATCATCGCCACCTTTGTAACCATCGTTGAACTGGCCATGCAGGCCTTTACCTATCCCTTGTTCCTGAAGCTGGGTATATTCATCCCGCTTATCGTTGTTAACTGTATCGTTCTGGGCCGGGCCGAGGCGTTTGCGTCCAAAAACAATGCCGTCATGTCCATTGCGGACGGCCTTGGCATCGGCATCGGTTTTACCCTTTCACTGGCAGCCCTGGGGGCAGTCCGGGAAATCCTGGGTGCAGGCACCATCACCATCTGGGGCGGCACGCCAATATTTGACCTGACAACGATATTTGCCGGATTCCAGCCCTTCGGCTTCATGGTGGAAGCACCGGGCGCCTTTGTGGGCCTGGGACTGATGCTGGCAGCCATGAACCTTATCGGAAGCAAGTAAAGGAGACCATCAATGGAATATTTTGAACTTGCCATCGGATGTATTTTCATCAACAATATTCTCCTGGCCCAGTTCCTCGGCAACTGCCCCTTCCTGGGCACCTCCAAAAAAATGGAGACCGCAGTGGGCATGGCCATGGCCGTTATCTTCGTCATGGTACTGGCCGGCATCATCACCTGGTCGGTGGACACGTTTCTGCTTAAAGGCCTGGACCTGGAATACTTGAGAACAGTGTCCTTTATTCTGGTTATCGCCTCTTTAGTCCAGTTCGTGGAAATGTTTCTTAAAAAGAGTATCCCCGGCCTTTACGCCGGCCTGGGTATTTTCCTGCCGCTGATTACCACCAACTGCGCGGTTATGGGTGCCTGCCTTTTGAATATCTCAAAAGAGTACAGTTTCCTGCAGTCTGCGGCAGCCTCCCTCTTCTATGCGGTGGGGTTCGGCCTGGCCCTGATCCTCTTTGCGGGTGTCAGGGAAAGAATCAGCCTGGCCCGGGTGCCCAAACCCTTGCAGGATACCTCCATCGGTCTGGTGACCGCAGGCATTATCGCATTGAGCTTTACCGCCTTCAAGGGCATGGTATAGGCCTGGAATAAATATAAACCGATGAGCGTCATGTTAAAAAAATGGGATTTCATTTTAACACGCTAAACTTTATAAGGTGATTTTATGCTCCCAGCTTTATTGTTCATGTTAGGTATCGGTGCGGTGTGCGGCATCGTGCTCAGCCTTGCAGCCAAGGTCTTCTATGTCTATGAAGATCCCAGAATCGCCCAGGTCGAAGGCAACCTGGCCGGTGCCAACTGCGGCGGCTGCGGCTACGCGGGCTGCTCAGCCGCTGCCGAAGCCATTGTATCGGGCAAGGAACCCCCTTCGCTTTGTATCATCAATTCAAAGGAAGGAGTTGAAGCTGTTTCAGCCATCATGGGTGTGGATGCCGGATCGGCTGAATCCCCCATGTCCTACAATATGTGTGAAGGCGGCAACCGTGCCGCAGACAAATACCATTACATGGGGGTTTCCTCGTGCAAAGCCATGGCTGTCGTATTCGGCGGCAAACGGGTCTGCGGCGTGGGCTGCATCGGCCTTGGCGACTGCGTCAAAGCCTGCCAGTTCGACGCGGTGTACATGGGGCCCGACGGCCATCCCGTAGTCCGGGAAGACAAATGTGTGGGCTGCGGCGCCTGCCAGAAAGCCTGCCCCAAGGATATCATTGAGGTTAAAACCCTCACCGAAAAACTGATGAAGTTCAATCAGAAACACGATCCCCTGGCCCCCTGTGCACAGACCTGCCCGGCTGAAATCAATATTCCCAGATACATCAACCAGCTCAAAAACGGTCAGTACAAAGAAGCCGTCCAGACCATCCGCATGCGCAATCCCTTACCGCTTGCCTGCGGCCGTGTCTGCCCCCATCCCTGCGAGGACCAGTGCCGGCGAGGCATTGAGGATGAACCGGTCTCCATCAACCAGCTCAAGCGCTTTGTGGCCGATTATGAAATGAACACCGGCTCAAGGATACCCATTACCTGCGCCCCGGAAAACGGGAAGAAGGTCGCTGTCATCGGCGGCGGGCCTGCCGGACTTTCCTGCGCCTTCTTTTTGCGCCGCATCGGCTACAAGGTCAGTATTTTCGAAGCCATGCCCAAGCTGGGCGGCATGCTCCGCTACGGCATTCCGGAATACCGCCTGCCTAAAAAGGTGCTGGACTGGGAAATCCAGGGCATCCTGGACCTGGGCATCAACGCCTTCTGCCATCTGAAATTCGGCAAGGACTATGGCCTGGGTTCCCTCATGGCGGCTGGCTACAATGCGGTCTGCCTAGGGGTAGGCGCATGGAAAGACTATTCACTGGGTATTGAAGGCGAAGACCTGCCCGGCTGCTTCACCGGTATTGATTTCCTCCAGAGGATCTCCTCGGGCGAACAGATGGAACTGGGCAGAACCGCAGCCATCGTCGGCGGCGGCAACACCGCAGTAGACTGCGCCAGAACCCTGTTGCGAATGGGGCTTGACAAGGTATACATGGTTTACCGCCGGACCCGTGCTGAAATGCCGGCCAATGAGGTGGAAATTGTGGCTTCCGAAGAAGAAGGCATTGAGTTTGTATTCCTGGCCGCCCCCACAAGGGTCATCCCCGACGAAGACGGGAAATGCAAGCAGCTTGAATACCTCCAGATGAAACTGGGGGAACCCGATGCTTCCGGCCGCCGCCGCCCCGTGCCTGTTGAAGGATCTGAAACCCTTCTTGACGTTGAAATGGTCATTTCCGCCATCGGCCAGTCTCCGGACGCCTCTTTTAAAGAACAGGACCCCCACCAGCGGATGACGGAACTGGAACTGACCCGCTGGAATACCATAGACAATGATCCCACCACGCTGCAGGCTTCTGTGCCCTATATATTCACGGCGGGTGATGCAGCCACGGGTCCCGCCCTGGTGGTGGACGCCATCGGCTCCGGCCGCCGTGCCGCCCGTTCCATAGATCTCTTTCTCAAGGGGGAACCCGTGGAACCGCCCAAGGATTCCCTCCAGCAGAAACGGATCCATGAATCCATTTTCACCGAGGTTCCGGGCGTCAAACAGATCAAACGGGCGAAGATGCCGGAACTCCACGTCCACGAACGGCTGGACTCATTTGTGGAAGTGGACCAGGTTCTGCCCGAGGAAAAGGCACACAGGGAAGCGGAACGCTGCCTGAACTGCTGCCGTATCTGCTACAATCCGGATACAGATTTCCCCATTGCAAAATAAGCCAATTTAGTGCATACATTACAGGCCTGTCCGGTGTTGTACCGCCGGGCAGGCCTTTTTATATGGGGAAACGCTTAAAATGACAGACAGGCAAAAGAAAAAAAAGAAAACGGGATGGGGTAAACCGCTATTGCTGTTCTCAGCCATATTGGTTCTCGGCGGCTGCATTGCAGCCGGTACCGGCCTTTTGTGGATGAAATCCTTTATCACCACCCCTGCCGATCCAAAGGGAAAACCGGTTGCCTTCACCGTCTCCCGGGGCCAGACCATGGCTGCCATCGCCCAGAACCTGAAACACAGGGGCCTGGTTTCCGACCCCCTGCGCTTTAAACTCTACGCCCGGTATAAAAAGGCTGCCACATTGATCAAAACAGGGGAATACCAGCTTTCCCCTGCCCTCTCCCCGGACAAAATACTGGAAGCCCTGGTTTCGGGCAAAGTGAAACTCTACCGGATCACCGTTCCCGAAGGGTTAAACATGGAAGAGATTGCAGCCCTTGCCCAGGAAAAAGGCTTCTGCACCGCAGATCAATTTCTGACACTCTGCAAGGACAAGGCATTTATCAGGAAACTGGGGCTGTCAGGCATCACCCTTGAAGGCTACCTTTATCCGGATACCTACCTTTTTCCTAAAAACACGAGCTGCCGCAGCCTCATTGAAAAAATGGCCGCCACCTTTAAACAGACATTTTCAAAGGCATGGGAGGAGAGGGCAGAGGAATTGGGATTCACCATCCACGAAATCGTGACACTGGCATCCATCATTGAAAAGGAGACCGGTGATGCCGGGGAGCGGCCCCTGATTGCCTCGGTATTCCACAACCGTCTGAAAAAAAACATGCGGCTGGAAAGCGATCCCACGGTGATTTACGGAGTGGATGACTACCACGGCCGGATCCGCTATCGCCACCTGCGCAGGCTCACCCCTTACAACACCTACCAAATCAAAGGACTCCCTCTCGGCCCCATTGCCAACCCAGGGGCAAAGGCCCTTGAAGCAGCGCTGTATCCAACCCAGAGCGACTACCTCTTTTTTGTCTCCAAAAACGATACCACACACCAGTTCTCAACCAATTTGAGGGACCATAACCGGGCCGTGAAAAAATACCAGCTTAATCGCTGAACTGCCTGACATAGACGATAACCGCCCCGCTCCGGCCTTTTTTACGCCCATCCCATTGGTAGCTCAGCACGGTATTGTCCTTTTTCAATTCCTTTAACAGGTCTTCAATGACCTGGGGCAGGACCGGTCCCTCCTCGGAATGCAGCCCCCTGCCCACAATGATACGCAGGGTAAAATACCCCTGGCGTTTGGCCGTGGTGATGAAAGACCGGGCCTTGATTTCCGCACCGATGGCGGTAAAGCCATGGAGATCCAGATCGGCCTCCGGCCGGGGATATCGCTTGAGCCGCCGTTTCAGGGGCATGGGCTTGGGCGCATGCCGGGGAGTTTTGGCGGTCCTGAGGGACTCGTCCAGCAACCGGGAGAACTCTGCGTCACTGATATCTTCCCCAAGGGATTGGGTTTCCTCAGGTGAGGCGTCACCCCCGTCTTCCGGAATTTCATCTCCCTGGGAAAACCGGGCTTCATAGTCTTCTATAAAGGGCAGCCCGTGCTTATTTACCCGATTTGCCCGGTCGTCCTTCCCATGCGATGGCTTGCCTTTTTCAGCCGCCCCCTTTGCATCATCCTCCAAAAAGGCAGACAAAAAATCCGCATCGGATCCCAAAACGGGCAAGTCGTTTTTTTTCTTTGTTTTTCCTCGTTTTTTTTTAAATTTCTCTGATTTACTCATCCGGTTATCCTATCTCAACCCGGGCAGATTTTCAAGGCAGACGACCGGTTTGAGCGATTGACTTTGCCTAGTCTTCCTGATATTGTCCTCTCCATGAATATTGGCACCATTGTAGAATATATAGATCAGCAAAAAATTATTTCAGCGGTTATCCTCAGTGAGAAAAAAGGCAAGCTCCGGCTGCTCAACGAGAACAGCCGGGAAGTGAATTTTTCCGAGAAGCGGCTGTCGCATGTGTCCGAGGCCGTACTGGATATGGAGATGTCCAGAACAGCCATGGTAACCCGTTTGAAACAGGTTACGGCCAACCGCAAAAAGCTGTCTGAATCTATAGATATAAAGGATCTATGGGAAATCCTCCATGAGGAGCCCGAGGAAATCGATATTTCCGCAATGACCCTGTTCTGCTTTGATCCCCCACTGACGCCTGATCATGAAGCCGCCGTCATCCGTGCCTTTTTCAATGACCGCCTTTACTTTAAGTTCAACAAGCTCATTTTTCTGCCCTACACCCACGAGCAGGTGGAAACCCGGAAACGGCAGGTCCGTGAGGCAGAACGCCGGGAAGCCCTGATTCTAAAAGGGGCGGCCTGGCTGAACCGGCTCAAAAACCAGGACAACCGGCCTGAGCCACCGGAACCCCAGATTATTGAGATCCTGAAAAATTACTACTTATTCGGTAACGATGCGAATATGGCTGCCACGGCCAAGCAGATGATCAAAAAGTCGGGTTTAAGCGTGGTAGATCAGCTTTTTGGGCTTTTTGTCAAGGCCGGCATCTGGGATGTTGACGAAAACCTTGACCTGCTCTCTCTGCAGATTCCCGTGGCATTTTCGGACAGGGTTCTGGAAACGGCCACCCGACTGTGCAGAACCGCCACCAATGTCTTTGACAACCCCAAACGGCGAAATCTCACCCACCTGCCACTGATCACCATTGACGGTCAGTCCACACAGGATTATGACGATGCCATCAGCCTGGAAACCACGGACAACGGCTACCGTTTGGGAATTCACATCATTGACGTGGACGCCTATATCAAGAACGGCGACCCCATTGACATGGCGGCCCGCTACCGGGCATCCTCCATTTATATGCCCGACGACAAACTGCCCATGATCCCCCCCAGCCTCTCCGAAGACCTGTGCAGCCTCAAGGAGGGCAAAACCCGGCCGGCCATCTCCACCCTGGTCCACATGAACCGGTTCTTCGAGGTGCTGGATTATAAAATCATCCCCTCGGTCATCAATGTGCACCAGCAGATGAGCTACGCCGAAGCCAATCTCCTCAACGGGAAAAACGATCCCATTACCAGCCTGTACAAAATGGCCACCATTCTCAGGGAAAAACGCCTGAAAGCCGGAGCCATCCAGATCACCCTGCCCGAGGTCAATGTCTGGCTGGAGGATAACAGAGAAATCAGATACGCAAAGGTGGACCGGGAGAATCCTTCCCGGATGCTGGTATCGGAGATGATGATCCTGGCCAACTCCCTCATGGCGGAATTCTTAAGCAATAATGAAATGCCGGCCGTGTTCAGATCCCAGGCCCAGCCCAAGCAACGCATCTTAAAAGGCATTGAAACGGCGCTGTTGCCCAATTTCATGCAGCGCAAACAATTGAGCCGCGCCATCATAAACACCCATGCCGAACCCCACGCCGGTTTAGGGGTAAAAGCCTATGTAACGGCGACCTCACCCATCCGGAGATACCACGACCTGCTCACCCAGCGCCAGATCAAGGCACTTCTTGGGCTGGGCACCCCCTATTCCACCCAGAAACTGGATGAGATCCTCCAGGCCATTTCCATTCCCGTGGCCAACACCGGACGCATACAGGGGGCCCGGAAACGGTACTGGCTGATCAAATACCTGGAGGGAATGCGCGGCGCGACCTTTGAAGGCCTGGTCCTGGACTGCCACCGCGACCATTATAATGTCCTGCTCAAAGAATTCATGATGGAGGCCCGGCTGCCCGCCTCCGGCTTCAAGCTCAAACACGGGGACCTGATCCCGGTGACCATCCAGCATGCCGATGCCCGGCGGAACCAACTCACCCTCTTCACTGTATAACTACAACCATCGTTCCCCGGTTTCCGGCGTTTCCCAGCGCCATCTGAATTTCGCAAAACCAATATTACTTTTTAGTTCAAATTTGACAAAGTAATACCACCGCCTTACCTTTTGTCCAGATACCAGGGACTAGTGGAGGATCACCATGGACAGAAGACCGGACAAAAAACATGACTTCCGTCATACCCTTTTTCACTCACTTCAGACCACCACACTGCTTATTGCCAATGCCGGATTGCTGGGAGTCCTGGGCTGGTTCATGGCGGGGCCTGCAGGCATCAAAATCGCCATGATTGCCGTTGTGCTGGTGTTCGTTTTCACCCCCCATGTACCGGCCCATATCATCATGGGACATTTACGGGCCCGCCCCCTGACACCGGAACAGGCTCCCCGGCTCTATGCCATGCTGAATCTCCTGTCCCAAAAGGCAGGCCTCGCACGGATGCCCGCCCTCTACTATCTGCCCTCGCCCCGGCTCAACGCCTTTGCCGTGGACCAAGGAGGGGACATTGCAGTGGCCGTCACCAAAGGCCTGGTCACGGCGCTGACACCACGGGAAATGGCCGGCATCCTGGCCCACGAAATCACCCATATCAAAAATAATGATTTCCAGGTCATGGCCCTCTCCTCTGTTTTCGGAAGGCTGACCGGATACCTGTCCTTGGCGGGACAATTCCTTCTGGTGATCAGCCTCCCCCTGTTTCTTACGGGGTATGCCAGGGTCAGTCTGCTGCCCCTGGTGCTGATGGTCTTTGCCCCGATGCTGAGCATGCTCCTCTACCTGGCCCTGTCCAGAACCCGGGAGTTTGAGGCGGACCTGGGCAGCGCCCGGCTCCTTGACGACCCCGGTGCCCTGGCCTCGGCCCTGGCCCGGGTGGAGCAGTTCAACACCATGTCCGCAGGGTACAGGCTTCTTCCCCTCCCGGCCCGGCCGGGAGAACCGCCCCTGCTGCGGAGCCATCCCCCCACCCAAGAACGGATCAGGCGGCTGCAGCATCTGGCCCGCCAGTCCGCCCCCCATGGCACCCACGGAACAGGGCGGCGGATTACAGTCTACTGATCAGGCAATACCGTCAAGAATGGCGTTAAAATCGGGCGAGGGACGCATCACAGCAGCCAGCAGCGTTTCATCCGGGTGATAATATCCTCCGATATCCACGGGCCCGCCCTGGGCGGCCAGCAAATCGCCAAGAATCTTATCCCTGTTTCCGGACAATGCCTCGGCCACAGGGACAAAAACCCGCTTAAGCGCCCCATCCTTATCCTGCTCCGCCAGGGCCTGGGCCCAATAGAGGGCAAGGTAAAAATGGCTTGCCCGGTTGTCCGGTTCGTTCACCTTCCGGGAGGGAGACCGCTTTTCTTTAAGGAATCGGCTGTTGGCCTTATCCAGGGCCGCGGCCAGGACCAGCGCCTTGGGATTATCATTTTTGACACCAAAATCCTCCAGGGAAACGGCCAGGGCCAAAAATTCCCCCAGAGAATCCCAGCGCAGGTGATTTTCAGCCATGAACTGCTGAACATGCTTAGGCGCAGAGCCGCCTGCCCCGGTCTCGTAAAGGCCGCCTCCGGCAAGCAGCGGCACGATGGAAAGCATCTTGGCAGACGTCCCCAGTTCCAGAATGGGGAAAAGGTCGGTGAGGTAATCCCTGAGCACATTTCCGGTAACGGATATGGTGTCCAGTCCTGCCCTCACCCGTTCCAGGGTAAAATCCATTGCATCTTCCGGTGAAAGGATACGGATATCAAGCCCGGAGGTTTCATGGGCCTTGAGATACTGGTTCACCTTTTCAATGAGCCTGGCATCATGGCCCCGGTTCTTGTCCAGCCAGAACACTGTGGCAAGTCCGGTTACCCGCGCCCGTTCCACACCCAGTTTCACCCAGTCCCTGATGGCCTCGTCCTTGGTCTGACACATGCGCCAGATGTCACCCTTTTCCACTTTGTGTTCAAAAATCAGCCGCCCCTCATCGTCTGACACCCGGACGGTTCCGCCGGCTGTCATGATAAAGGTTTTGTCGTGGGAACCGTATTCCTCGGCCTTTTTGGCCATCAGCCCCACATTGGAAACATTGCCCATTGTCGCCACATCAAAGGCACCGTGCTTTTTGCAGTCATCAAACACCCGCTGGTAGATCCTGGCATAGGAACGGTCGGGAATGATGGCTTTGGTGTCGTGGAGGGCGCCGTCGGGTCCCCACATCTTCCCTGAGGATCTCAGGCATGCCGGCATGGAGGCGTCAATGATCACGTCGCTGGGCACGTGAAGGTTGGTGATTCCCCTGTCCGAGTCCACCATTGCCAGGGCCGGTCGTTTTTGGTAGGCGGCCTCAATATCCGCTTCCACCGCCCGCCGCAGGCCTTCGTCCAGGTCCTGTATCCTGGCCATCAGGTCACCTAACCCGTTGGCCGGATCCACGCCGATCTCCCCAAACAGCTTTTCATGCTTTTGAAACAGCTCTTCAAAGAATACGGAAACGGCATGGCCGAACATGTAAGGATCAGACACCTTCATCATTGTGGCCTTGAGATGCACGGAGAGCAGCAGGTCGGTTGCCTTTGCATCCTCAATCTCTGCCGCCAGAAACTGTCGCAAAGAACGGATTTTCATAACGGAGCCGTCTATAACCTCGCCGGCCTCCAGGCCCAGTCCCGCCTTCAGCCGGAGGGACTCTCCATCTTCACCGATAAAATCAATATTCACCGGGCCGGGCCTGTCCATCACCGCCGACACCTCTGTCCCGTAAAAATCATCGGCCTGCATATGGGCCACATGGGATTTTGATTCCGATGACCACGCCCCCATGCTGTGGGGATTCTCCCTGGCATAGGTCTTGACCGCCCCGGCCACCCGCCGGTCGGAGTTTCCTTCCCTGAGCACCGGATTCACGGCAGATCCCAATACCTTCGCGTACCGGGTTTTAATGTCCGCCTCAAGGTCATCCGCAGGATCCTCCGGATAGTCCGGCACATCAAACCCTTGACGCTGCAGCTCGGCAACGGCGGCCTTCAGCTGGGGAATGGAAGCAGAAATATTGGGCAGCTTGATGATATTGGCCAGGGGGGTCTTGGCCAGTTTTCCCAAATCAGCCAGATGATCGCCAACCCTCTGCTCTGTGGTCAGCTTTTCAGGGAAATTAGCCAGAATCCGGCCGGCCAGGGAAATATCTTTTGTCCCGATCTTGATGCCGGCGGTTCCGGCAAATGCGGTTACAATGGGCAAAAGAGACCGGGTAGCAAGCGCAGGCGCCTCGTCCGTAATGGTATAGATAATCTCGGGTGTTGTCATAGGGTCCTCTGCTGATTTCTTTGATTTATAAAAAACAGGCATAACCGAATCCTCAACCGGGAACGCCCCTGTTGACCGACGGCCAGACTATGTCCGCATTTAAAATAAAAAAGTCAGGTTAGCATAAAACCCGGCATCTTGACCATAGCAGATGCGAAAAAATCGCGCCCGGCAATTTATCTTCGCCAGTTTGATTTTCCCGTAACGACAAAAACAGGATCCGATGCAACCATTCCTGGAAAGTACTTGTCATCAGCGGGCCGAGGATACCCACGCACCGAGTAGGTGACAAGCCGAGTAAAGCATTCCGACGCCTTGAACCAGTCCAGCACGAGCCCCACACGCTCAAACTCATGGAGTTCCTCCCAGACCGTGATCGCTTTTTGAGGAAACCACCGGTTTGAAAATCCAACGACAAAGCGCCCGCCGGGCCTCAACACCCTTGCCACTTCTTTAAACACCATATCAGGACGGACCAAATATTCAACGGAAAGGGAGCAGACCACGGCATCAAAACGGCCGGATTCATATGGCAACAGAGGATCTTCATTGAGATCATGCACATCCGCTGCCGTCAGGATTGGGTTGTCATTCATTTCATTGGGATTCATCCCCAGCCCCCTGACCTCGGAAAACCGGATCTCTTCCGGGAGATGCGACACCCATCCGGACATCAGGTCCAGTACACGGTCACCGTCTGACAGCAGCGATTCGTAAATCAGGCAGAGATTCCGGCTGGCCATCGTATCGATGTGGTAAACGAAGCGATCAATATCATAGAAAAGAGAATCCGGCGCATCATCTTTTCTTTTGAACCGCCTGCCCAGAGTCGCCTCCCCGGAAAGGACGATTCCCCCCACCTGCATACCGGGCCCGTCCAGCGCCAGTCCCAGCCAGTCGGTGCAGGTTCCCCCCCGCTCCTCTGTGCCGGTGTCCCGGTTTGAAAAGTCCAGGCGAAGATCTATCGCTTCCCTTGCAAGGGGGTGGTTCAGGTCGATGGTCATCCGGCCCTTACAGACATTTGTGACCCTGGACGGAAGCCGGTTTTCCCGGAATACGCCCGGAACGCCCCGGAGCATGCCCCTCGGGTAATACCGGCCGGGCAGGACCGCCCCCCTGTGCACCTCCTGCCTGACACGGCTCAAGGGGAGATCCAAAACCAACTCCGGATCAAATCCGGGAACAATTTCCCCGGGTTGGGCAGATAGGAAAAATGGGGCTTGTGTACCCGAGTACCGGAGGACAGTTTCCAGCAGACTGCCTGGAAAAATATCACGATATAGATTCAGTCTATTGGCAAAATAAAGGTCGTTATGGGTAACCTGATTCTCTGTCCAGGTCATATTAATGGTAAGATCGGCCAAGTCGCAGTAATCCAATGGTTTCATATTTCACTCCAATCGGCCCAGGACATGCTTAAATTGGTAGATGCGGCACCGGTGTTTCATTACCGGCCAGCCTGCCGATTCCGGCAGTAAGAATAAGATAAAACAAAAAAAAGGCAGATCAACCGCCAATTTTCCCGTCGCCGTTTTTTAACCGCGCCAGCCTGAATCCAGCCTCCCTCTAGCAGGGAACCTTTACGTTTCCCACAAATAGGCTGAGGCCAGTTTCCCGAGTATGTTTCCGTTGAAGATACGCCGGCCCTGCCGCTGCGCCATGCCGTAACAGACATGCAGCGGCAGTAAATGTTCTTCCCTGGGATGGCAGTACCTGGCCGATGGGGCCTTCTCCCATTCCGCCAGAAGGGTATTCACCGCCCCGGGGGCAAGGGACGGATCCGAGAGGACCTGGTAAAGCCAGTTGTCAAAGGCGGTGTTTCTGTCATCGTCACCCTCCCTGCCGAATTCCGCCATGTTATGAAAAGAGAATCCGGATCCAAGCACCAGCAGGTTGTCAAACTCAATCTGCCCAAGCGCCTTTCCCATACGGATATGGGCCAGGGGATCAAGGCCTTTTATCAGGGACAATTGGACACAGGGGATATCTGCCTTGGGATAGATCAGTTTCATGGGTACGAACATCCCGTGGTCAAATCCCCGGGACGGGTCAAGGACGGGTGACAATCCGTTCTGTTCAAGGGCGTCATTCACCCGGGCGGCAAGTACCGGGTGCCCGGGGGCGGGATAGGTATAGGAATAGGTCTCCGGCGGGAATCCGTAATAGTCAAATAGGAGGTCTGGGGACGGCTGGGCCGTAACCGTGGGCGCATCCGCCTCCCAATGGGCACTGATTACCAGAACCGCCTCGGGCCTTGGGATTTCCTGGTGAATTTGCTTTAAAAACCGAATCAGGGCCCGGTGGCCGTCATGGCCCATCAAAGGCAGGGGGCCTCCCCCGTGGGGAATGTAAAGAATGGTTTGTCTGGCCATGTCGTCCTCCGGAGATAGTGATCCAGTTTACGATAATCCCCTGCAAACACGCCGGACCTGGAACCGGTCCGGCGTGTCGACACTCACATATTAATGCTTAAAGCTTCTCTGGCCCGTATAGACCATGGTGGCATCATTCTCGTTGCAGGCGTCTATGGACTGGTAGTCGTTGAGGGAACCGCCGGGTTGAATGACCGCTTTCACCCCCTGGCGGAGCCCCACGTCAATGCCGTCCCTGAAGGGGAAGAAGGCATCGGATATCATGGAGGAACCGATGAGGCCGCCCTTGACTTCGGCCACGTCGGCCTCGATTTCCGCCCGTTTGTCTTCATCGGCCATGTCGGCAAAGGCAGTGTTGTACCGCTCAAAGCAGTACCGGTCGCAGAGCTTGCGGTAGGCCTTGTCCACCGCGATCTCGGCCACGCCCACCCGGTCCTGTTCGCCGGTGCCGATGCCCACGGTGCAATTGTCCTTCACGTAGATCACGGAGTTGGAGGTGATGCCCGATTCCACCAGCCAGCCGAAGAGCATGTCCTGGTATTCCTGTTCCGTGGGCTGGCGGTTGACGGTAAAGGTCTCCCCCTTGTACTCGGTGGAGGCGATGGCCAGGTCTTCTTTTTTCAGGGTCTCGGGCACAAAGGACCACTGGGCCACAATGCCGCCGTCCATCAGGCTTTTGAAATCCACCACCCGGTCGCCGATAAAGGAGTGGAGCCGGTCCATGGCGTTGATGCGGATCACCCGAAGATTTTTTCGCCGGCCCAGGATATCGATGACCCCGTCCTCAAATTCAGGGGCCACCACGACTTCGGCATACTGGGCGGCAATGGCTTCAGCCGTGGCCTTGTCAACGGCTTTGTTCAGGGCGATGCACCCGCCGAAGGCCGCCACGCGGTCGGCCATATAGGCCTTGGCATAGGCCTCCTCCAGGCTGTCGGCCCGGGCCGCCCCGCAGGGGTTGTTGTGCTTGACAATGACGGCGCAGGGGGTATCCGTAAAATACCGAAGGATATTCAGGGAGTTGTCCGCGTCGGTGAGATTGGTTTTGCCCGGGTGTTTGCCGGACTGGAGCAGTTCGATGTCTGAAACAAGGTATTTGCCCGGGGTGATGGTCTGGGCATCCCCCAGGGCCAGGTTGCCGTTGACCAACCGGTACAGCGCCGCTTCCTGGCCTGGATTTTCCCCGTAGCGCAGCCCCTTTTCCACCTCGTCGATCACCCAGGAAACCTTTTCATAAAACAGGGTCTGCCGCTTGTCCCCGTCCACAAAGGAAATCTCCATATTCGGAGTGAAATGGTCATCCATGATGGTTTTGTACATCTGCTTTAGATCTTTGGCCATTTTTTATTCTCCTGCTTCATAACATGATTGAACTTCGTCCATGGCCCGGGCGCCCAGCCAGTCGGCAATGGTCCTGTCGTAGACGGCGGTGTGCTCAAAGGCTTTCTTTGACAATTCGTACCGGTCGGCAAGGGTCAATGCCCCGTCCTGGGCCTTTACCGTGTCAAGAATGCCGGCATAGGATGCCGGATCCACCACAGAGGCCACCCGGATAAAATTCTTGGCAGATGCCCGGATCATGGTGGGGCCGCCGATGTCGATATTTCCCCGGGCGTTTTCAACGGTGACCCCTTCTTTGGCAATGGTTTCGCTGAAGGGATAGAGGTTCACCACCACCATATCGATGGCAAGGGCGCCTGTCCGTTTCAGGTCATCCTGGTGGGCAGGATTATAGGTCTCCGTAAGCAGCCCCAGGTAAATTTTAAAATCCAGGGTTTTCACAAGCCCGCCCTGGGTTTCGGGCTGGCCGGTATAGTCGGACACCTGCCGCAGGCAGGTATCTGCCCTCTCCCCAAGGATTTCCTTTATTTTGGCGTAGGTCCCGCCGGTGGACAGGATAACCAGCTCAGGATTGGCATCCAGCATGCCCGGAATAAATGTTTCCAGGCCGGTTTTATCCGACACGCTCACCAGCATGGTTTGAATTTTTACCTTATCGTCAATTTTGTCTACCACGTTTTTTGCCATGGGCCGTCCTCATTTTATATTTTGGGTTGATCTATCGTTTGTTGGGCTGATATGTAAACCATCCCCCCAAATGCGTCAAGATCTGTTGGGTGAAGTTTTTCAGCTTACATAACTGCCTGCATCAGGGCGTTCAGCTCTCTTATCATTGATGCTGCCTGGCTGCGGTGTTCGGGCGGGACCATCAGTGCCGGGATTTCCCGGTTCCGGAGGAATATCTTTCTTGTATCAGAATCATTTATATTTTCAAAGGATAAATAGACCGCCCGTTCACGGCCAAGATAGCGGCCTGCCACGTCCAGAAAATTCCCGGAAAAGCCGTCTTTGTCCAGGTGCTCAATATACTGAAGCACAATGGTGGAGAGGCTCAGGGCCAGGGGAGGCATATCTGCCCACCCGGTTTCCCGGCAGGGCTTTTGGGACAACATGCTCCGGCACCCGAAGGGCCGTGCCTCATAAATGCGGCACCGCCCGCCCTCAAGCATGGGGCAGCGCCCCCAGGCGGGATCATTTTCCTCTTCTTCGACTGCCTCTCCTGAAAGGGTGGCCCTGGCAAATCCGTTGGTGGTCATGCCGGGGCGGTAGCGCTTGCCGGATCCGGTGGTTTCAAGGCATGAGGTTAGATGCGATATCCCGTTTTTCTCCAGATGTGAAAAAAGAAAGGACGTTTCCAGGCTTGTGGCTGTCACATTACAGGTGCAGCAGTCGTCGCAACCTTCATGGCAGGCCAGTTCAAACCCGCCTGCGGCATGGTCGAACAATTCATAGATCTTTTCCAGGGTATCAATTTTCCGGGTGTCAAATACATCGTCTTTCATGGGGTCTCCTTTACGCCCTTTCATCTATACTAGTTTAGGCGCCCGGTCAATTCCATCGGATTATTTAAGCTTTTTCCAACTTTTTCCTTGATTTTAACCTCCCGGGCCATCAAAATGAATATAATTCATTAAATAACCCACCATCAGGGAGGGTGTTGCCATGATCCCCGAAAAAATGAAATCATTTCTCAAGGAGACGCTGCCGGAACGCGTCAGGCAGCACCGTCTTATCTGTGATAACCACTTATGTTTTCTGGAGTTCGGCCCACTGGATGTGGAACGGCTCCAGCGCTTGGGCATCCGGGTGGACCGCCTGGGGCCCCGCCTGGTCGTCTGCATGTGGGACAGTGAAAGCCCCCTTGAAATCGGTGGATACCTGGTGGTGGACAACCTGGCCATGGGTGCCCCCTCCATGGGGGGAACCCGGATGCTGCCGGACATCACCCCGGACATCATCCACGACCTGGCCCGGGGCATGACCATGAAAAACGCCGCCGCCGACCTGCCCTTCGGCGGCGGGAAATCAGGGATCGTCTGCCCCCCGGGCATGGACGCCGGAGAACGCCGGGAAATCGTCAGGGGGTTCGGCCGCCTGCTTAAAAGGTATAAGGATATCTATATCCCGGGACCGGACGTGGGGACCAACGACGAAGACATGAGAATCTTTGCCGTGGAAAACGGGTTGAACAATGTGGTCTCCAAACCGGCGGACATGGGAGGCAACCGCATCGACGAACTGGGCGGTGCCGCCCGGGGCGTGGTGGCCGCTTTCAATGCCCTGATCGAACATCTCCCCCGTCTCAGGCAGCTTCCCCAGTTCAAACACATGGAACTGCCGCCCCCAGGCAGGCTGGATGTCCTTATCCAGGGATTCGGGGCCGTGGGGGCCAATGCGGCCCGGCTCTTCCAGGAGTTGCCAACGGAACAGCGGCCGGCAATAAAGGGAATCAGCGATGCCACAGGCTACCTCCTGGATTTAAAGGGGTTGGACTGGCAACAATTATTCAGCATGTGGAAGACCCTGGGACAAGTGGCCCAGGCCTATTACCACGACCAGGCCATGCACATCGGCGGCACAGGAAAGAATCACACCGTATTTTCCAACAGCCCGGACAATCTGCTCACTGAATCGGCCTTCTGTCTGATCCCGGCGTCCCCGGTATTCAATTATCTGGACGTTTCCACGGAGACCTCACCCTCCATGACCTGCGACCGCATGGGCAACTGGCAGATGATCGTGGAGGGGGCCAATACCTACTCCCCCAATCCCGAACGGAAAGCCGCCCGCCGAAGGATGGAACGCCGGGTATACCGGGACAGGGGCACCCTCATTGCCACGGATTACCTGGTCAACTCGGGCGGGGTGATCTATGCCGCCCACGAGCGGATTATTCCCACCCCCAAACACCTGTATATCCCCAAAGAACTGCTGGGAAATTCGGAAGGGATCTCCCGCTGGCTGGACCAAAACCGGGAGGCCTTTGAGGAACTGGCTGAAAAGCGGCAGGAAGCCGCAAGACAGAAGCTGGAAACCGTTATCCCCGGCAATATGGTGGAACTCATCGACGGCCTGTGCAAGGATGCGGACAGCCTGCCCTGCGAAATTGCCGAAGGCATCTCCGTGGGCCGCATCGCCGCCAAGGAAAAATCCAGGACCATCCGGGATGTCATGGGCGAAGCCCCGGTCATGGGCCTGGACAAAACCATTTCCGATGCCGCCGAACTCTTGGTGGCATCCCATGTTTCCATGGTCACCGTGGTTTCGGAAAAGGGCCGCCCCATGGGCATCGTCACCAACTGGGACATCACACGGGCCACGGCGTTGAAACTGCCCACCGACGCCCCCCTCACCAGAATCATGACCGCCGACATCGTCCACATCAGCCCCGAAGCCACCATTCTCAACTGCATCCGCATGCTGGAAACCAACGAAATTTCCGCCATGCCCGTGGTGGAAGAGAACCGGGTCATCGGCATCATCTCCGGCGACATCCTCGCCCGCCGCACCCTGTTCCGGCTGCTGCAGACGGAAAGCTGACGCGGCCCCATTAAAATGGAACTGGGGGCAGACCCGTTTCCGGATCCAGCCCCCATCAAATCCCCTGCTGTTCTTCTCCAGTGATGGTTTATCCGGCAAAAACGGCTCCGGCCGCCCCCACGCCAGCCCCGAGAACAGCAGAAAAAACAGCCATGGGGAATACGGCCTTGGCATCCCTGGGATAGACAATGATCATGATGGGAACTGCCGTCAATTCGGCAATGATCAGCCCCTTGAGCCAGGGCCGGACCTCCCAGGTCACAAAGGGAATGATCAGGCCCAGGGCCACCCAGTGAAAAAAGGCGGACAGACAGGAAAACCTGTCAAGTTTCCTGAGGATCATGGGCGTCACATCAATTATGCCGGCCACCATACCGATAACCAGTCCAATCCATATATTGTTCATCATACTGTCCATCTTTTCCCCTTTAAAGGCGGATATCGGCCACTTTCACAACCTTGCCGCTCACTTCAATATCCAAAATCTCAGATCCCCTGCAGGCCAAACCAACCCCCATCTCACTTGGCCGCCCCAGGAAGCGCCCCTGGTGAATGGTGATCCGGTCATCTGTCACCAGGCCGTGTTTAAAGAGATAGGCAGCCGCCGGGCCGGCAGCGCTTCCCGTGGCAATATCCTCCACACGGCCCTCATTGTCCCAGCTTCTGCCCTCAATGGCCTTCACATCCAGGACATAGACAAACTTCGCCCCGTGGGGTGATATCATAGGGGTTAGATCCGGCACCCTGAACCGCACCTTTTCAATGCCGGCCGCCACCGGCAAAATCACATAGGGCAGCCCCGTGGACACCACTTCCGCTCTGCAGCCTAAATCACCGGAGCCCTCCAAATTAAGCGCCGAGTACAATGGGCCGGCTTCATGGGAAGAGAGGGTTTTGATGAACCGGGGCTTTCCCTGGTGCATGGCGGCAAGGAAGTCCTCTCCAACCCGCCGGCTCTCCAGCGTCACCGCCTGTTGATTTAATTGTACCTGCCATTGGTGGACATCCTCACTGCCAAAGGTGTTATGTAAATGATAGGCAAGCCCCAGCAACGGATGGCCCGCAAAGTCCAGTTCTTCCTCCATGGTAAAGATTCTTGCTGAGAACCGGCCATCTTCATTCCTTAAAAAAATCGACTCAAACTGCCGCATCTCCCGGGTCCAGGCAAGCATCTCACCGGCGGTCAAATGGCCGAATTCCGAAAATATGGTCAACCCGTTTCCGCTCAACCGTTGGTCGGCGAAAACATCCACAAGCTCACACTTCAAAATTTATCCTCCGTCTCAATTCCGGCATAGGGGCCGTCCACCGGAAAGCCTCCGGCAAATCCGGTAAATGGATGCGCCGGCACTTTTAGATCTGGTATTTCATTATAAGGACGTCAAAGGGCAGGTGGTCAAAGGTCAACAGCTCGGCGGCACGAAACCCCAGCCCCAGATACCATTCCTTTAGCTGGGTATGCCTGGCAATAATTCCGATGCTCAGCACCTTGACCTGTTTCTCCTTGGCCATACCGATAATATGGTGAACCAGCCCGGCACCGATGCCGCAATGCCTGAACTCCGGCAGCACGGCCAGCCGGTTCAGATAGGCCGTATCCCTGTCCGGCTGCTCAAATGCAACACAGCCCTTGACAACCCCATCCTCTACTGCCAGAAAATAGGCCTGGCCCCGTTCCATATCCGACAGAATCCACGCCTCCGTACAGAACGATGGATGCTTGGCTGCATTCTTTGCATTCAAACCGAACGTTTCTGCAACATCCTTATTGGCGTTGCGAACCACAGCGGCAATAATTTCAGCGTCCTCTCTGGTTGATGGTATGATCTTCATATCGCTCTATCCGCCTTCAGATGAATTAAAAATTGGTCAACTGCCTTTTTGGATGGCAGTTGAATAAAATCGATATGGGAATACGCGTCCTTTTTCTTTAACGCTCCATAGGTAAGCTTTCTTTTCCGGTAAGTCTTGATTACCCAGAAAGGAATGCCTTCAATGGAGAAAAATGCATCCTTGAATGTTTCGACATTATCACTGAACAATTGTTCTTTGGTGATAATCCGTTTGATGGTTCGGGTAACTGCGCGGTAAAAGATAATATGGAAAGGCAGATCCAGAAAGATGACCGTCGTGGCTCTCTGCCATATTGCCCCCCTGACTTTGCCATAGTTACCTTCCACAATCCATTTATCTTTCTGTATACAGGTTTCGACATCCCTGACGAATTCTTTTCTCCGGGTCCAATTCTCTCCCCAGAAAAGCCCGTCAAGTTCGATATGAGAATATCCAAGGAAATTTGATAACGCTTTTGAGAATGTTGTTTTCCCGGAACAGCTCGTCCCGATCACTGCAATCCGTTTCATTATAATTCCTTTGCCGAACCCAGGCCCGCGGTTGTCCGGCGGGCTGGTGTCATCCATGGTATGGCACTCAGGACTGAAAAAAAGACACAGATCCCGGAACAAGATTTACATGGCCGACTGTATAACCATGCCCCCCGAAAAAAGCAACTCTTTTTCAAGGGAAAAACGCCCCGAACCGGCACTGGGGACAGGACAGGCGGTTCTAAGGACCTTCACCAATCCCATTCCCCAAAGCCCCCTATTGAAATTCACCCGGGAATCCCTTATCCTGATCATCACAACAGAATGCTTTCACCATATAATAAGGAGATACCATGGGCGCTGATGTTTTTTTCATGGACATGACAGCCACATCCCGGGAAAACCTTCCCCAGAAACTCGAACGCCTGGTCAATGCGGCAGGCCTGGGCAATATCCTGGAGGAAAAAGACCTCACCGCAGTCAAGGTCCATTTCGGCGAGCAGGGCAACACCGCCTTTATCCGGCCCCTGTATATCCGCAAGGTGATCCGGGCCGTCCGCAAGGCCGGAGCCGCCCCCTTCCTCACCGATGCCAACACCCTCTACGTGGGCACCCGGTCCGATGCGGTCTCACACATTAAGACCGCCGTGGACAACGGATTTTCCTACTCATCCATGGACGGGGCCCCTTTGATCATTGCCGACGGCCTTTTCGGGAAGAGCGAAACCGCCGTCCCGGTGGACCTCAAGCACAACAAAAAGGTGTATATCGGCTCTGAAATCATCAATGCCAATGCCATCATCTCCGTGGCCCATTTCAAGGGCCATGAACTCTCCGGGTTCGGCGGCACCCTGAAAAACCTAGGCATGGGATGCGCCTCCCGCCGGGGCAAACTGGACCAGCACTCCAACGT
Organism: Desulfobacter sp.; assembly: GCA_028768525.1. Lineage (NCBI taxonomy): Bacteria > Pseudomonadati > Thermodesulfobacteriota > Desulfobacteria > Desulfobacterales > Desulfobacteraceae > Desulfobacter > Desulfobacter sp. The sequence goes on along the minus strand of CP054837.1, from coordinate 5,254,661 downwards.
CAGCCCCAAGATAAAGCGGAAAACCTGCATCGGCTGCGGCCAGTGCGTCGAGCACTGCCCGGGAGCGGCCATCTACCTGGAGGAAAAAAAGGCGTATATCAATAAGGAGAGCTGCATCGGCTGCGCCGAATGCATTGTCCGCTGCCCCACCCAGTCCATCAACATCAACTGGAACCAGGATGTGCCGGTCTTTCTGGAAAAGATGATGGAATATACGGTGGGCGTGCTCAAGGACAAGGCCGGCAAGGCCCTGTTCATCAACTTCATCACCGACGTCTCCCCCAAATGCGACTGCCTGCCCTATGCCGAATACCCCATCTGCAAGGACATCGGCGTGGTGGCCTCCACCGATCCCGTGGCCATCGACCAGGCCAGCGCCGACCTGGTCAACGCCCAGCCGGCCATGGCCGGGTCCCTGCTCACCTGCAACACAAAGCCCGGGGAAGACAAGTTCAAGGGGCTCTATCCGGATGTGGACTGGGAACACCAGCTGGCCTACGCCGAGCAGATCGGTTTAGGCAGCCGGGACTACAACCTGGTCAAGCTGGAGACCCGGGCTTACAAAAACCCCGGGGCCCATTCCTGAGCCCTGTGAGCCGTCCATGTATCTGGCCAAAATAAAAAAAGGCAAGGGGTTCACCTATATGCTCAGGGAATCCGTCCCCGTGGAACAGGGCTTCCGGCACCGGGATATCTGCGGCCTGGGCCCCTGCCCCGGGGCCTGGATCGACTATCCCGGGGGCAATGCCTGGTACCTGAGCCCGGAGTTGGAGTCCCGGGTGGCCCAAAAGGCAAAAAGATTTGATGCCGACGAGTTTGAAACCCTATTTCTCCCCTTTCTGCGCCCGGCCGTCCGCCGGGCCACGGAAACCTTTGACCGCCGGACCTCCACCGGTTTTAAACGAATGGGCAAAAAAGAGAAGGAAGCACTGGCCCGGTCCATCCATGCCTTTGACAAACGCCGGGCCCATTACCTTAAATTCGGCAACATGGACCAGGGGCCGCTTATCAACATGCCGCCGGTGATCTTCCGGACCCTCAAGGACAAATCCCGGGATGAAATCGAGCAGTACTTCATGGCCCAGGAAAAATGCATCCGGCCCCGGGATCTCAAATCCTATGTATACACCGTATTGGACCTCCAGCGCTTCTTCCAGAGCTTCATGGCCAAACAGATGCCCCACGCCATGGACCAGGATAAGGTGGAAACCTATTTCATCGAGGAGATCTGCCTGCTCAACAAAGAACTCTTTGATCTTACCAGCAGCCTCCACGACTACCTGATCCGGTATGCCGTGATGTTCTTTGACCATACCTACGGGGACACCGTGCTCCTGGATGACATGGCAAGGGATTTCATGGGCCGGCACCGGATCTTCACACCGCCGCCGCGCCCGTCGGTGCCGGTATCCCAGGCCAGAACCCTTTTCGGCCTCTCCCGGGACGACCTGAAAACCATGGACAAACAGGGCCTGACCCGGAAGTTCAGGAAACTGGCCAGGCAGCACCACCCGGACATGGGCGGCGACCACGAAAAATTCGTGGAAATCAACGAGGCCTACCAGGCCCTGCTGGAAAAGATCAGGCCGAAAGCAACCTGACCATGGTGAAACTCATCCTCCTGGGCGTCCTCTCCGGCGCATTTTTCAGCACCACCTTCATCCTCAATGAAGTCATGAGCCTTGAAGGGGGCCACTGGCTCTGGTCCGCCGCCCTGCGCTACCTGTTCATGCTGATCTTCCTCAGCCTGATCACCCTGGCCAGGGGAGGGCCGGGCAAACTCAGGGATGCGGGGGCTTTATTTGCCGCCCACTGGAAATTCTGGATAACGGCGGGAGGGATCGGCTTCGGGGGGTTTTACGCCCTGATCTGCTTTGCCGCCGATTTTTCCCCGGGCTGGGTAATCGCTGCCACCTGGCAGTTCACCGTGGTGGCCAGCCTCTTTGTATTCACGGCCTTTGGCCGGAGATTTCCCCGGCGGGTCTGGCTGTTTTCATCGGTGATATTCATCGGGGTGATTTTGGTCAACCTTTCACGCATCGACAGCTTTAACCTGAATGAATTGATTCTGGGCGGACTCCCGGTGCTTGGAGCGGCTTTCTGCTATCCCTTGGGCAACCAGCTGGTCTGGGAAGCCAAACAGGGCCGCCACCCCAGGGTGCCGAAAATCGACGCCCCGGAAATGGATAATTCTCTGAACAAAATCCTGCTCATGACCCTGGGCTCCATGCCCCTGTGGATTCTTCTGGTGGTCCTCATCCGCCCGCCCCTGCCCGCCGCCTCCCAGATCATGAACACGGCATTGGTGGCCCTGTTCTCCGGGGTATTTGCCACGGGGATCTTTCTCTTTGCCCGAAACCTGGCGGCCACCCCCAACGAACTGGCCGCCGTGGATGCCACCCAGTCCAGCGAAGTGGTGTTCGCCCTGGCCGGCGGCCTGGTCTTCCTGGAGGCGGCCCCGCCGGACACCGCCGCCCTCACCGGCCTTGCCCTCATCCTGGCCGGACTCTTCTTTTTCATCAGATTCCAGGAATAACCGGATTCCAGCCAAAAAACCGGGGCTTGGGGATTTTCCCATTGAAATTCTTTTAAAAAGGGTTAAATTATCCCAGTTTATCACCATAAATGCATTATAGATACGCAGAGAGGATATCATGGCAAAAAAAGTTATTATCATCGGAGCTGTTGCACTTGGACCGAAAGTCGCCTGCCGCCTCAGACGCCTTGATCCGGACACAGAAATCACCGTCATTGACAGAGACAACCTCATCTCCTACGGGGGATGCGGCATCCCCTACTACATCGGGGGAGATATCACCGACATAGAAGAGCTGCGCTCGACCACGGCCCATGCGGTCAGGGATCCCGAATTTTTCAGAACCTGCAAGGGTATCAAGATCCTCCCCAGGGTGGAGGCCGTGGCCATCAACCGGGAAGAAAAAAAGGTGGTGGTCCGCCACCTGGACCAGGACAATGAAGAGGCCCTGGCATATGACAAGCTGGTCATTGCCACCGGCGCCACCCCGGTCCGTCCCCCCATTCCCGGTGCGGACCTGCCCCGGGTATTCACCGTATCCAATCTGCATACGGCCCGGGACATCAAGGATATGATTTCCAAGGGCATCGTGGGCAAAGCCGTGGTCATCGGTGCCGGTGCCATCGGCATTGAAATGGCCGAGGCCCTCACCGACCTCTGGGGGGTGGAGACCACCCTGGTGGAAATGGCCGACCAGGTCCTGCCAACGGCCATCGGCCAGAATATTTCCAGGATGGTGGAAAACCAGCTGGAGAAAAACGAGGTCCAGGTCATTGTCTCCCAGCAGGTAAAACGGATCCTGGGGGATGAGGAATCCGGGGTTACCGGGGTTGAAGTCAACGGCGACGTCATTGACTGCGACCTGGTGGTCATGTCAGCAGGGGTCCGGCCCAACACCAAATTCGCCTCGGATGCCGGCCTGGCCGTGGGCAACACCGGGGCACTCATCGTGGACCGGAACCTGAGAACCACGGATCCGGACATCTATGCCGGCGGGGACTGCATTGAAATGCGCAACCTGGTCTCCGGTGAGAACATCACCATGCCCCTGGGCTCCCTGGCCAACCGCCAGGGCCGGATCATCGCCAACAATATTTTTGGCCGGGCCTCCAAATTCAGAGGCACCGTGGGCACCTTCTGCATCAAAGTCTTCGACCTGGGGGTAGCCACCGCCGGCCTCACCGTGGCCCAGGCCAGGGCCGCGGGTTTCGATCCGGTCCACGCCCTGGTGGCCCAGTTCGACCGGGCCCACTTCTATCCCAACTCAAAATTCATGTTCATCCAGCTCATTGCCGACCGTGCCACCCGGAAAATTCTTGGGATTGAAGCCATCGGCGAACAGTCCGATGCGGTCAAGGCCCGGGTGGACGCCGTGGCGCCCCTGCTGCAGACCGGCATCGACGTGGACGAAGTCTGCGCCCTGGAAACCGGTTACGCCCCCCCATTCGCATCGGCAATGGATGTCATCAACAATGCCGGCAATGTCCTGGACAACATCCTGGAAGGCCGGAACACTCCCATTGATATGCTGGACTTCCTGGAACTCTTCCGCAAAGAAGATATCAAGGTAGTGGATTTGAGAAGCAAGTCAGAAGCCGATATTTTCATTGAAAAATACGGAGAAAGATGGCTCTCCATGCCCCAGGAAGAACTGCGGGACCGGTATGAAGAGCTGCCAAAGGATGAAGACCTTTATCTGCTCTGCGGCACCGGCGCCAGATCCTACGAATGCCAGACGGCCCTTAACCACAGAGGGTATGACCGGGTCAAGAATGTCCAGGGTGGCTATGCCGTCCTTGCCGTCACCGATCCCGGATTTATCCCTTCAGCAGAATAATTTTTCCTTTCCCTCCCGGTGTTTTACCGGGAGGGACTTCACTGCCGAGCCGGGGGAAACAGCGCCGATGTCTTTCCCGTGGCATAATAAGCGGCCAGCCCCACCCATTCCCTGGCCGCCTTGCTCAACAGGTTCAGGTTTCCTGCAAAATTCAATGTCAGTCCCCCCTCCCCCTTACAGGTATAATGGTCCACGGGATAGGGAATAACGGCCCAGCCCAGTTTTTCAAACACCCCCACGGCCCGGGGCATGTGGGCGGCCGAGGTGACCAGGATCCAATTCTGCCCGGGATGGGGAGCTGCCAGAATCTTTGAAAACCTCCCGTTTTCATAGGTATTCCGGGACTTCTCTTCAAAAATAATCTTGGAGATATCCACCCCCAGAATACCGAGCACCCGGCGGGCCACATGGGCGTCCTTGGCTTGGGGCCTGGCAATATCCCCGGATCCGCCGGTAAAAATATGAACGGCTTGGGGATATTGGTTCACCAGGCGGATGAACCCCAGGTACCGCTCGGCGGCCCCACGAATCTCCGGCTGATCCCAGAGGCTTGATTTATGGGCGTTTTCCGCGCCCCCCAGCATAATGATGCCGTCCACCGTTTCCGGCAGATCGGGGTTTACGGGGAACCGGTTCTCAAGGGGGGCATAGAGCCAAAGGCCCAGGGGCAGCACCGTCACCGTTCCCATGAACAGGACAAGGCCGGTAAATACCGCACCGGCCGCTTTGATCTTCCCGGCATACAAAAGAACAAGCCCGGCCAGGGCCATGAAAATCAAAATCATATCCGGTGACACCACCATCCAGATCAGCTTTGACAACCAGAAAAAAAGGGTATCCATATTCAGCCTTCCTGTATTCCGGCGATGAACCGGGACATGGACTTGAGGATTGTCTCCGGCTGCTCCAGGTGGGGAATGTGGCCGCAGTCCGCCGCCATGATGCCCTGGGCCGGGCCGGATGTGTTTTCAACGATGGAATCCACCTGGCCCGGGGACCCATACTGGTCATCCCTGCCCTGGATGGCCAGCAGGGGGCAGGTGATGGACGGCAGCAGGTATTCAAGGTTCCAGTATTTAAACCCATCCCGGCGCCAGGTGTCAGACCATGCCTTGAAGATGCCAGGGGTCTTTTCACCGTGGTATTTGGCGAGCCCCTTTAACCGCCCCGCCTCAAAGGCCCTGTCTGCCTCCCGGATTCCGGCAATGGTTTTTTCTTCCACAAAGACGTGGGCGGCCTCTGTGATGATGCCCATCAGCAGGGGATTTTGTTCAGCGCCGTAGATCAGGGCGATGCTGCCGCCGTCGGAATGTCCCACCAGCACAAAGGGGCGGTCCGGAATCAGGGCGTCAAGGACCCGGGGCAATTCATTGAGGGCATAGTCATGGAGGTAATGGATGGTTCTGGCCCCCTTGAGAGGGGAGGAACCGCCGTACCCGTTCCGGTCATAGACCAGCCCCGGACACCCGGTCCGCCGGCATAATTTTTCAGGAAACTCCCGCCACATGGGGATGCAGCCCAGCCCCTCGTGGAGAAAAACAAGAAAGGGGGCGCCAGGCCTTCCCTCAATCAATTTATAACGGATTCTTTGGCCGGAATCCATTTCCAGATATGTCAACTTCGCCTCCCGACACGCCCCTGGTCCCTTAATACTGTGAGCTGACCTGTTTATATTTTTGGCATGCCTTTTCATGGCCCAGTTCGCAGGCCCGGTCCAGGTCCGCCAGGGCCTGATCCATATTTTTATTGTGGTAATGGGTGCCCGATCTCTCAAAATAAGCCAAAGCATGATCCGGTTCAAGTGCTAAAAACCGGTTCCAGTATCCGATAATGGTTTCCCATTGCCGGTTGCGGGCATATAAATAATCAATCATCCGATAGGACTCAAAATGCCGGGGATTGATCTCAATGGATTTTTCAATATCCGAAAGGGCAGATTCAAACCGGTTCATCCGGCTCTGGGCCACCCCTCTCCAATAGTAGGATTCATGGTTGTCTTTTTTGAATTCAAGGGACCAGTGATAAAAATCAACGGCGGTGTCAAGATCCGTCTTAAAGGCATTGTGGCCCTGGTTTACAAGGCTCCGGCATGCCCATTGGGCCCATTTAATGCTGTCTGGATTGCCCGGGCGGATCGTTTGTGCGGCCTTCAGGCTCACAATGGCGTCATCGTAACGGTCCAGGGCAAAGAGAATCCTGGACCGCATCAGGCGGTTGTCCTCCATGGCCGGCCGCAGTTCAATGCTCCTGTCAATATGGTCCAGGGCGGTATCAAAATCTTTAATATGGTAGAGATGGACCTTGGCCAATTCGTAATAGAACACCCAATGTTCCCCGTATGCAAGCGCTTTGTTGAACAGCCGTACCGCCTTTTCCGGCTTGTCTTTGGCCGTTGCATACCGCCCCTGGTCATAATAAATGAACCCGTATAGCAGACAAAGTTCAGGGGTCATATCCCAGTAGGCCTCTGCATTTTTCGCCATGGACTCCATCTGCTTGTAGCTGCCGCCCCACCGGGGCAGTTTTGACAGGCAGGCCCGGGTATTGATCAAAAAGGAGTCGGGAAACAGGGAAAGGGCCGTCTTCACGGCCAGTTCTTCCTCATCACTGTTACCGCCGGCATCGTAAATACCCACCAGAAGCTCATGGGCCGGCAGCAGATCGGTTTTCAGGTTCAGGACCGAGTTGAGGTGCCCCAGAGCTTTGGCAAAATAAATGCGCATCCCTTCAATATTTTCTTTGGGGGTGGCGCTGATGTATTTGTTTCCCCGCTTCTCCCATGCCAATGCATGAGTATACCGGGCCGATGCCATAAAGGGGTAATAGGCCGACGGGGAGGCCGTGCGCCAGGCCTTCAGCAGGGGGGCATAGGACGGGAGGGTAAGGTCAAAGGCCCTGTAGGCGTCAAAAAGCAGATACTCATTGGACCGGTCCGCTTCAAAATCCTTTTGATACCCGTCCAAAATCCTGTTGAGGGCCTCAAACTGCCGGGATTCCAGCAGCGCCCTGATGGTGCAAATACCGTCGATATCCAAGCGTTTCACCGGCACCTGGAACCCGGGCAGATCCGACGGTCCCCGGGCAACCTGATACTCTCCGGCGCCGGAAATAAGATTCAGCAGTTTTCCCAAGGTCCCGCTGCCCGCATCTGCCGCGGTAAAAAAAAGCATCATTCCCGCCAGTACGATAATAAAGGATCGTTTCATTGCTCCCCCCTGGTTTGAATTTCTGTTACGATTCCTCGTGGGGTATGAAAAACACCGCATAGGACTCAGGCCCGGTGTTGATGGCCACGGAAGGCCCGAATCTTGTAATATAGACATCCCGGCAGTCAAAGGTTTCTTCAAATACATCCCTGAGCCGCCGGACCAGCCCCTTGTCCCCTGAATAGATAATGGACAGGGAAATGGGGCGCCCGGCCACATCCTCCCGTATCCGGTCGATCATGGAAAGGATCATGTTTTTCTGCTTGCCCATGAGCTTGGATTTGATCACCATTTTCCCCTGGTTCATCTCAAGCACCGGTTTGACACCCATGGCCAATCCGAAAAGGGCTTTCATCCCGCCTATTTTCTTATTTTTCCTGAGATATTTCAAGGTGGGAATGGCCATATAGGACTTCATTTCCCGGCAGGCCTGCCCGGCCACCCGGGCCACCCGGTCAAAATCCTTCCCCGCCTTCATGGCCTTTGCCGCCTCTATGACCACCATGCCCAGCCCCATGCTGCACTGGCCGGAGTCGATGACCTCCACACGGCATTTGCTTTTCCCCAGGTAGTCGCTGCGAATCTGTTCGGCAATACCATAGGTCTCAGATAAATATTTACTGCAGTGGATGGCCAGGATTTCATCGTAGATCTGGGTCATCTCCAGTAAATCCAGGGCATAGTCTTCGTACCTGACCGGGGCAGATGCCATGGTGGTGAATGTCCCGAATTGTTCGTAAAAGCCGTCCCGGCTGATATCCTCCCCGTCTCTGTAAGACCTGCTGTCCAGTATGAGATTGACCGGCATAACCTTGATGCCCAACTCCCTGATCACATCCTTGGGGATGTCCGCGGTACTGTCTGTCACAACAATTCTTTTCATATCTGCCCCTTTCCTGTTTTGATGAGAACGGATCAAGCGTTGAAGGGTTTGAAAACACAGAATAAATGATTCTTCTGTAAAAATAAGTAAAAAACTATATAAAATTATTCTTTATGTCAACGCCCTGTACGAATTTCGGGAATTCCGGGGAGAAATTGCCCTTGCCGTATCCCCGGAATCTGGGATATGGTAGCCCCAGGTTTTACGAACCACCAATTGCGTGAAGGAGTAGGAATGATTCCCTTGAGCCTTGCCTGTACAGCCCGGCGCCCTTTTCTATACCAGAATGACCCGGATGCCGTGGCCCTGGCCGCCCGGCAGATCCCCATGCCGGACACCTCGTTTTTTGTCCTGTCCGATACCCACCTTTACGACACCGGCCTGGGCACCTCTGGTGCTGCATTTCAGGATTACCTGAACCGGGACAGGAAACTGCTGGTCCTGAGCGATGATATCATCGGCGCTGCCGTTAAGGCGATTGCAAAGCAAAAAGCCGATTTCCTGCTGGTCTGCGGCGACCTGACCAAGGACGGGGAAATGGTCTGCCACAAAGCCATGGCAGCCCACCTGAAGGTGTTAAAAGAATCAGGAAAAAAGATTTTCGTGGTGCCGGGCAACCATGATATTTCCAACCCCGAGGCGGTCAGATTTTCCGGAGGGACCACCGCCCCCGTACCAACGGCCGGTCCCGGGGAATTTGAAACCATTTACCGCGAATTCGGATACGGAGACGCCATTGCCCGGGACACCCACTCCCTGAGCTATACAGCGGAACCGGTTGAGGGCCTGCGGCTTTTGGCGCTGGACTCCTGCAGGTACAAGGAGAACCGCCCCGGCCACCACCCCGTTACCGGCGGTGCCTTTTCAAAGGAAACCATGGCCTGGATCGAGCAGCAGCTCATTGCCGCCAAACAGTCGGGCAAGGCCACCATAGCCATGCTCCACCACGGAATCATGGAACATTATCCGGACAACAAAAAATTCTATGATGAATATATAGTCGCAGACGACGAAAGCGTGGCCGGCCTTTTAGGGGCCTACGGGGTATCTCTGGTCTTTACCGGCCATTTTCATGCCCAGGACATCACCCGGAAGAAAGTGCCCGGCCCCGACGATACGCCAACCCAAAAAAACCGGATGATTTTTGATATTGAGACCGGTTCCCTGGTCACAGCCCCCTGCCCCTACCGGAAAGTCACCTTTACAGGCGGGGACCGGGCAGTGGTCCAAAGCGCGGCAGTCACCGCCATCCCCTCCATGGGAGAGAAATTTGCGGCATATGCCGACCGCTATGTGTTTGACGGCACCCTGAAGCTGGCAGATACGGCCCTGGCCAAATACAAGGTGGGCAAAGAGCAGGCCGGCCTTATCAACCACCAGATTGCCAAGGCCTATATGGCCCATCTCAAAGGGGATGAACTCCCGCCCCCGGTCCCCCTGGACAAGGAGGGATTCGGGCTCTGGCTCAAATTTATCGCCTGGATGCAGGAAGACCTGATCCACGGCTGGTGGACCGACCTGCCGCCGGCGGACAACAACCTGGTCATCCACCTGGGCACAGGAAAAGTCTCCCCTGTACCCGCCTGAGCCCCGGGTACCCCAAATACAAAAGCCGGCCGCCTCCCTTTTAAGGAGGCGGCCGGCTTTTTATATTTGACTTTGCTTATAGGCCTATACCATCAGGCTCCAGAGCACGCCGGCAGCAATGGCCGAGCCGATAACCCCGGAAACGTTGGGGGCCATGGCATGCATGAGCAGAAAGTTGGTGGGGTCTTCCCGCTGGCCCACAATCTGGACCACCCGGGCGGAGTCGGGCACGGCAGACACGCCGGCAGCCCCCACCAGGGGATTGATCTTGGATTTGAGGAACAGGTTCATGAACTTGGCAAAGAGCACCCCGCAGGCCGTGGCAATGCAGAATGAGACGGCGCCCAGGATAAAGATGCCGACGGAACTCTTGGTCAAAAAGACATCCCCCTGGGTGGAAGCACCCACGGTGACCCCCAGCAGGATGGTGGCGATGTCAATCAACGCTGTCCTTGCGGTAACGGCCAGACGTTCGGTAACCACGGCTTCTTTGAGCACGTTGCCGAAGCAGAGCATGCCCAGCAGGGGCAGGGCCGCAGGCGCCAGGAAGCAGCAGAGCAGAAAGGCCAAGATGGGGAAGATCATCTTTTCCCGCTTGGAAACCTGGCGGGGCTCTTCCATTCGTATCAGCCGTTCTTTGCGGCTGGTAAGCAGCTTCATAATGGGGGGCTGGATCACAGGCACCAATGCCATATAGGAGTAGGCCGCCACGGCAATGGGCCCGATGAGTTTGGGGGCCAGTTTGGCGGTGAGAAAGATGGCCGTTGGCCCGTCTGCACCACCGATGATTCCGATGGCAGCGGACTCATTGGGGGCGAACCCCAGGGCCAATGCCCCCAGAAAGGTGATGAAAATACCAGCCTGAGCCGCCGCGCCCAGCAACATGAGTACCGGTCGCGCCAGCAGGGTCGAAAAGTCTGTCATGGCCCCGATCCCCAGGAAAACCAGGGGCGGGTAGATGCCCTGGGTCACCCCGAAATAGAGGTAGTGGAGTACGGAATTGCTCTCGTAGATCCCCAGGCCCAGGCCTTTGAAAATAGGGATGTTGCCGATGAGCATGCCGAATCCGATGGGAACCAGGAGCAGCGGCTCGTAATCCTTGGCAATGCCCAGGTAAATAAAGATCATGCCGATGATGATCATGATAATGTTGCGGTAGTCGCAGAGAAAAAAACCGGTGTTTTGAAAAAACTCTAAAAATAAAGCATCCATTCGACTATTATCCTTTGGTCCGTATCCGTGCCGTTCTAGTATGAAATGGTTTTTGTGAAAAGGTCCTGATCCCAGGTGAACATCCCTTGGCCGTCCGGTGTGATAATACCGGATTTCAAAAGCATATTCAGGTTGTCATGGGAGTCTTTCAGACCGGAGACCACGGCCAGGCGCAGGAGCCTGGGCAGAGAGAAATGGTCTTCCATGGTCCTGACCAGCAGGGCGTATTGTTTGGCAATTTCTTTCTGCTCGTCGGAGATGACCAGCACCGCACGATCTGTTTTCTTCCCCTTGGATGCAAACCAGTCTTTTATTTTCTGGGGATTTTCAATGAGGTCGATTCCCTTGTGCAGCTGGGATATGACCAGGGACAGCATGACCAGGCCGGAAAATACAATGGAGATTCCCACAACGGAAATCGCCCAGCCGTTATTGGCGTTAATTGCTTCTAAACCGTACAAAAGCCACCTCCTTCTCTAATACATCGCCGGGATGTCTATATCTGTAATCTGTTTGGCAAAGGGGGCGCGGTCGTCAAGGAATGACTGCCACCCCTCCATAACAGCCGCCGCACCTGGGGTGTCTTCCTGGATGAAATCAAGGAAATCCTGTCTCGGGATAATCCAGGCCGTCCCCCGCTCCAGCGCTGTAATGGTGGCAACATATCGTCCTTCCCGGCTCAAAATTTCCATGGCGGCAAAATCCCCGGGGGCATCCAGTACCACCCCTTTGTCTTCTTCAAGTGCCAGCAGCAGTGTTCCCTTTTCAAGAAGGAAAAAGAACTGGGCCTGGTCTCCGGCACAGGTCAGGGTATCACCGGTATGCAGTTCCCACTTCTGGAACAGGGATTTTATCCTGTCTGCATCCGCGGCGGCCAGTCCGCTGAAGACGACTGACTTATTTAATACATTGTCAAGAGTTTCCATAATACCCTCATTTTCATAATGATTCTGGCGGAATTTACTTAAAGAAAAGCATTCAATCATATTTTATCCGCTCTGTCGACCCCAAAAAAAAGGGCGCTTCCCAAAAGCACCGTAAAAACAGGGGTGGGGCTATGGCTGCAATCCCTAAAAACTTTAGGCGGTTCCCCATCATAATGGTTGACTGGAAAGCCTTTATTATCGTATGATCCATCCACATTTTTTTTACATAATCATTGGAGAAGAATATGAAAACAAAATTTTGGTCCCTTGCTGTATGTTTTACCTTTCTTTTCACGTTTTTTCTGGCAGCCGGCCCGGCCGCTGCCGCTGATAAGAAACTGAAAGCCGGCTTCATCTATGTTGGCCCCGCTGGGGACTACGGATGGACTTACGCCCATGATCAGGGCAAAAAATTTGCCGAAAAACAATTCCCCTGGCTGGAAACCGTTTCTGTCGAATCCGTCGCGGAATCCGACTCCATGAGAATCATCGACCGGCTGATCCAGCAGCAGAAATGCGACGTGGTTTTCACCACTTCCTTCGGTTATATGGATGACACGGTAAAAGCCGGTACCAAGTATCCGGATAAAAAGTTCATGCACTGTTCCGGTTTCAAACGCAGTGACAATGTGGGCACCTACTTCGGAGACCTTTACCAGATGTACTACCTGAACGGCATCATGGCAGGGGCGTTGACCAAATCCAACAAAATCGGCTATGTCGGCGCCTTTCCCATTTCCGAAGTCGTCCGCCACATCAATGCATACGCCATGGGCGCCCGGGCCGTTAACCCCAATGTGGAGGTGAACGTAAAATGGATCTATGCCTGGGTTGGACCGGATAAGGCCAAAGAAGCCGCAGAATCCTTGATTGCCGAAGGCTGCGATGCCCTGGCATTCACCGAGGACACCCCGGCCGTCATCGAAGTGGGCCAGGCCCACTGCGAAAAGGGCAAACAGATCATGACCTTCTCACACTACTCCGCCATGCAGTCCTACGGCAAGGACTCTGTTGTCTCCGGCCAGCTCATGGACTGGGGCGGCATGTATGCAAAAATCCTGGAAGACATCCACAACGGCACCTGGAACCCCAAGGCGCCCATCTGGTGGCTGGCCAAGGAAAAGGCGGCGCTGCTTGGCGGCGCAGTGGATATGCCCATCAATGAAAAATACGTTCCCGCCCTCAAGGCAGCCATGGTGGATACTGCCGAATTCGGCAAAATCTCCGCCTACGACCTGGTCATGAAACGCTACGCCCAGATGCAGCAGGGTGTGGAGGTATTTGACCCCTATGTCGGCCCCATCAAGGACAACAAGGGCCAGATCAAAATCAAGGCCGGAGAACGTGCCACAACAGAAGACCTGCTGTCCATCATGTACTATGTTGAAGGCGTAAACGGCAGCATCCCCCAATAACAGCAGCACCATTTAAGTTTTAGCCCATAAAGGCCGGGAAACCCTTTCCCGGCCTTTTTTCAAAATTAGAGTTTACAAGAAAAGATATGAAAAAAATTCAACGCCTTGAAATGGTCAATATCTGCAAATCATTTCAGGGAGTCCATGCCAACAAGGATATCAACCTCAAGGTGGATTCTGGAGAAATCCTGGGCCTGCTGGGCGAAAACGGCGCCGGCAAGACCACCCTGATGAATATCCTCTACGGCCTCTACCAGCCCGACGCAGGTGAAATCCGGATCAACGGAAACCCCATTAAAATCACAACTCCCCTGGAATCCATCAACCACGGCATCGGCATGGTCCACCAGCACTTCATGCTGGTCCAGAACCATTCGGTGATTGAGAACATCGCACTGGGCTACAAAGATACGCCATTTTTCTTTCCCAAAATTAAGATCCGGGAACGGGTGGCGGAATTCTCCAGGCAGTTTGATTTCAGCATAGACCTGGACCAGAAGGTCTGGCAGCTTTCCGCCGGGGAACAGCAGCGGGTGGAGATCATAAAAGCCTTATTGAACGGGGCGGACCTGCTGATTCTGGACGAGCCCACTTCCGTGCTCACCCCCCAGGAAATCAAGGAACTCATCGAAATCCTGCGCCGGATGAAGGCCGAGGGCCATTCCATGATCTTTATCTCCCACAAGCTGGATGAGATCATGGACATCTGCGACCGGGTCACGGTCCTTCAAAAGGGGCAGATCGTGGGCGGGGCAGAGACCAGTGACACGGACAAAAAAGGCCTGGCCCGGATGATGGTGGGCCGGGACGTGGTATTCAACATCGGCAAGGAAAAAATGGCCAGGGGGGACAAGGTCCTCGGCGTCAACAACATCCATGTCACCGGAGACAAAGGACTGCCGGCCGTCAAGGGCGTTTCCTTTGACCTCTATAAAAATGAGATTTTCGGTATAGCCGGCGTTGCAGGCAATGGCCAGCGGGAACTGGCCGAGGCCATCACCGGCATCCGGAAAATCGACAGCGGCGCGGTAAAGGTGGGCAGCCAGGATATCACCAACATGTCCCCCCGCAAGATTTACGACTACGGCGTCTCCCATGTCCCCGAAGAACGGATCCGCTTCGGCATCGCCCCGGGCCTTTTCCTCTATGACAATGCCATACTCAAGCAGCACCACCTGAAAAAATTCTCCAAGCGGTATTTCCTCAAATACAGCCAGGTGAAGAACCACGCAAAGAGCCTGATTTCAGATTTCAGGGTCTCCACCCACTCCATCAACAACCAGATCAGAAATCTGTCCGGCGGCAATATCCAGAAATTGATACTGGGCCGGGAAATCAGTGAACAGCCCCAGCTTCTGGTAGCCTCCCATCCCACCTACGGGCTGGATGTGGGGGCAACACAATTTTTAAGGGAACATTTGCTGACCCTGAGAAAACAGGGCAGCACGGTTTTACTGTTTTCAGAAGACCTTGAAGAAATTTTTGAACTCTGCGACCGGGTGGCCGTGATTTTTGACGGTGAGTTCATGGGCATCCTGGAAGCCGATGACGAAAGGCTATGCGACATCGGCCTGATGATGGCCGGTTCCAAACGTTTTGAGGATACGACACCTTCAACCAACCAAATTTAAAAAAAGCAGCATTATTTATCCATGATTCAGATTACCACAAGCGACCGGTTCAATATCACCCCGTTCCGGTCTTTTATGACCAATGTCGGCTCCCTGGGGGCCGGTATCCTGGCCATCAGCGTTGTATTTCTACTGGCCGGGGTCAACCCCCTGTTTGCGGTTTCCGAAATTTTCATGGGCTCCTTCGGCTCCATGTACGGAATCAAGGAAACCATCACCAAGGCCATTCCCCTCATCCTCATCGGAGCCGGCCTCACCCTGGCCTTCCGGGCAAAATTCTGGAATATCGGGGCCGAGGGCCAGCTGCTCATGGGGGCCATTTTCGCCACCTGGACCGCCCAGGCGCTGGGCAACAGCCTGCCCGCAACGCTCACCGTACCGCTGGTTTTCCTTGCCGGATTCATGGGCGGTGCCCTGTGGGGGATCATCCCGGCCATCCTGAAAATCAAATACGCCATCAACGAGGTCATTACCACCCTGATGCTCAACTACATCTGCGCCGAATTCATGACCATGCTCATCGTGGGCCCCTGGAAGGGCAAATCCAGGTTCGGGTTTCCCGGCACGGATAATCTGCCTGACGCAGCGCTCCTGGGTGTAATTCCGGGTTCCAGGATCCATTACGCCACCCTGATCCTGGCCGTCATCTGCGCGGTGGTTCTAACCGTTCTCATCTATAAAACCCGGTTCGGCTACGAGGCCCGGGTGGTGGGGGAAAATCCGGACGCCGGTAAATACGCCGGCATTAATTTTCTGAAAACCAGCCTCATTCTCATGGCCATATCCGGCGGCCTGGCCGGTTTTGCCGGCGTGGGCGAGGTGGCCGGCATCCACCACTATCTCGGGTATCCGGCATCGGTCTCCTCGGGCTACGGGTTCACGGCCATCATCGTGGCCTGGCTGGCCAAGCTCAATCCCCTGTACGCCATCCTTTCGGGAATTGTATTTGCCGGCATCATCGTGGGCGGGGACGCCATCCAGATCTCTCTGGGGCTGCCGGCGGCCACGGTTCAGATCGTCAACGGCATCCTGCTCATATTCCTGATCATGGGCGACTATTTCCTCCACCATAAAATTAAAATAAAATTCGGAAAATAAAGACATGGAAGAGATCATCATATCAACCATCCAAAGAACCATGGTGGCAGGCACCCCCCTGCTCCTGGCCACGACCGGCGAAGTCTTGTGCGAACGGTCCGGCATTCTCAACCTGGGGGTTGAAGGGGTAATGGCCGTGGGCGCTGTTGTGGCCTTCATCGTCACCATGACCACGGGCCAGCCCTGGCTGGGCGTTCTGGCCGCCGTGGGGGCCGGCATGGCCATCTCCGTTATCCACGCATTTGCCTCTATTTCCCTGCAGGCCAACCAGGTGGTGTCCGGCCTGGCATTGACCATGCTGGGCCTGGGCCTTTCCGGCATGCTGGGCAAACCCTATGTGGGCCGTCCCCTCTCCATCAAAATGGAGGATGTGGCCATTCCATACCTCTCGGACATCCCGTACATCGGCAAAGCCCTCTTCCACCAGAGCCCCTTTTTCTACCTGGCCATTGTCCTGGCCCTGGTGGCCTGGTTCTTCCTGGAACGGACCCGCCTGGGCATCCAGGTCAGATCCACGGGGGAAAACCCAAAAGCCACCGAGACCCAGGGGGTGAACGTCTATGCGGTGCGGTACTGGTCCGTGATCATCGGCGGCGCCTTTTCCGCCCTGGCCGGAGCCCATCTCTCCATCTCCTACTCAAAATCCTGGGTGGAGGGCATGACCGCGGGCCGCGGCTGGATCGCCATTGCGCTGACCATATTTGCCCTGTGGAACCCGGGCCGGGCCATCTGGGCCTCCTTTGTCTTCGGCGGCATCTTTGTGGCCCAGTACCTGATGCAGCCTTTGGGCATCTCCCCCAACTTCCTGGCCATGCTCCCCTATGCCGCCACCCTGATCATCCTCCTGGTGATATCGCTTCTGGATGCCAAGAAACTCAACGCCCCGGCCATGCTGGCGGCGCCCTACAAACGGGGGGAGCGTTAGGGTATTACGGTTCCCCCAACCGTTAAAGGAGAAATAAACCGATGAACATGGACGTTGGCAATTTAGAAGCACCTGTATTCAGGCCTCCTTCGGAGTGGGATTCATTATTGATCAAAGTCACCACCGGCTGCACCCACAGGTGCACCTTCTGCTCCATGTACCGGACAAAAAAATTCTCCATGCGCAAAGATATTGAAGATATCAAAACCGATATCCGCAGGGCCCGGGAAATGTTCGGGAACCGGGTTGAAAAAATATTCTTTGAAGACGGCAATGCCTTTGTTGTGAAATCCGATATCCTCATTGAATTGACAGAATACTGCCGTCAGCAGCACCCCAATTTACGAAAGGTCAGTTCCTATGCCCATGTCAAGGATATCGTAAAAAAATCTGATGAGGATTTAAAACGGCTTGCCGACGCTGGGTTCACCATGGTTTATGTGGGCATTGAAAGCGGGGATGACCAGGTGCTCAAAGAGTGCAACAAGGGGGCGACCCAGGAGGATTACGCCCTGGCCGCCCAAAAATGCCACCGGGCCGGAATTGACTGGTCCGGGATCTTCCTGTTGGGCCTTGCGGGGAATGACCCGGAAAAAAGCCGCAGCCATGCAATTGAATCGGCAAAATTAATAAACCGCATGGCACCACCCATGCCGAAAAAATGGTATATCTCCCCCCTCACATTGGAGATGACCCCGGGGTCGGAGATCCTCGCACAGAATTTGGAGAACAAATTCCAGCCCTGCACCTCCACCCAGATTTTAGAAGAATTGTATACCCTGATCGATCATACCGCCGATGACCTGACCGGCTGCATATTCAACACCAATCATGCATCCAATTACCTGAGTCTGAAGGGCGAATTGGGAAAAGACAAAAAAGAGTTTTTATCCCGAGTCCAAGCCGGCATAAAAGATCCAGCGGTCAGACGCCCTGAATACATGCGCGGCTTATAAATGCCCCCATCGTTTTCCAGTCTTCCGGCAACGCTTAATAGAATAGAGGGCTTTATTCCATACACACCGTTTTATAGATGTCACCGTCATCGGAAATCGTTACATAGAATTCATTAAATACAAAACAATTATAAAACCCATGTCCCAGTCGTTGACATGCAATTCTTGTATCTTGTTTTATCTTATCCCTGTCATAATAGTCTTTCTGTACCGCAAACAGCCATCTGTTAAAAAAAGCTTCTGCATCGTTATTGTTTCTAATCTTTCTTCCTGATTTATACAAAGCGCCATCACCGTATCTCCCCTGCCCGCCATTTTCAGAATTCGGATCAAAAAAACAATCACAATCAGGGAAGGCTTCATGATAACGGGTACAGAAATCCTTTTCATAAACCCGCCGGTCTATTGGATCCTTGTCACACCCCACAAGCAGGTTAATTGCAAGGATAATAACCAGAAGTAAAGTATATGTGCCTTTCATTAAACCTGCCGACAGGGAGATTATTATTTGACCAGATGAAAGTACATCGCTCTTCCGCCAGAGGTATAGCATCCGCTTTTAAACCGTGTAATTCTATTGCCCTCGGTATCGGTGACATATCCATCCGTACAAGAATTTTTACCGCTTTTCACCACGTAATAGTTCCCGGATTTCGATATTTTGTAACCTTGCTTTCGCGTTCCCATTTTCACCTTGCCGGATGCCGCATTTTTAGCACCGTCTATAAATGTACCGTCCCCGTTGAAATGGTAAATCCGATAATAATAATTACCGCTCCAATAATCTTTTTTGTCCGCGATGAATGTTCCGGATATCGTTGGCAATTTTCCTGTGCTTCCTTTATGGGCCGTTTTTACGGAACTGTTTTTGACCCGATGAAAGTACATGGCTTTTCCGCCTGAGCTATAGCATCCGCTCTTAAACCGTGTAATTTGGTTGCCCTCGGTATCGGTGACATATCCATCCGTACAAGAATTTTTACCGCTTTTCACCACGTAATAGTTCCCGGATTTCGATATTTTGTAACCTTGCTTTCGCGTTCCCATTTTCACCTTGCCGGTTGCCGCATTTTTAGTCCCGTCTATAAATGTGCCGTCCCCGTTGAAATGGTAAATCCGATAGTAATATTTCCCGCCCCAATAATCTTTTTTATCTGCGATGAATGTTCCGGATATCGTCGGTAATTTTCCTGCATTTCCTTTATGGGAGGTTTTTACGGAACTGCCAGCTCCAAGGGGCAATCCGCCGTTTGAATTCACGGGGTTCTGGTGAGATGCGCCTGGATAATACCAGGTATTCATGGCATGGCGGACCTGCTGCCTGGCCTGTTCCCGCCCCTTTAAAGACAGCCCTTGAAAAACGTAGTTAGCGCCTTTATATCTGGAGGCCACGAGGGAAGAGTCGAACTGATTACCGTTGCTGGTGTGCCCTGAATAGACGCGGGTTACAGCCGGATAACCTGAAATCTGACCCGGCTGTTCATTAACAAAATTCTGGAAAGGGAGTCCGCGCCGGGTCATTTCACTTGTCCATGCATCAAGCAATTGGCCAAGCGGTATTTCTTTGCTGGCCGAGGCGTATAATTCTATGAAAGCATCCTGAGAAGGGGATATGCATTGTTTGATGAGATCGTTTCCTCTTGCAGATCTGTTGTCATTCCATCCGGGGGGGCATTTAAGGCCTTGGGACATGTCGGCTGCAAACAAATACGAAGATAAACCCATTGATATAATGAATAACAAGATAAAAATTCTAGCAATTTTGTACATATTGCTCTCCTTAAATGCAGGATAGTAACGTTCTTTTTGTCAACCAACAAAATAATACATATCCGAAAGATTAGTTTCAGCTTGATACAGCATTTTGCTGTCGTAACAAGTTGGAGGAAGGTGAGTCAAGAAAAAAAATGCTTCCCCAAAATCAGCCCCCTGGTTAAACCGCATGTTTAGATTGCACCGTTTCTTATCAGAAAAACGAGAAATGATTTTTACAAGCCTTCACCATACACCACGGCCAGTTCTCCCCGGATGAGGCGCTCCTGGTAATACCGGCGCCGGGGTTTGCCCGAAGATGTCTTTTCAAGGCTCCGGGGGTCGACAAATACGACGGTCCCGGCAGAAAGGCCGTGGCCGCTGGAAACTGCTCCTTGGAGGATCCGCACGGCCGAGGACCAGAATGGGTCAGCGGCAGAGGATTGACCTTCCCCCTCCCTGATATGGTCGGGGATTTTGCGGTCGTCCACCTCGGCAATGACGGCCAGTTCCTCTCCCCCGTCCCTGGACGGTATGGCCACGGCAATGCAGGCCCCCAGGCGGACCGGGGCATCTGAATTCTGCACGGTAACCTCGATATCGCCGGGATAGTGGTTTTTGCCGGCAATGATGATAAGGTCCTTGAGCCGGCCTGTCACATAGACTTCACCATCCATGACAAAGCCCAGGTCCCCGGTACGCAGGAACGGGCCTTCGCCCGTATCGGCAAGGCAGGCACCGAAAGTGGCTTCGGATTCTTTCTTGAGCCCCCAATACAGGGCGGGGACGCTGGGCCCTTTGATCCAGAGTTCCCCCACCTGATTGGGCGGGGCGGCTGTGAGGGTGGCCGGATCCACCGTAATGATCTTGTGACCGCCCCCGGGGCCGCCGCAGCTGACGACCTTGCGTGCCCCCGGTTCATCCCCGTCAATAGGACGGACCCTGTGATCTTCAAGGGCTTCCGCACTTAGGGCGATCACTTTGGGCGGCTGGGACCGGGGTTTGAGTCCCCCCACAAAGAGGACGGATTCGGCCATGCCGTAGCAGGGCATAAAGGCCTGGGGCCGGAACCCCAAAGGACCGAATTTTTCATTAAAGGCGGCCAGGGTCTCGGGCAGCACGGGTTCGCCGCCGTTGCCCGCCGTTTCCCAGGAGCTTAAATCCAGCCCCCTGCATTCTTCGGCCGTGATCCGCCGGACAGAATAGGCATACCCGAAATTGGGGCAGGCGGAGTTGGCGATTTTGTAATGGCTGATGGCTTGGAGCCAGCGGACCGGTTTCATCAAAAAATCCATGGGGGACATAATGGTGGATTCGTATCCGAAAAAGACCGGCCCCAGGATATCACAGACCAGGCAGAGGTCGTGGTAGTGGGGGGCCCATACGATGGCGGGCTTGGTGGAATCAAGCCTGAGCATCTGGCCCATGACTCTGAGGTTGGCCACGGCATTGGCATGGCTGACGGCAACCCCCTTGGGGTGTCCGGTGGACCCGGATGTAAACTGGAGGTAGGCCACATCTTCCATCCCGGGTTTGGGGCCTGTGAAATCGGCTGCCGTATCATCGGTGACCGCCTGGAAGCTGACCGGAAGGTCCCCCAGGGTTTTGGCCATATCGGCAAACGGCTTGGTGGTCAGCACCACGGAAGCGCTGCAGACCTTGGCGGTATTGAGTATCCGGCCTAAAGGATTTTTACTCCTGGGATTGGGCAGGGGCACCGGCACCGCCCTTGCGCCGGCCAGGAGGCACCCGTAAAAGGCTTTGACAAAATCAAGTCCCGGCGGAAAGGCCAGCAGAACACTGGTGCCGGCCAGTCCCCGGTCGGTGAAATCTTGGGCAACGCCTGCGCTGAAAGCATAAAGCCGGGCAAAGGACCATTCCTTAATGGGGCCGTCCAGATCCCCGTTTTCCATGAACCTGAATGCCAGGTTGTCTGCATCCCTGACAGCCCGCTCCGCCAGAAAGTCAACAATTGTCATATGGATCACAAGCGTCCCCCTTTCATCGAAATGCTGATTTTTTTTGTACCGGGGCGTTATCCGGCCGTTCTCCACGCCAGGGACGGTTCAGCGGCAAAGGAGTGCCCCCCCTGCCGGCCGGCCGCCAATCTCTCAACGGGGATATTTATGGTGGTATCCTCCTCCCGCCGGCCGATTTCCCTGATGGTCTTTTTTAACAGGGCCTTGATCTCATCCTGGGGAATCCTTTTTATATTGGCGTACACCAGCCTGACCAGGCGGTCGTTGGACTTATCAATGGATTGCTTATTGTTCTCCCACCTGGAAAAGGTGGATTTGTTCACCCCGATGAATTCGGCAAAGGATTTGGCATTGAGCCCTGCATTTTTCCGCAGGAATTTGAGTTCTTCCCCGTTCAGATAGGTCCGCTTTTTTATCAGGCAGAGCCCGATGGCGGCCCCCACTTCTATGAGGGAGGGAATAGAGGCGACCTCTTCCCCGCATTCACATTTATAAATATCCACATTGCAGAGATAAACATTATCCAGACCGGATTCCGTATAATGGTAAACCTCCTTTGAGGCTGTCATCTCCTTGTTGCACTTATGACATTTCACAGCATCCCCTCCTAACATCCAGCAACTCAAGCTTCATGATGGCAATGCTCAAATATCTGGCTGATATACTCAGCCATATTGGGCAGTTTTTGGGGGCCGCAATAATGGGTTGAACGATTTATGAACGATATAATTGAAGCCCTCAAAATAGATCTCCATTATCGTACAAACTTGGAATGAAGCACAGTTTGGCCCAAGAAACAATGATTTTTTCTCCAATTTGACAAAAACCGGACAAAAAACCCCTGCCGGATGAATTCCGGCAGGGGTTTTTGTTTCTCATCTTCTATAGGGCGTGCCGCCGCCCCGGTAATAAACCGGGGCAGGAAGGTCTTTTCAGCCCGCAGCTGCAGGGCAGCTATTTTCCGGTGTAATCCTTGTGGGGGAAATAATGGGTGTGCAGCAATTTATGCGCTTTTTCACTGCCGGGCTCCCCAAGATATTCCTTATACAGCTTCTGGATGGAGGGGTTCAGGTGGGATTTGCGCAATGCCTTTCCTTCATCCTCGCTGTAAAGGGCCTGACGCCGCTTTTCAACCACTGAGAAATCGCCGTGGATCAGGGGCTGGCCCCCGCCGTTGATGCAGCCCCCCGGGCAGGCCATGATTTCAATGATATCATACTGGGCCTCATTGTCCCGGATCTGCTCCAGAACGGTGCGGGCCGCGCCCAGGCCGGAGGTGATGGCCAGACGGAGGGTGGTGCCGTTCAGGTCCACCGTGGCGGTCTTGATCTGCTCCAGGCCCCGGACAGCCTTGAAATCCACCTTGGCCAGCTGCTTGCCGGTGACGGTTTCATAGGCGGTCCTCAGGGCCGCCTCCATAACCCCGCCGGAAGCGCCGAAGATGACGGCGGCGCCGGTGGATTCCCCAAGGGGATGGTCAAAATCCTCGTCTTCCAGGGTGCCCAGGTCAATGCCCGCCTCCTTGATCATCTTGGCAAGGCCCCGGGTGGAAACCACATGGTCCACATCGGGCACCCCGTCGGGGGCGAACTCAGGCCGGGCCGCCTCGTATTTTTTGGCCAGACAGGGCATGACGGAAACCATGACAATGTCTTCGGGCTTTTTGCCCAGCTTTTCGGCGTAGTAGGATTTCACCACGGCGCCCATCATCTGCTGGGGAGATTTACAGGTGGAAGGGATATTGGTCAGATCCGGGAACTGGTATTCCAGGAAATTGATCCACCCCGGACAGCAGGAGGTGAGAATGGGAAGGTTCTCTCCCTTGGTCACCCGCTGGACGATCTCATTGGCCTCCTCCATGATGGTCAGGTCGGCGGCAAAATCCGTGTCAAAGACATCGTCAAACCCCAGGTCCTTCAGGGCGGCAACCAGCTTGCCCGTCACCGCCGTGCCCGGTGCCATGCCGAACTCTTCGCCGATGGCGGCCCGGATGGCCGGGGCGGTCTGGGCAATTACGTATTTATCCGGATCAAAGAGGGCATTCCAGATCTCCGGCCGGGCGCTCTGCTCAGTCAGGGCCCCTGTGGGGCAGACGGAAACGCATTGTCCGCAGTAAACGCAGGTGGATTCGGACAGGGGCTGCATGTCCGCAGGGGCCACCACAGCCTCGAATCCCCGGCCGAATCCCGTCAGCACGCCCACGGTCTGCACCTCGTTGCACATGGTTTCGCAGCGGCGGCACATGATGCATTTGTCCAGATCCCTGCGGATGGCCTTGTTTGAAACATCCAGGGGATAATGGGAGGATGCGCCCTGGTAGGGCCGGGTATCGATGCCGAACTCATTGGCCAGGGTCTGGAGTTCACAGTCCGTTGATTTGGCACAGCTCAGGCAGTTGAAGGGGTGGTCCGAAAGAATCAGCTCCAGCACGGTCCTTCTCGCCTTGATGGCCTTCATGGTATTGGTTTTGATCACCATGCCGTCCATGACCGGGGTGGTGCAGGCCGGGGCCAGGTTTCTGCGCCCTTCCACCTCCACCACGCAGATCCGGCACGAGGCGGTCCTGTTGACCATCTTGATATCGTGGAGGTCAAGATGACAGAGGGTGGGAATCTTGATGTGCAGTTTTTTTGCGGCATCCAATATGGTGGTTCCGCTCTCGACGGTAATCTTCTTATCGTTTATTGTAATATTGGCAACACTCATTGATTCTTCCCTTTCTTAATTTCTTGTGATGGCGGCAAATTTACACTTGGCAAAGCAGGCACCGCACTTGATGCACTGTTCCTGATCAATGACATGCGCTTCTTTCACAGCGCCGGAAATACATCCCACAGGGCAGACCCTTGCACAGGCGGTACATCCACGGCAGGCATCCGCATCCACCTCATAGGTGATCAGTTTCTGGCAGACACCGGCGGGACATCTTTTCTCCTGCACATGGGCCAGGTACTCATCTTCAAAATACTTAAGGGTGCTTAAGATGGGGTTGGGTGCGGTCTGGCCCAGGCCGCAGAGAGAGGTGTCCTTGATGGTCTGGGAAAGGGTTTTCAGTGTTTCAATATCTTCCATGGTGCCCCGGCCCTCGGTGATCTTTTCCAGGATCTCGAGAAGGCGCTTGTTGCCGATACGGCAGGGGCTGCACTTGCCGCAGGACTCTTCAACGGTGAACTCAAGGTAAAACTTGGCAATGCTCACCATACAGTCCTGTTCGCTCATGACGATCATGCCGCCGGAGCCCATCATGGAACCGATGGCAGAAAGGGACTCATAGTCAATGGGGGTTTCAAGGTCTTCCTTGGTGATACAGCCGCCGGAGGGACCGCCGGTCTGCACCGCCTTGAACTCCCGGCCGTCCTGGATGCCGCCGCCGATTTCATAGATGATCTCTTTGAGGGTGGTGCCCATGGGGACTTCGACCAGGCCGGTGTTGTTGATCTGCCCGGCCAGGGCGAATACCTTGGTGCCCTTGGAGGTTTCAGTTCCGATGCCGGCATACCAGTCGGAACCCCGGTTAATGATGGGGCAGACATTGGCATAGGTCTCCACGTTATTCACGCAGGAGGGCTGTTCCCAGAGTCCGCTCTCCGAGGGGAAGGGCGGTTTTGTGGTGGGCTCGCCCCGCTTGCCTTCTATGGAATGGATCAAAGCGGTTTCTTCGCCGCAGATAAATGCCCCGGCCCCGTATTTAAGTTCGATGGTAAAATCAAACCCCGAGTCGAGAATGTTTTCCCCCAGGAATCCGATCTCTTCGGCCTGGGCAATGGCGGTTTTCAGCCGGGCAATACATGAGGGATATTCCGCCCGGATGTAGATATACCCCTTGCTGGCCTCGATGGCGTAACCGGCAATGGCCATGGCTTCCAGCACGCTGTGGGGGTCGCCCTCCATGATGGACCGGTCCATGAAGGCACCGGGATCGCCCTCGTCGGCATTGCAGATGATGAATTTTTCATCGCTCTTATTCTTAAGGGCCATCTCCCACTTCAGGCCCGTGGGGAATCCGCCGCCGCCCCGGCCCCTGAGCCCGGCGGCCTTGACCTCGTCAATCACATCCTGGGGCTGCATATCGTTGAGGACTTTGCCCAGGGCCATGTATCCGTCATTGGCAATGTATTCATTGAGATTGTCCGGATCGATGAGACCGCAGTTTCTCAGGGCCACCCGCTTCTGTTTCTTGTAGAAGGGCATCTCACGGTCTTTGGCAATCTGCTGGTCGGTTTCGGGATTCACAAAGAGCAGCCGCTTGACGACCCGATTATTGATGATGTGGTCTTCAATGATGGCCTCGGCATCCTCGGGGGTGACCTTGACATAGAAGACATTGTCGGGGAAGACTTTGACAATGGGGCCCTGTTCACAAAAGCCGAAACAGCCCGTGATCTTTGCAGTCACGGTATCTTCAAGCTTGTGCTCAACGATGAGTTCATTGAGGCGGTCCAGCAGCTTCTGGCTGTTGGAGGCCTGGCAGCCGGTGTCGCCGCAGACCATGATTTCACGCTGCTTTCCCTTGTATTGATCCAGAAGAATTCGGGTATCCAGAAGCGGTTTTACCTTGGCGTGGATCTCTGTCAATTCCTGATAAGTTTTGATTTTTTCCATATTCGCTCCCCCTTAGGCTTCTTCTCTTACAAGACAATCTTCGATAATTTTTTCAACATCCTGGGGAGCCACCCGGCCGTAAACTTTGTCATTGATCATGACCACCGGGGCAAGGCTGCAGGCACCCACACAGCGCAGGCTGTCAATGGAAAATTTCTGGTCTTCGGTCACCTCTCCGGCCCGGATGCCCAGAATCCGCTCGAACTGCTCCAGCACCTTGTCGGCCCCTTTAACATAGCAGGCGGTGCCCATGCAGACGCTGATGGTAAACTCGCCCTTGGGGGTGGTGGTGAAAAAATTATAAAAGCTGACCACACCGGACACCTCGGCATGGTGGATGGCAAGGCGGTTGGCCACATGCTCCTGGACCTCCCTGGGCAGGTAGCCGAAAATCTGCTGGGCCCCGTGCAGGACCTGAATCAGGTGCCCTTTTTTCCTTGGATCCTTCAGGTCGATGTTCAGGTCATCGATGAACCTGTCCAGCTTTTCGTACAACTCGTCAGGCAATACTCTTTTCTGCTTTCCTGGATGTAATAATTCCATTCTTTTCTCCGTTATTATTCTTCTATTGTTTTTACCCGTTAAACCTTCCTATTACTCTCATTTACATACATATATTTACCCGGACCCTGTGTCGCATACGGGGCCTTCGGGATTCTGCTTCTCTTTTTGCCTTCTAATAAAAAACGATATCAGTTCAATTCCGAATAGAGCTGTGCCAATTCTTCAAAGGGTTCCAATGCCCTGGGCAGCAGTCCGTTTGCCCATGCCAGAAAGAGGCCGAAATTAAGCATGGGAATCTGGTGGGTTTTAAAAAATTCAACCCGGTTCATCATGAGTTTTCTTGTAATCATGCAGCCGCCGCAGTGGATGACCAGGTCATAAGTTTCCGGGTCCTCGGGCAACTGCCGTGAATAGGAAAATTCCAGCCTTGCCCCCACCAGCTGGCGGAAAAGCCTGGGGATTTTCACCCGGGCCAGGTCATCGGCCTGGCAGTGGTGGGAACAGGCTTCCATGACCAGCACCTTTCCATTTTCCCTGAGGTTCTCCAAAGCACAAAGGCTGTGGATAAACCAGGCCAGATCGGCCTTTTTCCGGGCAAAGAGAAGGGAAAAGGAGGTCAGCGGCTGATTTTCGGGGATATCCGCGGCCACCTTGTGAAAGGCCTGGCTGTCGGTGATCACCAGGGAGGGACGCATGCCCAGATTGTGATAATAATGGTAGAGTTCCCGTTCTTTGACGATGAGGGCGGCGCAATCCCTGTCCAGCAGGTCCCTTATGGTTTCCACCTGGGGAAGGATCAACCGGCCTTTGGGGGCGGCCAGATCCTGGGGGGCCACCAGCAGGACCAATTCCTGTTCATGAACCAGCCCCTGGACGGGAGTGATTTCTTTTTCCAGCTGCCGGTCAAAGGATTCAACCGCCCGTATCAGCTCCAGGGCCGCAGTGGGCTCCAGGTTATTCTGGACCACCTGCTTTTCCTCGGGGAAAAAACCGATTTTTTCCGGGTGGACGGGCTGATCGGCAAAGGTCAGGATGCCCAGCCAGGGCAGGTTCTGGTTTTCAAGCCATTGGCGCAGCTCTTTTTCATGGTTGGTGGGGGGCATATGGCCGGGACTGGCAAAGAGGATCATATGGGAAGCCATCATCTCCTGCCTGGCCTTTTTAACCCGCATCCCCCCCAGGTCTCCGGTATCGTCAATCCCGGCGGTGTCTGTGACAGCGCACATCCCGATTCGTCCCAGTTCGATCTTCCGGGTCACCGGATCCGTGGTGGTGCCGGGGGTGTCCGAGGCAATGGCCACCTCCTTTTGAAAAAGATTATTCAACAGGGAGGACTTTCCGGCATTGCGGATCCCGGCAATAACGATTTTATTTAATTCCGATAGGGGAGTGGTGGTCTTCATTCTTGCTTTCTATTTGTTTTATTTGAACCGGGCCTTTCCATGCCGGCTCTTCCCATTGTGGTTAAGGCCAGGGGAGAGGCCCATTGGTCCAGAAAAGGTTTTTCCAGTTCCGTATGGGTTTCAAGCCAGCTTTTCAGGGCCTCGATATTTTCCGGCGCTGCTTTCTGGATCTCGGACGCAAGCGCTTTTACCCGGTTATAGCCCAGGACATCCCTGAGGGTATTGAGTATGGCAGGGCTCTTTGCCAGGTTGGCCTCCATCTGTGCCCTGTCGGGAATAAGCCCTTCTTTGACTGCGGATACAGCGGTGTCCAGGGACCGGATCAGACGGGTGGCCAGTCGTATCATCTGCTCCGCAATAAAGGGCAGGTTGGCGTTGAGCTGCAATTGTCCTGTTTTAACGTAGTCGCAGATCAGCTGCCCGGCACTGGCACACTCCATGGACAGCCCCCGGATCAGTTCCAGCAATACCGGATTGGTTTTTACCGGCATGATGGTGGAGCCGTACTGGAGTTCCCTGTGGCGGATTTCATTTAAAAAACCTGAAGAGTAGAGCAGCAGATCCGATGAGAATTTAAACAGATTATCCGCGCAGAGGGCCATTCCCCTGGCCGTTTCCGCAAGGCTGTCCGAGTGGGCCACCTGGTCGCAGAGATTCTGGCTGCGGCAGAGGGGAAATCCCGTGATATTGCGCAGATGCCGCTCCGCAGCAAAAATGTATTCTTTGGGAGCCGAATACCCCGTACCGATTGCCGTACCGCCCAGGGGCACCGTACGCAGCCGCTCCTTGAGCTTATTCAGCCGCCACCGGTCCCGCTCCACAGGGCCGGCCCAGGCGCCGAACACCTGGCCCAGGGTGATGGGAAGGGCATCCTGGAGCTGGGTACGGCCGCAAAGGATCAGGGTTTCATATTCCCTTTCCTTTGCCACAAGGGCTTCCTGAAACCCGATGACACGGGTTTCAATTTTTTCTAAAAAATCAAAGCTTAAGAGGATGACCGCCGTGGGAAAGGTATCATTGGTGGATTGGAAACGGGCCAGGTCCTCAATGGGGTGTGCCCTGAACGTCCGGTCCGGATACAGGGTTTGATACTGTTCATTGACCAGAGCGGCAATGACCTCGCAAAGGTTCATATGCAGGCTGGTGCCGGCCCCGCCCTGGGCCAGGGGGAGGACAAACTGGTCATCCCAGCACCCGTCGGCCACCTCCTGTGTCACCGCTTCCAGAAGGGGAAAAAAATCTTTGGGATAAATACGGCGGCTTTCCTGCTGGGCCCTGAAGGCTGCCAGCTTCACCAGCGCATAGGCGCGGACCATCTGCCGGGGGGTGGGATCATCCCCCAGATGTTCAAGGGCCTTGGCGGTCTCTTCGCCATAATATTTATCTCTTGTGCCTGCCCTACCCATATCTGCCTCCTTTGGGAAGATGGCGGCTGTGCCCCCAAGGCGGCGGCTTTATGGCATCGGCCCGTTCGTAGCTGAGGCGGCGGCCGATCTTAGGCAGGGTTGCTTCCAGATGGGCCAGGGACTGGGCACAATTCTCTTCAATACAGATTTTGCCCGGATACAGCAGGTAGGATTTTTTAAAAAGACTGGGGGTGATATTGGGCATCAGCACATTGGCCCCGCACAACAGCATTTGTTCCCTTCCGTTTTCAGCAATGGAGCCCGCAGCCGTGGTGGCGGGGATATGTGCCAGGGGAAGGGCAAGGCGGAGCAGGGCCGTCCCCTGTAAGGCCAACGCCAGCCCCCTTGACGCCTCCCGGGCCAGGGGGGTATCCGGATGGGGGATAAAGGGGCCGATACCCACCATATCCAGCCCCAGGGACTGGCAGAGAAGGATATTGTCCAGCCGTGTCTGAGGCGTTTCACCGGGAAGGCCTGTCATGAATCCGGATCCCACCTGGAACCCGGCCGCTTTTATTCCCTCCAACGCCGCCAGCCGATGATCCAGTGTCTGCCCGTCACGAAGCCGTTGATGAAGTTCGGGATCGCTGGTCTCAAATCGGAGCAGGTACCGGTCGGCACCGGCATCTGAAAACCTCTGATATGCACGCCTGGACTTCATCCCGCAGCTCAGGGTGACGGCGGCCCGGCCCTGGGTCGCAGATTTAATGGACTCAACCAGCCGGCAGATCCGGTCCACGGTCCATTTAGGGTCTTCCCCGCCCTGGAGCACAAAGGTTTTAAATCCCAGTTTTACCCCCTGGGCAACGGTGTCAAGAATCTGGGCCTCATCCATCCGGTACCGGTGCACCTTTTGGTTCTCCCGCCGTATCCCGCAATAGAGGCAGTTTGAGGTGCAATAATTGGTAAATTCGATGAGCCCCCTCAGATAGACGGAGTCTCCATGGACCGTTTCACATACCTCCCGGCCCATGCGGTTCAACCCCTCCGGGGACCGGTGATGGAATAAGGCCTCTATCTCCCGTGGCGAACGGGCCTCGGGAATACCCTGTTTCTCCAAAGAACGCTTTGTATCAGGAGGGGGTATATCAAAGGTCTTTGGATTGGGCATGGTCTGGTCCTAAATAAAAAGATCTCTTTTCCCCGATTGGATCTGGGTAACGGCCTTATCCACCGTGGTCTTTATTTTCTGGCTTTGCTCTTTAGCCTGCATCTGCTCAATGAGGGCATACCCTTTTTGCCGAGTGTCTGGGGAGGCATAATCCTCCAGGTATTCGGCAAAGGACATGATTCCGTTAGGATGGCAGAAGGATTTGATCAGACCGGGTTTGGCAAGATCCATAAAATCTTTTCCCACCCGTCCCCTCCGGTAGCACCCGGTGCAGAAAGAGGGAATGAATTCCATCTGGATCAGATCCCGGATCACCTCTTCCAGCGGTCTGCAGTCACCCAGGGCGAACTGGCTGCCCTGGTCCTTATCCCGGTCCTGGTCTTCGGTGTACCCGCCGATGGAGGTGGCGGAGCCGGCACTGACCTGGCTGACCCCGTATTGAAAGAGTTCACTGCGGAGCTCAGCCTTTTCCCGGGTGGAGAGGATAATGCCGGTGTAGGGAAGGGTCATTCGCAATACCGCAATGAGAATGCGGAAGGCATCATCGGAGACCGCATGGGGCACCATGCTGCTCAGGGGGGCACCGTCGGCCGGTTCAATGCGGGGCACGCTCACGGTGTGGGGGCCGCACCCGAACATATTTTCCAGCCCCTTGGCATGCTGGAGCATGGCCATGACTTCCATTTTATAGTCCGCCAGTCCCAGAAGGGCCCCGATTCCCACATCGTCGATTCCCCCTTCCATGGCACGGTGCATGCAGAATAGCCGATATTCGTAATCGGATTTTGGCCCGGAAGGATGGTAATGTTTATAGAGCTTGGGGTCATAGGTTTCCTGGAAACAGATATAGGTGCCGATATTGCATTGCTTGAGCCGCCGGAATCCGTCCACATCCAGGGGGGCCACTTCCACATTGATCCTGCGGATATTGGACTGGCCTTCGTGGACGCTGTAAATGGTCTCAATGGATTTCTCAAGGTATGAGAGGTCATAGGCTTCACCAAAAAGCAGAACGATCCGCTTATGGCCCTGTTTCAGCATCAGGCGGGTCTGCTGGAAAATCTGCTCCTGGGTAAGCTTTTCCCGCTTCATCTCCTTGTTGTCTTTGCGGAAACCGCAGTAAAGACAATTATTGACACAATGGTTGCCGATATACAGGGGGGCAAAAATAACGATACGGTTGCCGTAGATGGATTGTTTTACGAAACGGGCGGTATCCATGATCCGTCGAATCTGGCCGGTTTCCTTAACTGCAAGCAGAGCGGCCGCGTCCTCAAGGTCCAGCCCGTTCAGCTCTTTTGCCTTATCAAGGATGGCCTCAAGCTTTTGGTCATCCGGGGGAGAGACCTGCGTCAACTGGTCTATCCGGGAATAATCTAAAAAATTGGGATAGGTCTGGGGCATAAACTGGTACTTTCTTTATATATTACTGGGCGGTTTGATTTGCGTTGCCGCTCTCTTTCACTTTTTAATTTGGGTATATTACAGACCGAGTTGATCTAAAGTCAACTAAAAGTCGACTTTGGGTCAACTTTTTTTAAAAAATTATAATATGCTGCAAAAAATAGAGATAAAGGCCAAAGATGTGTGCGGATTCTTGTGGAAAACGGAGAATAAAGCATAATCTGACTCAAACCACAATAGCTTTGTGGTGCTTAACAGAAAAAATATCGGTTTCGACCCGGAATCATCCAGGCCGTCTTCTGTAAAAGAGGCGCACCATTTCGCCTTCCCGGCGGTGGGGAAAGCATCAGATTTTTTGTAGTTCCGCCCGTAGGCAATGCCGTATTTTTTCATGCGCCCCCTCAAGGTGGAGGGCTTTACATCCAAGAGCGCTGCCGCCCCTTCCCGCCCCTCGACCCTGCCCCCCTGTCATACCAAGCACCTGACTGATGTGGGAGACAATAACCTCCAGGGTTTCAAGGTGACGGTTGGTGGCACCAATCACCCGGGTATTGATGCGGGCGGGGTTCCTGCAGTCACCCGGGAAACCGCCGGGGAGACCGCCCTGCCTCCAGGGGAAGCAATATCCGCCGGCGAGGCATTGAAGCTTTATACCATGGAGGCGGCATGGGTGCTTGGGTGCGGCCAGGCTTATTAGGCCGCAGTCGAAGCATTCCAACGCCCTTTGCGGCCCCATTTATTCTATAATTTGTGGGACCGCAGGCCCGCCATCGGTACAAAAGGTTACAAATCAGTTCTTCTGAAACCTGATAATCAATTGACATTTCAGGGCAGATTATTGATAATTCCCTACCGGTATCGCTTTCAACCCCCATACGGCCTTTAAGGAGAATCCATGAAACCAGCCAGTACGCTGTCAATTGATGAAATATCCAAAACATTCTTGACCACGGCCAGGAAAACCCTGGAAGCTAGCACCGGCCAGCAAGTCACCTATTCATCAACCATCCAGAAAATCCCCAAGGTCTCCATGAAACCGGACCTGACCTGCTTTGTGCAATTTGACGGGGATTACATCGGACTGGTTATCCTTAACTTCAGCGCCGATGCCGCCTTTGAGGTCTATAAGAAATACATGCTGACCATGGGCATGCCGGAAGAGGAACTGGCAGCCTCCATATCCGCGCCGGAGGTGGCCGATACCATTGGGGAACTGACCAACCAGCTCATGGGACAGCTCATAAGGGACGTGGAAGAGCAGTTCGACCTCAACGCCGTCATCGGCCAGCCCAAGGCCCTGACCCTGAACTCGGCCATCACCCTGGTCATTGACGCCTACTACGCTGAAAACAGACGCCTTTCATTTAAAATCGGCAACTATAGCTTCCGCATCGAAATTGCCATGGAACAGGCAGAATTCATCCAAGCGGGATCATAAAATCACAAGATAAAGACAGACCCAACCATGACATCCTTTAGAACAGCCATCGCCCTCTGCCTGGCCCTGAGTATTGTTTCCCCCCCCCAGGCCTTTGCCATCTCCATTCCAGATGAACAAAAACTGGGAAAAGAATACATGGAGATCATTGAAAACCAGGGCCTGATCATCCATGACCCCGTGGTCACCAAAATGATCAGCACCGTGGGACAGCACATCATTGCCGGCCTGCCGCCCCAACCCTTTCACTTTGACTTCAACATGATCAATGACGAGTCCTTTAACGCCTTTGCCAGCCCGGCGGCCAATATATTCATCCACCGGGGGCTGATTGCCTCCCTGGATACCATGGATGAATTTGCCGGAATCATGGCCCATGAGGTGGCCCATGCCGCCAGCCGCCATGTTTCCGAATCCATAGACCGGGCCAAACTGGTCACCATGGGCAGCCTTGCCGGCATGCTGGCAGGGGTGTTAGTCGGTGCCGCCGGCGGAGGCGGAGAAGCAGCCCAGGCACTGACTCTGGGAACGGCGGCCGCCGGCCAGTCGGCCATGCTTTCCTTTACCCGGGAGAACGAGACAGAGGCCGACCAGAAGGCTGTGCTTTTCATGGCCAAAACCGGTTACGACCCCAGGGGACTGCTATCGGCACTGAACAAAATCCGACAGTCCGACTACCAGGGCGTGGAAGGCATCCCCGATTACTTTAAAACCCATCCGGGCACGGGCAGCCGTATCGCACACCTTGCCAGCATCCTGGAGGATTACACCCCACCGGCGGATAAACCTGCGCCGCCGCCCAACTATGACTTTCAGATGGTGAAATACCGGGTCATCGGCCTCTACGCCGCCCCCGACACCCAGATGGAAAAACTGGCACTGATGCTGGAAAAAAATCCGGACAACCGGGCCCTGAACTACGGCCTGGGCATACTTTATGGCAGGACCAGCCGCCTGGATGATGCCCGGGCCCTGCTCAACAAAGCGCTGTCACAGGATCCCTTTGACCCCATGGTACTGCTGGAACTGGGGCGGCTGAACATCCGGTCAGGGGACTACGATTCGGCCATTTCCGTACTGGAAGGGGTGACCCGGGACGAGGTGATGGGAGATCTTGGGGTCTATTACAGATCCGTGGCCCAAATAGAAACCGGCAGATTGACGGCAGCCGAAGCAGGACTGCAGTCGCTTCTGGCCAAAAACAATCCCGGATTTGAAAAGGCCAACTACCACATGGCCAACATCATGGCAAAACGCCAGGACACCCCCATGTCCAGCTATTATCTGGGTGTTTACTATGCGGACACAGGAAATTTAAAAAATGCCGTCCTTCACCTGAAACGGGCCATTGACACCCTGGAAGATGAAAAACTAAAGGAAAAGGCCGAAAAGAAACTCAAAACGCTGGAAGAAAAGAAAAAGAAACGGAAAGGGCGGAGATGATCCCGCCCTTTCCCTGAATATATTCACTGTAATGGCTCGGCAGCCGCGCTATACCGTATCAAAACTCTTGAACTGCATGGTAAAGGTGCCCCTGCCCTGGGTGGCGGACCGCAGGGCCGTGGAGTAGCCGAACATCCTTGCCAGGGGAACAACCGCCTTGACGATCTGGATATCCCCTTTGGGATTGATGGATTCCACCTTGCCGCCACGGGCATTAAGATCGGCAATGGCATCACCCATATTGGCGTCCGGCACAAAGACTTCCACATCCATTATGGGTGCCAGCAGCCCGATTTTAGCTGATTTCAACGCCTCCTTGCAGGCCATTGCCCCGCAGACGGAGAATCCAAGTTCTGAGCTTCTGCCCTCTTCACAGGCGCCGCCGGCCAGCACGATCTCCACATCCACCATGGGATAGCCCTTGAGATATCCGCCTTCAAGACTTTCACGGATGCCTTTTTCAATGGCCGGCACATAGGCGCCGGGAATCTGGTCCTCGGAGACCTCCGACCTGAACTGCACCCCTTCCCCGCGCTTCAGGGGATTGAGTTCCACCGTGACATCGGCGTAATGGGATTTGCCCTGGATGTCCCGTTCAAACACGGCCTGGCCCTTGGCCGGCGCCGTGACGATCTCGCGGTAGACCACCTGGGGTTTGCCCACATTGACATTGGTATTGAACTCCTTGACCATCCTTGAAATGATGATTTCAAGGTGAAGCTCCCCCATGCCCGAGAGAATGGTCTGGCCGGTTTCCTCATCCTTGCTCACTTTAAGGGTGGGGTCCTCAATGAGAAATTTTTCCAGCACCGAATCCAGCTTTTCCTGGTCGGCGTGGGTCTTGGGCTCAATGGCAATGGAGATCACCGGATCTTCATATTCCATTTTTTCCAGGAACACCGGCTGATCCTGTGAACACAGGGTTTCCCCGGTACCGGAATTCTTGAGCCCCACAATACCGATAATATCGCCGGCAGAGGCTTCGTTGAGCCGTTCCCGCTTGTTGGCATGCATCTTAAGGATCCTGGACAGCTTCTCCTTGCGCTTAAGGGCCGGGTTATATACATCGGAACCCGCCTCAATCCTGCCGGAATAAATCCTGGCAAAGGAAAGCTTGCGGCCTTCGATCATGGAAACCTTGAAAATCAGGGCCGCCAGGGGACCGTTTTTTTCGGGCAGGAATTCAAGTTCCTCTTCGGTATCAGGGTGGATGCCTCTGACCGGCGGGATGTCCTTGGGACTGGGCAGGTAGAAGTCAATGGCGTCCAACAGGGGCTGAACCCCTTTATTTTTCAATGCAGATCCGCAGAGCACCGGCACAAATTCCCTGGCGATGGTGGCTTTCCGGATGGCCGCCTTGAGTTCCTGGACGGTGATCTCTTCCTCTCCCAGGTATTTTTCCATGATCTCGTCATCGGTTTCGGCAACCGCTTCAAGGAGCTTGTCCCGGTATTCGGCGGCCAGGTCTTCAAACTCAGGATCAATATCCCCTGCCGTATACTCGGCCCCCAAGGATTCATCATCCCAGATAATCTGCTGCATATTGATCAGGTCAATCAGACCCCGAAAACGGTCTTCGGCGCCGGTGGGCACCTGAAGCGCCACAGGGTTTGCCCCCAGCTTTTCACGGATGGAATCCATTGCCGCAAAAAAATCGGCCCCGGTCCGGTCCATCTTATTGATGAATGCCATTCTGGGCACCTCGTAACGGTCGGCCTGGCGCCACACGGTCTCGGACTGGGGCTCCACCCCGCCCACGGCGCAGAAAACGCCGATGGCACCGTCCAGCACCCGCAGGGCCCGCTCCACCTCAACGGTGAAGTCCACATGGCCCGGGGTATCGATGATCTGGATATTGGCCCCTTTCCATACACAGGAGGTAACGGCCGAGGTAATGGTAATCCCCCGGTCCTGCTCATCCTGCATCCAGTCCATGGTGGCTTCGCCGTCATGGACCTCGCCGATTTTATGGGACCGTCCCGTATAATAAAGGATGCGCTCGGTCACCGTTGTCTTGCCCGCATCAATGTGGGCCATGATCCCGATGTTTCTGATTTTGGATATATTTTTTTGTTTGCTCATTTTTCTAATACTTAGTCTCTTTTATGTCAGCTTATTTAACAATCAGCATATTGGTTTTAAAAAACGGGGACAGGCTGATATGGCCGCCCAAACTGGCTGCCTCCGACCCATTCACCAGGATCTTAACCCGTTTTATTTCCGGTATATTCACGGACAGGGTGTTGACCACAGCGTATACGGCCAGGTATTCGGACAGGGCATCTGTACGCCCCGCCGTCTCCATGGCCAGATCCACGTAGGCCTCTCCCCGCCCTGTAATAAACAGGGCACCCAGCCGGGTGCCCTGGGGCAAAACCGACTGCAGCCCCGGCTGTGAGGGGCCGGCCGCCAGGGCCTCCAAAAGGTTCCGGCCCATTTGGTGGGCGTCTGTAGCGGCCGGGAAATGCCTGTTCTCCGCCGTTAAATGGCTGCCGCCGGGCCCGGTAAAATACAAAAAAGCGTCAAACAGGGCCCGGTCCACGGGGGCATCTTCCTGCTGGGCGGGGCACCATACCGGCGCCAGCACCGTAAGAAGGGCAATCCCCATGACAAATATCCGGATCAGGGGTATCCGGCCTGTATTCAATCTTGCGTTGTTTTCCAAGGAGACGGTTTCCACGGGCAAAGGCCCTAATTTCTTAGATTTAAAATGCTATTTGATACAGTATTGCCCCCCGGGTGTCAAGATGGCCGCCAAGAAAAACCCCTTGCAAAAAAAAGCACTATTTAATAAAATCAAATGCCTTAAAACAGGCAGACACACCCCGGCACGGCCGGCCGTAATTCCGCCTACATCCGCAACCGTTTCACCAGGAGCCAGCATTGTTAAAATGATTCCCGGATTTGAAGCCATTGTTGAAGAAAGAATCAAGCAGGCACAAAAAGAAGGCCGCTTTGACAACCTCAAAGGCCAGGGGCGCCCCCTGAAATTTGATGATGCCAATGTGCCCGAAGAATTACGCATGGCCCACAAAATCCTAAAAAATGCCGGATTCCTGCCCCCGGAGATTGAACTGAAAAAAAAAATCTCCCGTACCCGGGACCTCATGGCCGGCCTGGATGAGGGCTCGCCTGAAAAAGCAACCTTAACCAAAAAACTCAACTACCTGCTGGTCAAACTGGACAGCGTCCGCAGGCCTTCTCCGGCGGCCGCACTGGTCAGGGACCGGTACAGAACCAACCTTATAAGAAAAATCTCATGAGTATTCGCAAAAAAGATAAAGACGGATTGTTTAAAAATATATTTGTAGCCTATTTCATTCTGCTGCTTCACGTATTTCTTCTGGCCGGCATCGGCCTCACCGTGGTCCTGTTCAAAGGGGTCTACCATTACCTGCCCTGGATCATGGGGGGAATTGCACTATTTGTACTCACCGTGGCCTGGATCATCTACCGCCGCATGCGGACCACATCATCCAGCCTCAGCGAAGTGCTCGGCATGCCCGAATTCCAGGACCGGGCCGTGGAAGTCCGACTCCTGGGCGGCTTTGCCTCCTTTGAAATCAAGGCCAGGCAGACCGGCAACCTGCTGCCGGAACAGACCGGTGTTCCCGGAGACCCGGGACATCCCCAGACCAAGCTCATTGAAAATGCTGTGGACCGGGCTGAACGGAAGATGCTGGAACTCAACACCCTCTATGAAAAAAACCTCATCACCAGGGAAGAGTTCGAGGCGGCACGCCAAAACATTATCCAGGGCTGAGCCGGAATATACAAACTGGGCCGGCCCCGGCCATCAAACCCAAAGGAGAAAACCATGAAAAAAATCAGGCTGGCCCTGTTGTCCGGCGGGGTGTCCACGGAACGGGAAGTCTCTTTAAACAGCGGCAACCAGGTGTTTGACGCCCTTGACAAGGACAAATACGAGATCACCCGGTATGACCCGAAATCCGATCTGCCAAAACTGATGGCAGACGCCCCGAAAATTGACGCCGCCCTGATCATCCTCCACGGCCCCTTCGGAGAGGACGGCACGGTTCAGGGGCTGCTGGATCTGCTGGATATCCCCTACCAGGGCGCCGGCGTCCTGGGTTCGGCCGCCGCCATGAACAAACTGACGGCCAAGGAACTTTACCAGGCCAACGGTATCCCCACACCGGCCTTTTTGTCATACGACACCCATGACTTTGAAACCGGGACCATTTCCATTCCCCATGCCGTTGAAACCCTGGGCCTTCCCATTGTGGTCAAGCCGGCATGCGCCGGCTCCAGCGTGGGCATGACCATTGTCAAGGAGGAAAAGGATCTGGATACGGCCATAAAAAAAGGCTTCGATCACGACGACACCCTGATTTTAGAACAGTATATCAAGGGGCTGGAACTGACCTGCGGGGTCCTGGGCAACCAGGAGCTTGAAGGGCTGCCCGTGATTGAAATCCTTCCCGGGGAGGATCATGAATATTTTGACTACCAAGCCAAGTATGTGGCAGGGGAAACCGAAGAGATCTGCCCGGCCCGTATTGATGCGGACCTCACGGCCCGGGTCCAGGACCTGGCCAAGCGGGCCCACAAAGCCCTCTTCCTTAAGGGCTATTCCCGTACGGACATGATCCTGCGGGAGGGTGAGCTCTTTGTACTGGAGACCAACACCATCCCGGGCATGACCGCCACCAGCCTCTACCCCCAATCGGCCAAGGAAGCCGGATACAGCTTTTCAGCACTGCTGGACACACTCATTGAACTTGCAATTGAAGAAAATAAACGCACAAATCTAAGGAGAGCTAAATGAAAATCCTCGTTGTAGGCAGCGGCGGACGTGAACACACCCTGGTATGGAAAATCTCCCAGAGCCCCATGGTGGACAAAATCTACTGCGCACCGGGCAATGCCGGCACCCGGAGTCTGGCTGAAAATGTTGAGATCAAAGCCGATGACATCGACGGCCTGGCCGCATTTGCGGCGCAGAATGCCGTTGACCTCACCGTGGTCGGCCCGGAAGCCCCCCTTGTGGCTGGCATTGTGGATGTATTCGAAGAAAAAGGACTGCCCATATTCGGCCCGTCCAAAGCTGCCGCACAGCTTGAAGGATCAAAAGTCTTCTCCAAAACCCATATGCAGAAATACGGAATTGCCTGCGCCAAGGGCAAAGCCTTTACCGATCCGGCCAAGGCCAAAACCTATGCACGGGCCCTGGGCGCCCCCTGCGTGGTCAAGGCCGACGGGCTGGCCGCCGGCAAGGGCGTGATTGTCTGTGCCACCATTGAAGAGGCCGAAGCAGCCATAGACGGCATGCTGAACGAAAACACCTTCGGCGACGCCGGGGCCCTGGTGGTGGTGGAAGAATGCCTGGCCGGCGAGGAAGCTTCCTTCATCTGCCTCACCGACGGCAAGACCGTCCTGCCCCTGCCCGAATCCCAGGACCACAAACGGATCTTCGACAATGACGAAGGCCCCAACACCGGCGGCATGGGCGCCTATTCCCCGGCCCCGGTGCTGGACCACCTCCTGCGCACCAAGGCCATGAAAGAGGTGATGATTCCCACGGTCCAGGGCATGGCCAAGGAAGGCATCCCCTTCAAGGGCTTCCTCTATGCCGGTCTCATGGTGGATCAGGATAAAATACGAGTCCTGGAATTCAACACCCGCCTGGGCGACCCCGAAACCCAGCCCATCCTCATGCGGCTGCAAAACGACCTGGTGCCCCTGATGGAAGCCTGCTGCGACGGCACCCTGCACAACCACAGTATTAAAATCGATCCCCGGGCCGCCATGTGCGTGGTCATCTCCGCCGGGGGCTACCCCGGTTCCTATGAGACCGGCCATGAAATCACGGGGCTGGATGGGGCCAACGCTGTAAAGGACACCATGGTATTCCACGCGGGCACGGCCATGGAGGGCGACAAGGTGGTGGCCTCGGGCGGCCGGGTGCTGGGAGTCACCTCCCTGGGCGAGACGGTTGAAGAGGCCATCAACACCGCCTACGAGGCCTGCGGCAAAATCTCATTCAAAGACTGCTTCATGAGAAAAGATATCGGCGCCAAGGCCCTGAAGCGGATGGCCGTCCCTCCCCAGGTAGGGGTGATCATGGGCTCGGACTCCGACTTTCCGGTGATGGAAAAGGCCCTGGTCATGCTCAAAAAATTCGACATCCCCTATTATGTCACCGTGGCATCGGCCCACCGGACCCCGGAAAAAGCCTCCCAGCTGGCCACCGAAGCCCGGGAAAAGGGCATCAAGGTGCTCATCTGCGGTGCCGGCCATGCCGCCCACCTGGCCGGGGTGATTGCTGCCCACACCACCCTGCCCGTTCTCGGTGTGCCCATTGATTCCTCGGCCCTCCAGGGCCTGGACGCCCTGCTGGCAACGGTGCAGATGCCTCCCGGCATCCCCGTCTCCACCATGGCCATCGGCAAATCCGGTGCCCATAATGCCGGCATCACCGCCGCCCAGATCATCGGTGTATCCGATCCGGCCGTGGCGGAAAAGCTGGCTGCATTCAAAAAAGAAATGGCGGACAAGGTCGCCAAAAAGGCCGAATCCTTTGCCTGATAGCGGCAACATCATCCGGGTGGATCCCCTCCGCCCGGATGCCGGCTCCATCCAAAGGGCCGGAAAGGTACTCGCCCGAAACGGGGTGGTGATCTTTCCGGCCCAATGCCTTTACGGGGTGGCGGCCAACGCCCTCAACCCCGATGCCGTGGAAAAGGTATTTCAAATCAAGCAGCGGCCG
Source organism: Desulfobacter sp. (assembly GCA_028768525.1). NCBI lineage: Bacteria > Pseudomonadati > Thermodesulfobacteriota > Desulfobacteria > Desulfobacterales > Desulfobacteraceae > Desulfobacter > Desulfobacter sp. Next base: position 5,212,677 of record CP054837.1, on the reverse strand, counting down.
GCGGATAATCCCGTCCTGATCCTGATCAATGACCCATCCGCCCTCCCTGCCCTGGTGAAAACCATCCCGGACCAGGCCCGCCGGCTCATGGACCGGTTCTGGCCCGGCAACCTGACCCTGGTCTTTGAGGCGGCAGACCATATATCCCCCCGCCTCACCGCAGGCACCGGCAAGATCGGCATCCGCCTGCCCGGCCACCCCGTGGCCCGGGCCCTGGTCAATGCAGTGGATTTTCCCATCACAGGTACATCGGCCAACACCTCCGGCCAACCAGGCTGCACCCGCCCGGAAGAACTTCCGCCGGAAATAATCTCAAGTGCCGGCCTCATTCTGGATGCAGGCCCGGTAAAAGGAGGGCCCGGCTCCACCCTAGCAGATGTCACCTGTACCCCCCCTGCCCTATTGCGGGAAGGCGCGGTACCGGCAGCGGCCCTGTTTGACTCCGCCAAACGGTTCTGATGCCTGCCCGTCCTTAATTTCAAAGGCCACCACAGCAGAAATAGTATTGACAAATCCCATCTTTTCCACTAAAAGATAGACTTCCATGCCGGAGTGGTGGAATTGGTAGACGCAGAGGATTCAAAATCCTCCGGGCGCAAGCCCTTGTCGGTTCAAGTCCGACCTCCGGTACCAGCTTCCAAGAAGGCTTTCAGCGATTTTCGTTGAAAGCCTTTTTTATTGGAATTTGGGCCACTGTGCCCGGAATTGTGCCCAACTGATTTTTCAGATAATCTTCCTGCTTCTGGGCGGCAACCATTAAATCATCTTCGCTGACGATGTTGTACCGCTCAAAAACGGCCCTGGTTTTATGACCTGAAATCATCATTGCAACTCTTTCTGGAATACCCGATCTAACCATGTTACGCACTGCTGTTCTCCGCAGATCATGAAAAATTAAACCAGCCACTCCGGCTGCCTTGCATGCAGTTTTCCAAGACTTGCGGAAATCTTTAATCTGACCAGCACCGGTCCGGTTTGGAAATACATAAGGGGTAATCTTGTTCCCATCTTTTTGTTTTGCACGCTGCTTCTGAAATAGCTCAAAGAGTTCATCATCCAGATATATGGTTCGACCTTCTTTATTTTTGGTCATACCAATCTCCAGACAGGCCACCCTCTTCCCCAGATCCACATTGGACCATTTCAATCCGGTAATCTCAGAAACTCGCCACCCAGATTTATAACCAAAAGTAGCAACCCCTTTTAGATATGCTGGAAGATTATCCCTCAACGCCAAAAATTCACCATGCTCAAAGAACCCAGTCCGTACATTATTTTCTTCAAGCAATTTAATATGTGGCACCCTGTCTACAAGTGGTGGAGTTTGCTGCGCCCCAATACTCAGCATCCGTTTCAAAGCAGACAATTCTCGATTAATCGTGGCATTTGCAGCACCATCATTTAATCTACCCTCAATGTATGTGTTAATCCGGGGAGTAGTAATATGCGGCACACTCATATTTTCAAACTGGGTCTGTAAGCGCCGTACACTCCTTTCTGCCTTAACCAAGGACTTTTTCTGATTGATCTTGTAATCTCGTAAAAATCCTTCTGCCAGATCTTCAAATTTTACCTTTTCAAACTGCACCCCAGGAATTTTCCCCTGGGCAATTTCACCCTCCCTTCTGCTTAAAAGTTTTTTTGCTACCATCTTTTTGGTGCTCTCTGAGCTTTCCCGAAAGCACTTCCCCTGCCTGTAGTACTTAATCCAGTAAACATTTCCACGTTTATACACGCTTCCCATAGTATACCTCCATCGTTGCCTTGACGGGCGCAAGATGGAACAAACATGCTCCCCCAATGTCTCCAGTGAAATTAGACATGGAGAACATGATTTGTACCTTTGAATATCCCATCTGAAAATTATTAGATCAAGAAGAAAGAAAAATGCCCCCTGTATAAACAAGGGGCATTCTCAAAAGTTATATTCCTAACCTCTATCCTACTGAACAAGGAGCTTTTCAATAATCTCTTTTAGATTTTTCAACATCAAAAGAGTATGGGGGTTGTCCCTGAAATTAATTTCAGCAGCAGGAATTTTTGATAAAACCACATTTAACTGTTCGGGTTCATACATTTGTAAAAGATCCTGATCATAATTATCACCAATGACTAAAGCATCACCTGATTCCTGGAAATTTTGCTCAATGAGATTCAAATACGCATAGGCCAGATTCAGATCTTGCACCAGCCCGCTGCCATCATCGGCATAGAGTTTAAATATTTTTTCGTTCTCACTGTTCATAATTAAAGTTTCCATAAGATATTCTCCTTATTCTAATTTTTATGTTTATTTTCTTCGATAAAAGTTTCAACATCCTGGTGATCTACGAACTGTTTCCGACCGACCTGGACATATGGTAGTTGTCCGTCCCAGATTTGATTACGCCAGAACCATTCGGTGGCCCCGATATGGGCGACAAGTTCTTTGATGGAGTAAAGTCTTTTTCTGGGCACAGTCTGGGCACATAGAGTTGAAGACACTTGTCATTCCTCCGTTTTGAGAGGCGCAGGGGATATGCAATCCCCCGCTCCTCTGATTAAGGTTAAGCGTGGTTTAGCTCTTTTTCAGTGGATTTTGTGCCAAACGCAAGTGCGCTATAGTCCCGCCCCTCTTCTGCATATTCAGTCTCAGTGTTTTCAGGTTGGGTTGCCTCGAGTTCCTCCATATGCCGTTTGGCAAATTCGGAGACAGATTCGTAGGACTCACCCTCTTCTCCAGATAGAGTCCCTTTCAACTTTTTAGCGATGATTTCTTTGTAGAGTTCCGCTTCCCGTTCATAACCGACACCTTCACGGGCCAGTTCTCTGGCAACTTTGATGGTGGTACCGCTGCCAAGGAAGGGATCAAGGACAATTTCCCCAACGAATGAGAACATCTTGATGACACGACGGGCAAGTTCCTCTGGGAACACATTAGGATGACCCTCGCTTTTCCATACCTGGGGGATATCCCATACACTCGGGATATATTTGGCCCAATCTTCTCTTGTTAAAATTGAATCCAAGTTTACCTTTTCTGACGGGATCTTACGCTCTCCGTCTTTACGGAAGAGATATATGAATTCATGTCGATTGATGATTTTGTACTCGGCGTGTTTGGTCTCCTTGCCATATGCACGAGAACGATCCGTTGAATAAGCATGAGGGGCTTTGGCCCAGACGATCTGGCTCTCAAGAGTCACACCATGCTTTTTGAGGAATCTTTGGTAAAAATGCCCCGTAAGTTCCAAGTGAGCTTTTTTATCAGTCCCTTTTTTTCCTTTGAAATTGTGGATGTCATTGAGATTAAGTGCGACAACTCCACCTGGCATGATAACCCTGGCGCATTCGGCCATGACAGCCTCAATGTTATCCCAGTGATCATCAATGGAGTACCCCTGTTCATATTCCATACCCAGAAAGTATGGAGGACTGGTAAAAATGAGGCCCACAGACCCGTCCTCTTGCTCGCTCATATCTCTGGCATCTTTGAAATATACTCCGGAGATATCTGCATCAGAGATTGACACCTTTTTTTCCGGGGTCTTTTCATCTTCCAGAAGATAGCGCCGGATTGCCTTCTCCAGAAGGGTGGCAGACCATTCTTGGTCAACTGCACGTTTGGCCATATTGATCCGCTCTTCATCGCTTGAAAGGTCAAGCAGCGCCAGCCCATGGGACATGGAGAGTTTTCCATCGGCAATTTGCTGCCGTACCTCTTCGGGGTGCTTGACCAGTTGAGCCTTTCTTGAAAGTGTCGTGGCATCGCCATATCCCTTGATTTCGAGATGTCTGAAGCTACGGCCAAAGGTTGTATTCATCATGTTTATATGAAGCGCCTCCTCAATGGGATTGAGTGCTTTGCGCTTTTTATTGATCACATAAAACTGATGGGCCGCATCCTCAGGCACATACCCGTCATGGACTAAGCAAAGAACTTCCTTTTTACCCATTGCTTTTAGTGCTTCAATTCTTCTCCATCCGTCATTGTAGAAGCAAATACCGTCCTGGGTTCTGTTGACGTTGATGGGCACTATGAGTCCGTCTTTTCTGATGCTTTCTTTCAGGGATTCTATGTCTCCCAGGTCTTGCCTGGAGTGGTTGGGGTCTTTGGTCAGGGAGCTGATCAGTAAGGTTTCAATCTTTTTGTTGTTTTCTTCTTTCATTGTTTTCCTCCAATCAAAATAGTTAGTGGAGGGTGGCCACCCTTTCGGGTTCTGTTCTTGTTCCGCGGAGAACGTAAGAGGTGATCAGCGTCATTTATAATTCCCGCCAAACGACAATTAAAATTCCCGAAATTTAAGAATCAAAAAAAATGGTAGAAACATCCAAATTGAACAGAAGGAGAGATTTGGATGGTAACGGACCAGCAAGTGAGGAGGTTGTTCAAGTTGATTCAGTCAGAGAAGAGTTTCGGGATAGCAGCAATGAAAGCTGGAATGGATGAAAAAACAGCTCGAAAGTACCGTGAACACGGGAAGTTGCCGAGTGAACTCAAAACGGATCATACATGGCGCACACGCAAAGATCCGTTTGAGGAGACCTGGGATGGTATCAAAGGCATGTTGACCATAAATCCAGGTCTGGAGGCCAAGACACTGTTTGAGGATTTGCAACGCAGACACCCCGGCCGGTTCGCCGATGGACAATTACGGACCCTGCAACGGAGAATAAAGCAATGGCGTGCTACAGAGGGGCCGCCCAAAGAAATCTTTTTTGCTCAAATTCATAAGCCTGGCGAATTATGCCAGTCAGACTTCACCCACATGGATAAACTGGGCGTCACTATAGGCGGCGTCCCTTTTGACCACCTGATCTACCATTTTGTTTTGACCTATTCCAATTGGGAGACAGGTACAGTCTGTTTTTCAGAGAGTTTCGAAAGCCTGAGCCAGGGCCTGCAAAATGCCCTATGGGAACTTGGTGGTGTGCCGCAGCAACATCGCACCGATTGTCTGACATCCGCTGTTAACAAGGTAAGTCACCCTGAGGAGTTCACCAGCAGGTATCAGGATCTTGTTGACCATTACGGTATCATTCCTTGCAAAACTAACCCTGCCAGCCCCAATGAAAATGGAGACGTGGAGCAGCGCAATTATCGGTTCAAAAAAGCCGTTGACCAGGCCCTGATGCTGAGAGGACACCGGGATTTTAAAGACCGGGAAGAATATGACTTGTTCCTGGCCAAACTGTTCGCACAGCTAAATGCCGGTCGTAGGAAACGGTTTACACAAGAACTGGATCTCCTACACCGGTTGCCCAAACGCCGGCTTGATGCATGTAAAAAGATGGATTTAAAGGTTGGTCCCAGCAGTACCATTCGGGTCAATCACAACGTTTACTCTGTAGACAGCAGGCTCATAGGAGAAAATATCCAGGTCCGCCTCTACATGGAATGCCTGGAGGTCTGGTACGGCCAGAGAAAGGTCGATACTTTGCCAAGGTTGCGGGGTGAGGGCAAATATAAAATCAATTACCGGCATATCATTGACAGCCTGGTCAAAAAACCGGGGGCATTTGAAAATTATCGTTATCGTAATGCCATGTTCCCCACCAGCCGGTTCCGGATTGCCTACGATCATTTAAGAAAGCGTTATACCGTTAAAAGCTCAGCAGCAAGGTATCTGAAAATATTATACCTGGCAGCAAAGACAAGCGAGGTGGCAGTAGACAGCGCCCTGATGGTTCTAATAAACGAGGATCAGGAAATCAGCAAAGAGGCTGTTAAACGCCTTATTGAGTCCAACGCCTCTGTCAGCAGGCCGGATGATGTTCATATCCAGGCAGTTGATTTGACTCGTTATGACCAATTGCTCAAGGGGGTGGCGGCATGATCAATGATCGGGATCAGATAGACACCAATCTTAAAAGCCTCCATATGCCGACCATGCGCCGCAGTTATGAAGAAATGGCGGATCAGGCCAGGGCGGAGGCATGGGGATATGAAAAGTACCTCTTACAATTGTTGAGTCTCGAATGCGAAGTCCGCTGGCAGAACCGGATATCACGTAACCTGAGGGCATCCAAGTTGCCATCTTCCAAGACATTTGAGAATTTTGATAAAAAGCGCCTCCCCTTAAAGGTTGCCAATCATTTAAGTGTCCTGGTCAACGGCGCTTTTTTAGAGCGCTGTGAAAACATCCTGGCCTTTGGTAATCCGGGTAGCGGGAAAACCCATCTGCTCTGTGCCATTGGCCATGAATTAATTGCAAAGGGTAAGCAGGTTCTTTTTATCTCATGCAGTCAGCTCGTCCAGGATCTGCTGATTGCCAAAAGGGATCTTGAGCTAACCAAAAAACTCAAATCCCTCTCCAGGTTTGATGCTGTGATTATAGATGACATTGGGTATGTCCAACAAAGCCGGGGAGAAATGGAAGTGCTGTTTACCTTTTTGGCGGAACGGTATGAACAGGGCAGCCTGATGATCACGAGCAATCTTCCGTTCTCTAAGTGGGAACAGATTTTTAAGGACCCTATGACAACGGCAGCAGCCATCGACAGACTCGTTCATCACAGTATCATCCTTGAATTGAATGTGGAAAGCTATCGCATGGAACAGGCTAAAATGGAGGCCGAATAATGATCGAGACCAGATATACCAGGCAGGAGATTGTTGAGATTATTAAAATGATCCGACTGGATTTATACAATCGAGGCCTGAACTGCGGTGCCGGTGCTATCAGCAAGGAGATGGAAGCGGAAAATATTGAACCAATGCCGTCAGCAAGCACTATCGGACGGATACTATCGATAGAGGGCTTAACCCATGGAAGAACCGGGTTTTGTGATGGTAATTAAAAGGACTTTTTACCGGATTATAATGGGGGCCAGCCCCCAAACCCCCGGAGTTTAGCGCATTATAGACCAAAGTATGAGAGCAAAAAGCGAAAGGCCGTACGTGGAAAATACGGCCCCTCATACTTCAGTCACCTTCTCGGCGCTCAGGTTGCTCTCCAGCATAGCCTTATCCTCCGGAAGGATGGTCTTAAAAAACATAATCAGAATTGTTTTGCAAGTATTTTTTAATGAAATTAAATGGTTACGCAGGTTGGGGAACGGGAGTTTTAATTGTCGTTGAAGGAAAAAAATATTTGTCGTTGATCAAAGAGGAAAATAACGGAAAGAATTTGTGAATAAAATTACAGATAAACCGCAACAGTTTATTTGCGGTTTGTTTCTTCTAACAGGCTGTTTGGAAAGGAAAAAATCCAAGCGGGAAGTAGTTGGGATTTCAGGTTTCGTGGTTTGTTTAGCGTTTAACTACAATGAAATTATAATTTGGGTGGGAATCAAGACCCTTTTTTACGCCCTTTTTGAGAATTGTAGATACCTTTTAGCCAGTTTCTCCATCCACTGTCACTGGTCGGAATATGGTCTTCTTTTCCCCTATAGCTTTTTTTGAACTCATGATTTTTGAGTATCGCAGGCAAAGTAATTTCGGGAGATTGGTCTACAAGTTTTTGTGCCGCAGCTCTACAAAGCTCTATTGCCATCTCTTTTGGCGTCTTTTCTGAGGGTGCATTAATGTTGAATTGAGGTGCTTTTAGAGTCGCTGCCGTTAGAATTTCAGGATGGTGCTGTTCATAATTCTTAACATTTGAAGGATCGAACCGTAATCTTTGCATAGAGACTTTTTGTTGTTCCAGATCTCCGGTTGTCAGTTCAGCTACCAAGGCTGGATGAAATGAATCTTTATTTATGTGTACTGAATAAACGCTGTCATAGGCAACAAGTCCATTGTGTTTGATTAGATCGATTATACTGAAGGCATCCATCTCCCATTTTTCCATCAATTGCCCACCATGCATTGAGTTAATGGGAACAGGGGAGTCCATTTCAGAGAAATCAACACCGATAATTTTTTCTAAACCAAAGGCTTCAATTTCCTGGAGTTCTTTGTTTTCGAATTTCTGTTCCTCAATTGTCCTGGTCTGATAATAGAATTTCCTGGCGTATTTATTTATCAATTGATTCCTGTATGTAAGTTCACAATCGATACTGTTCCTTACCGCTGGTATCGCACTCAGAAAATCATCCAGGTTATTTTGAAATGACTTGCGTTTCCATGATAGATGGTTGCATTGAAATCCATTGAACTCATCTAATGAAAGGTCATTGGTTTTAACTGGGCTACTGTTGTACTCTGAAATATGGTCAACGTCCTCTTGAGTGTTGGGCCTAATTAGATCTCTGTTCAAAATGAGATTAATATACTCATACTCGTTATCCAGATAGAGTTTATCCAAATTCATATAAATTGACGTTGATGGAACCGCCCTAGGAAACGACTTGAATCCGTTTTCGTTCTCAATCTCCAGGATCAACGGAATTTCGTTTTCAGAAACGACAAAAGGATTTTTGGCTCGTAGTGTTTCAGAATACTCATTCAATTCCAACTCTGAAGGGATAGAATATTCAATACCTTTATCTTTGAGTCTGGGTAAAGCATCAATCAAATTAGAAGCAACCAGGTGATGTGCTGAAAAGTAAATACAGTGCTTGAGTTCCGGTTTTAAAATGTATGCTTTTTCCTGGTATTTATCCAAACATTTTTTTCGAAGAACTATAAGGCTCTGCATAGCCATATAACCTGGCAACTTTTTCAATGTTGTTTTCCTGCATTCTGGGCAAGTGAGCCCAACAATTCCGGCCTCATACTCTTCTGCTATCAGATAAATGTATCCCCAAAGCAAAACGACATCAGAAAATTGATCAAGGTCATATTCCTTCTGGCATTCTTTATTTTCACAGTTGAAAGGGAAAAGTGAATTGTGAGTTTTCATATCAACCATTTGAAATTCTCCCACGCAGACTGAAATTCGTTTCATCGTTGAAACACCTAAATTGATTTAAAACCAATATCAAAAACGAGAGGAGCATAGCAAGGTGAATATCGTAATACTGAGTCACCAATTGGAACCCTTGTTTGAATTAATCGTTGACGG